>NZ_JBVHIP010000043.1:0-67344 GCF_055560495.1 Kitasatospora sp. NPDC023176 | reverse complement strand
GCCCTCCAGGCAGCGGTAAGCCCGGGCAGCGGAATCCAGACCCTCGAAGACCCGGCCGACAACGGCCGGAACGAGCCGCCCGCCACGCCCGCGGTACCAATGCTCCGGCAGGACTTCGCCGTTTGGCCTCTGAACAGGCCGAACGTCGAAGTCCTGCCGGTGTACTAGTTGACCGGACCGCAGCTGTGGCTCAGGCGGGTGCCGTTGTACCAACGGTCGGCGCACGCCTGCATGCTGTACCCGGGGCCGTCCGGCCACCAGTTGGACCCGGCGCCGGAGGAGCGCCAGACCTCGGTGCCGTTGTCGGTCAGGGTGAAGAGGCACCAGTACGGGTCCGTCGCCGAGGCCTGGATCGGGTTGTTCTCCATGGCGTCGTGCCAGCCACCGTCGACCCACTGGAGCTGGATCTCCTCGATGGCCACGCAGGAGCCGCTGCCGATGGTGAAGTTGCCCTCCTGAGCGAAGGCCGGGTTGGCGCCGAGTGCGATGAGGGCGGCCGTGCCGAATGTGGCGGCCAGGCCAAACCTGGTCTTCTTACCGATGCGCATGCCCATGCTTGTTCCCTTCGGGTTCTAGCCGTAGCGGCGTCTGGGGTAGATGCTGGTCGCCCTGTCCGAGGACGGACAGCCTTTAAGCTCGGGCCTTAAGCGAGCCGGGGAGCGGCGGCATGCGGGTGGCTGTGGCGTTTGCGGCACGGGACTTGGCCAATGTGCGGTTCGCGATCTCACCGGTCCAGCACCTGCTGATCGGGCTCCAGCAGGACAGCGGGGCCCCGCTTCCGGCGCGGCGGTGGTGGCGCGCGGTCCGCTCCCGGGTGCCGGCCCGGGCCTGGCCGCTGATCGAGCTGATCACGGCCAACCCGCTCTACCTCCCGGACTTCCTGACTCCGCCGATGCCGCTGGCCGCCGGTGGCATCTCGATCGGCGACGAACTCGACGTCATCGGCTCGGTCGGCGCCGAGCAGTTGCGCGGAGAACTGGCCCGGTACGCCGAGTTGGGGCCCGTGCCGTGGCCCGTCGCGCAACTGCTCGACGGCGGCACCGCGCAGATGAACCGCCTGTTACACGGGCTGCATGCCCTGTACAGGGCCTGCCTGGCCGACGACTGGCCCGACATGGTCAAGCTGCTCAACGCCGACATCTGCATGCGCCGGGGCGTTGTGGGCGAGTAGGGAACAGGCCGGATGCTGACCGGAATCCACCCGGCCTTCAGCGACCCGACACGCTTCGAACTCACCCTGTGGGGTCCGGCGCCGGAGGTTCCGGTGGACCTGGAGCGTACGGCCGAGGCCGGATTCGTCCTGTCCCCGAACCTGCTCCTCGGAGGCATGGTCTCCCCGGCCATCGCCAGCCCGTGGCAGCAGCCGCTCTTCGTGTACACCGCTTTGGAGACCGTCCAGCCGCCGCCCGTTCACGTGGACGGGCTGACGGCACTCGTCGGCAAGGGGAAGGCCGCCGCACTGCGGGCGATCGGCTCGGGCTGCACCACCACCGAACTGGCCGTCAGGCTCGGGGTGAGCGCTCCTGCGGCTTCCCAGCACACGGCTACCTTGCGCGGGAGTGGGATGATCACGTCCATCCGGGACGGACAGCGTGTCATCCACTCCCTCACGCCGCTCGGGATCGGCCTGCTCGCGGCCAACCCGCTCTGATCCCTGCCAGCCCTCTCTTTTGGATCTTTCCGCTCAACTCAGAGCGTGGTGGTGCGAGGAACACGGCTGCGCCCCGGACGAGGCCTGCCACAGCTGGCGCATCCTGAGCCCTGCGAGGCCGCTGACGCTCGCTGTCGGCGGTGCGATCCCGCTACATCCGAAATCCTGCGGGCCCCCGGACCGCGGCGGCGGCCAGTTCCTTGACGCGGGCGGCGGGTACGGGCACGCCCGGCGCTGCCTGGGCCCAGGCCACTACGTCCGGCACGGTGGTGAGGCCGGCCGGTGGCTGTCCCACGTAAGGGATGGCGTAGAGCGGGGTATTGGGTTCGCTGCGCCAGCTCTCCGCCAGTGTGCCGAGGTCCACCGCGTCGAAGCCGAGGACGTCCAGGAGGGCGATGGCCTCTTCCCTGACTGCCGGGTCGTCGCCGGACAGCGGCAGGGCGGTGCGATCGTGGGCGTCGGCGGGCCGGAACAGGTCCAGCAGTTGCCTGGGGCCGATGTTGTGCAAGGCCTTGACCACCCGGGCTCCGACGAGGTGGCGCTGGACCAGCTCGCTGGAGGTCAGCTCGTTGCTGTCGAGTTCCGGAATCTCCCATTCGGGCCTCAGCGGGGCGTAGTTCATCGGGTCGATGACGGTCTTACCGGCGAGCTCCGCGTGGGGCAGTTGCTTGTGGGCGGTCAATGGCACGGCCGTGATGACCAGTTCGGCGGCCAGCGCTGCCTCGGCCGGGGTGGCCGCGTGCGCCCGCGGGCCGAGGTCGTCGACGAGGCCGGCCAGGGTCTGCGGGCCGCGCGAGTTGCTCAGCACGACGTCGAGGCCGGCGTCGACGGCGCGGCGGGCGAGCGCTGCGCCGACCGCGCCGGTGCCGATAATGCCGAGGGTCGAGGTGCTCACGTGTCTTCTCCGTTCAGGTCTGCCCACGCGCTGCGACATGCGGCGTCCAGACTCGCTGCGGCGGGCTGCTTATGACCCATCACAGCCGGTTTGACCTGCGCGAACAATGATCAAAGACTCCCTGCAGCGATCACATCGCGTGATAGGTTCGACGGTGTGGAGCTGCGAGCGCTGCGATACTTCGTGACCGTCGCCGAGGAGTTGCACTTCGGCCGTGCGGCCGAGCGGCTGCAGATCGTGCAGCCGGCGGTCAGTCAGCAGATCGCCCGGCTGGAGCGCGAGCTCGGCGTTCGTCTGCTTGAGCGCAACTCACGGCGAGTCCGGCTCACCCCGGCCGGCGAACGCGTTCTCGCTGCCGCCCGGGAGGCCCTGGCCGCCGCGGCGCGGGTACGGGTGGTGGCCGGGGAGTCGGTGGCCGGACTGCGGATCGGGGTGGCTTCCTGCGTCACCCCGCGACTGGACCGCGCTCTGGCCCGCCTGCGCGAGAGCGAACGCCGCGCCGAGCCGAGACTGGTCGTCCTTCCGGTGACCGCACGCCTCGACGCCGTCCGCGACGGCGAGCTGGACCTGGCGCTGGTTCGCGGCACCCTGGCATCCACGACGCTGACGGTGACGCCCGCCTGGTCCGAGCCTCTGCACGCGGTGCTCTCCCGCGAACACCCGGCCGTCGGCAAGCCCACGGTCAGCCTGCACGACCTCGACCCGCACGGCCTCTACCTGCCCGCCCGGGACAGTGACCCGCCGCTGCACGACGCGATCCTCGCTGCCCTGCCCACGGCCCCGTCGCGTCCGCCCGCCGGGGACCTGCTCAACGCGGCGTTCGAGGTGAGCCGAGGCGGGGAGGCCTGGACGCTGATCCCGGCCGAGCAATTCGCCGGGTCGCTGCCCGACCGGTTGCTACAGGTGCCGTTCGATCCGCTGATGACCGTCGACGGCCACGTCGTGACCTCGCCCGCCACACCGGCACCATGGGTGGCGTCGTACGTGGCCGCGTTCGGCGACTAGGGTCTGCACGAAAGCGGATCTCGAACGGCGATGATCACGGCGTGGCGCAAGGGGACTTGACGGGCCGGCAGTGGGCACGGCTGAACTACTCAGAGCGCGGTGGTGAGCCGGATGCTGCGGCGGGGCCGGGCCGAGGATGTCCCGAACGTTCGTACAGGCCGCTGGGCGTCTGCGCCCGGGTCAGCTCCTGCACCGTGACCGGACCCAGCGCGGCCAGGGCGGTCTCGAAGGCCTGCCGGTAGGCCCCGCAGAACGCATCGGCGCCCAGACCCGCCTGCCTGGAGCCGGTCGGACGAGTGGTGCACCGTCCGCATCGACCCCAGGAACACCGTCCACGTCCTCGCCTCCGTCGACGAGTGCAGCTACGGCCCGGGCCCCGACCGGATGGGCGACCACCCCACCACCTGGTGCCAGGTCGGCCGGGGCGGCCGGTCCTGGTACACCGGCAGGGCCACACCGAGGAGTCGTACGCCGGCTCCGCCGTCCGCGCGATGCTCCTCCCTCAGCCGCCGCCGTCACACCGCCAGGGGTGCGCCCGGGCCGAAGGCGAGGTGGGTGAAGCGGGTGGCGATCAGGCGGTGGGCTTCCGGGGAGGGGTGGAGGGCGTCGGGGAGGGGGTGGGTGTCGTGGTCGGTCTCGCCGTAGAGGGCGCGGCCGTCCAGGTAGTGGAGGTCGGGGTCGCCGTCGGCGGTGCGGGCTTCGATGATGCGGGCGAGTTCGTCGCGGATCACCGTGAGGGTGAGGCGGCCGGGGGCGGGTTCGCCGGTGGCGCGGAAGCGGAGGGTGCCGGTGGTGAAGTCGGGGGCGAGGGGGCCGGGGGTGTGTTCCTGGATGGGGCAGAGGAGCGGGGAGACGACCAGGAGCGGGGTGGTGGGGTGGCCGTCGCGGATGGTGTCGAGGAAGCCGTGGACGGCCGGGGTGAAGGCGCGCAGGCGCATCACGTCGGCGTTGACGAGGTTGATGCCGAGTTTGAGGCTGATCCGGTCGGCGGGGGTGTCGCGGATGGTGCGGGCGGTGAAGGGGTCGAGCAGGGCGCCGCCGCCGAAGCCGAGGTTGGTGAGGTCGAGGCCGGCGGCGCGGGCCGCGAGGGCGGGCCACGTCCCGGTGGGATGGGTGGCGTTGGAGCCATGACTGATCGAACTTCCGTGGTGCAGCCAGCGGTTGGGGTGGGCGACGGGTACGGGAGTGAGGGGTGCGTCGGAGTCGAGGGCGATGAGTTCGGTGGTCTCGGTGTGCGGGAGCCAGATCTCGACGGTCTTGTCGTGGGCGGGCAGGCCGGTGAAGTGGGCGGTGCCGGGCGGGCCTTCGGTGAGGGTGGTGCGACCGGTGGCGAGGTCGACGGTGCGCAGGTTGCCGCCGGGGACGGTGGCCTGGGCTTGCGGCCGGCCGTCGACGAGGAGGTCGTAGACGCCGTCGGGCAGGTTGGGCACGCCCGGATAGGCGCGCTTGGTGGGGATGGTGTGGAGTGCCAGCGTGGTGGCGCGGGTGCGGAAGACCAGGCGGACGCCGGAGGGCTGCGACTCGGCCATCGCGAGCTGTTCGTCGGGGATCTGCCGGCGGGCGCGGGCGGGCAGTCGGTGCGGGAGCAGACCGCGGCCGGTGTGCTCGGTGTCCAGGTGGCCGTGCAGGAGGGACTCGGTGACGGGTGTGCTGATCATGGCGCTTCTTCGTTCGGCGGGACGGAGTGCAGGGCTGCGGAGCTGCCGAACAGTCGCACCGGCTGGGAGGGGGCGAGGTCGGCGGGTTCGGCGGGTTCGGCGCCCGCGGGCAGCACGGGTTCGGCGTTCGGCCCTGCTCGTGCCATGGCTGCCCCTCCTCGCACTGCTTCCTATGAGGAGTATGGTGTTGCCTAGGTGCCTTAGGCAAATGGAAAAGCCGAGTAGGGGCTGTCAGTCGGCAGGATCGCCTCGGATCCGCCCCGAACCACCGGCTTCGACCTGCTCTCCTGCAGTCCTCGGGCGGGCCGTGGACGGCGGGCCGCGCGCCCGGAAAGGGTGTGGCGAAGCGGCGGCGGCAGGCGCTATGCTCCCCGGCGATGAAGACTTTCGCTGCTCTCGGATCGGAGGTCCCGTTCGCACAAGGTGAGTGCTGATGCTCACCCACCCCGCGAACGAGGACACCTCCCGCTTCACCCTCTGGCGGCGCGTACGCGAGTACGCCGTGCCGCCCTCCATGATCGAAACCGCCACCGAGCGCCGACTGGCCGGCGACTGGGCCGGGGCCTGCGCGGCCGCCCACGTCGAGGTCGACTTCCGGCTGCGGGACGTCTCACGCACCCACGGACGGCAACTGGCCGACCGGGTACGCGAGGACCTGCGCCACCTGGCGCCGGACCTGCTGCGCTGGCACCTGCCCAGAACCGCGCCCGACGGGCTGCTGCGCGCCGGCCTGACCGTGCCGCTGGCCCGCTACCCGGGCGAACGGCCGGTGCACCTGGTGGTCCGCACGCCGCCCGCCTGGGCGGAGTACGGACAGCGGATCAGCCTGGCACTGTGGGACGGCTCCGATCCCGGCTCCGCCCCGCACCCCCGTCCGCGCCCCAGCCGCCGCTACCGGCTCGACCTGCACCGGCACCTCTGGGACGCCGGGCGCAGCGGGGAGTTGGCGCTGCGGTCCGGCGTCGGTCCGCCAACTGACCAGCCGCACAACGGAATCGGCCCGCACGGGCTGCGCCTCGCCGCCGACCGCTGGGCCGCCGAGGCCGAGTTGCTGCGGCGCGCCGAGGGGCTCCCACCCGGGCCCGTCACGGTGCGGCTCGGGCGGCAGCGACGGCTGGTACTCGGACCTGGCACCCGCGTCGAGGAGGCCATCGGGGACGTCCGGGCGCTGCCGCTGCTGCCCGACGCGGCGACCTGGGTGCCGCCCGACGTCGACCTGCTGCGCAGCGGGGCGCTCACACCGGACCGGCTGCATCCGCTGGTCGCGGCCGCGCTGGCGCCCGGACACCGTCCCGTACGGGAGCCCGAACCACCGCCCGGGCAAAGGGTGGTGGAGTGTCGCGGCGCCCGGCACCGGATCGCGGTGGTCGACGGGGTGCTGACCGCGCTCGACCACGATCCGGCCCAGCTGCGCCGCGAGGAGCTGCTGGTCGCCCTGTCCGGCACCCCGCTGCCCTGTCTGCGCGCGATCGACCAGGCGCACCGCGATCCGGCCGAACTGACCGGCGTGCGCGACCGGTTGAACCACGGCGACACCGCCGGGGCGCTGGCCGTACTGGAGGGTCTGCTCGGCCCGCGGGCGGCGCTGCGCGAGGGGCCGCTGCGGGACGAACTCGCGGCGGCGGCGGAGCGCAGGGTCGCCTACGGCCTCTACCGGTCCGGTCTGACCCTCGACCGGCGGGCCAAGGCCGTGGAGAGCTGGACCTCCTACGACCTCTACCGGTTCGGCATGCCCCGCCGGCACACCTACCCGTTCCCGCGGCCGCCCCGCATCGCCGCCCGCTGAACGCTCACTGAAGGCCCGCCGCACGCACGAGGCCGGTCACAACCCGCGCGCACCCACTGACTTCCGACTTCCCGAGGTGATCACCCATGCCCATGCCCATGCTCACGTCCACGTCCACACTCACGTCCACGTCCACGTCCACGTCCACCCACGCCCGGCTCGACGTCGCCCGCCAACTGCTCGACCTGCTCGGCGACACCCGCACCGAACCCCGCTCCGACGACCAACTGGAGGCACTCACCCTCGCCGTGGCCGCCGACCTGCCCGTACTGCTCTGGGGCGAACCGGGCATCGGCAAGACCGCCGCCCTCAACCAGCTCGCCGACGCCCTGGACCTGCCGCTGACCACCGTCATCGCCAGCGTCCACGAGCCCTCGGACTTCTCCGGCCTGCCCATCGTCGGCGACGACCCGGCGCAGCAGGGCGTCCCGCTGGCCCCGCCGGACTGGGCGGTGCGGCTCGTCCGGGCCGGGCGCGGGCTGCTGTTCCTGGACGAGCTGTCCACCGCGCCGCCCGCCGTCCAGGCCGCGCTGCTCCGGCTGGTCCTGGAGCGGCGCATCGGTGCGCTCCAACTGCCGCCGGGCGTACGGATCGTGGCCGCGGCGAACCCACGGTCCTCGGCGGCCGACGGGTGGGAGCTGAGCCCGCCGCTGGCGAACCGGTTCGTCCATCTGCAGTGGGTGCACGACCACGAGGTGGTGGTGCGCGGACTCGGCGGGGTGTGGCCGGTCGCCACCCTGCCGCGGCTCGATCCGGCGGAGCTGTCGGCGGCGGTCGCGCTCGCCCGCCGGGCGGTCTGCGAACTGCTCACCGTGCGGCCGGAGTTGGTGCACCGGATGCCCACCACCGAGACCAAGCGCGGCGGGGCCTGGCCGTCCCCGCGCAGCTGGGACATGACGCTGCGGCTGATCGCCTTCGCCACCGCGGCCGGCTCCTCCCGGGAGGTGCTGTCGCTGCTGGTCCGGGGCACCGTCGGGGACGGTCCCGGGCTGGAGCTGATGGCGAGCATGGACCGGATGGACCTGCCGGACCCCGAGCAGCTGCTCGCCGACCCTGCCGGCGCGGTGCTGCCCGAGCGCGGGGACCTGCGCCAGGTGGTGCTGGACGGGGTGGTGGCCGCGGTGCGCAACCGGCCGGAACCAGCCCGGTGGGACGCGGCCTGGGCGCTGATGGTGCGGGCGATGGAGACCGGCGCGCCGGACGTGCTGGTCGTCCCGGCCACCACTCTGGCCTCGCTGCGCCGGGAGGACTGGGAGGTCCCGGCGGCGATCGAGCACCTGGCCTCGACGGTGGCGCTGTCCCGGCGGGCCGACCGCGCCGCCGTGCGCGTCGCCGCCCGGAGCGACGTGACGGCCGGCCGATGAGCACGGGCACCACGTCCCCGGACGCCACGTCGCCGGGCACCACTCCTCCGGACGCCACGCCGCCGGACACCGGCTGGAGCGCCCGGCCCGCCGCCACCCCGCTGGACGTCCGCCGGCGCGGCCAGCCACTGACCGCCCGCCGGCCGGCCGGCCCGACCCCCGCCCCGCCGGACCTCCGCCCGCTGGACCTCGACAAGCTGTACGCCGCCCGGCTGCAGGCCGTCCGGGCCCGCCCCTACCTGGCGACGGCACTGTTCGCCCTGCACCTGGTGGAGTCCCGGCAGGTGCCGACCATGAGCGTGGACCGCCACTGGCGCTGCTACGCCTCGCCCGGCTTCGTCGAGCGCACCCCGGTGGAGGACCTCGCCTCGGTCTGGGTGCACGAGGTCTCGCACCTGCTGCGCGACCACCACGGCCGCAGCGACCGCCTGACCCGCGAACTCGGCTTCCAGGGCCCCGCGGACCGGCTGCGGATGAACATCGCCGCCGACTGCGAGATCAACGACGATGCCTTCGGGGACGGCCTGGTCACGCCGGCGGGCGCGCTGACGCCCAAGGCCCTCGACCTGCCGGAGGGCCGGCTGATGGAGGAGTACGTCCGCGGCTTCGGCTTCGACCTGCGCCGTCTGAGCCTGGCCTGGCTGGACTGCGGCAGCGGTGCCGACGGCGTGGACCGCCCCTGGGAGCTGGGCCCGGACGGCGCCCACGGGCTGACGGTCCAGGAGCAGGACGCCGTGCGCTTCCGGGTCGCCGAGGGCATCCGGGGCCGCCCGGGGAACGCCCCGGCGGGCTGGCGGCGCTGGGCCGAGGAGGCGTTCCACCCGCCGCAGCCGTGGCGGCAGTTGCTGGGCGCGGCGATGCGCTCGGCGGTGTCGGGGCCGGGCGCGGGCGGGGACTACAGCTACGGCCGTCCGGCCCGCCGCTCGGTCGGGCTCCCGGGCGTGGTGCTGCCGAGCCTGCGGCGGCGTCCGCCCCGGGTGTCGGTGGTGATCGACACCTCCGGGTCGGTCTCCGACCAGGAGCTGGGCAGTGCGCTGCTGGAGGTCGCGGCGATCGGCCGGGCGGTCGGCGGCCGGCACGATCTGGTCACCGTGCTGTCCTGCGACGCCGCCCTCCAGGCCGCCGGGGCGCTCTGCCGGGCGGCGGGCATCCCGCTGGTCGGCGGCGGGGGCACGGACCTGCGGACGGGCTTCGCGGCGGCACTGCGGACCAGGCCGCGGCCGGACGTCGTGGTGGTGCTGACGGACGGGCAGACGCCGTGGCCGGCGGTCCCGCCGTCCTGCCGTACGGTGGTGGGCCTGTTCCGGCGGCCGGCCGGGTACGACGAGAACAACGGCGAGTACCGGCCGGACACGCCGCCGGACTGGGCCCGGGTGGTCCGGATCGGATGAGCCGGGCCGGGGGCCGTCGACAGCAGGAGGTTTCCGCTTGGACACGGACGGGCCGGTGGAGGCCCCCGCGCAGGACGAGCACGCGCGGCTCGCCCGCTACCGCCGGGCGCTCGCCGCGGCGGCACCGGCCGACGCGGCCGGGCCGGCGGCGCGGGTGCTCGCCGATCCCGACCGGGCGATGGCGAGCGGCGCGGTGTGCGAGTACCTGGACCGGCGGGCGGCGCAGCTGCTGACCGACCAGAATTCCCCGACTGGCAGCGGGAGTCGGCCGCAGCGGTGGTGGCCGACGCGTTCACCGTACGGCGCCTGCACGAGTGGGCGCTGCCGCGGACGATGACCCTCGGCGAGCCCTGGGAGCAGCGGCAGTTGCTCACGGCCTCGAACTGGCTCCGGCTGCACACGGCCGAGACCCCCTCGGCCGGGGCGTGCCTGAGCGCCCTCGCCGAGGGCGGGCGCACCCGCCGGATCCGCCATCTCGCGGCCTCCCGGCTGCGGCAACTCCGCCGGCGGGAAGGGGCGGAGGAGCGATGAGACTCCTCCGCCCGTCGACGGGGCCTCAGCCCACCATGGCCGCCAGCACGCTGCGCCAGTCCTCCCCCGGCTCGGGCCGCAGCGCGGCCGCCAGGGTCTCGGCGCGGTAGTGCCACGGGCGCCGCAGCTCCGGGTCGGCGTCGGGGCTCAGCTCCACGGTGCCGGCCGAGCCGAGCAGGCGGATCAGCTCGGTGCCGAACTCCGCCCAGGAGACGTGCCCGGTGATCGCGTTGACGATCCGGCCGGCGGCGGGGCCGTCGGGCAGGGCGCAGACCGCGAGGGCGCGGGCCAGGGCCGCGGAGTGCACCCAGGCGGCGCCGTTCCACTCCCCCTCGCCGCCGGCGGGCAGGACGATCGGCCGGCCGGCCAGCGCGGCCTGGTAGAGGTCCCCGGTGGAGCCCCAGCGGAGCTGGTCGCGCAGGCGGTGGTGCGGGCCCCAGACGATCGGGGCGCGCACCACGGTGGCCGGGCCGTGGCCGGTGGCGGCGGCGGTCTCGAACAGCATCCGCTCGCAGTCCAGCTTGGCCTGCCCGTACGCGGAGACCGGTGCGCCGCTGGGGCCGCCTTCGGTGACCTCGGTGCCGGGCGGGCGCCCGTAGGCGTCGATGCTGCTGACGAAGACGAACGGGCCGCCGGACCAGCCGTCCAGCAGGGCGCGCATGGCGGCCACGTCGGTCTCGTGCTCGGTGAAGGTGCAGGCGGCGTGGATGACGGCGTCCACGCCCTTGACGGCGCGCTGGAGGCTGTCCAGGTCGGCGAGGTCGCCCTCGGCGATCTCGGCGCCGTGCAGGGCCGGCAGGTGGGCCGACTCCGGGCGGACCAGGACGCGCACCGGCCGGCCCTGGGCCATCAGTTCCTGCAGCACGGCGGCGCCGACGCCGCCGGTGGCGCCGGTGAGCAGCACGGTGCCGGTGCGGGGCTCGCCGCTCAGTGGGGCGCCGGTGTGGGTGAGGGCGGCACGGCGCTCCTCCTCGCGGGAGGCGAGCAGGGTGGCGAGGGCGCGCGGGGTGCGGTGCTCCAGGATGTCGAGGCCGGTGAGCGGCACCCCGACCCGGGTGCGCAGGCGTTCGGCGAGCTGGACGGCGACCAGCGAGTGGCCGCCGAGGGCGAAGAAGTCGCCGTCGGCGGGCGGGACGCTGCCGAGCAGTTCGCCGAAGGCCGCGCGGACGAGGTCGAGCGGGCCGGGCCGGGCAGCCTCGGGCGCCGCCGCGGGAACGACGGCCCCGGGCAGCCGGCCGCGGTCGACGGCGCCGTCCGTGCCGCGCGGGATCCGGTCCAACAGGGTAACGGCCAGCGGCAGTTCGGCCGCCGCGACGGAGCGCCGGAGCAGCGAGCGCAGGTCGGTGCCGCTGGGGGCGACCGGGCCGCGCACCACCGCGTAGGCGAGCGGCGGGCCGTCGGCGGTCTCGACCACGGCCGCGTCGGCCACCCCGGGGGCGGCCGACAGCGCCGCCAGCACCGGGTGCCGGACGTCGGAGACCAGGAGTTCGCCGGGCAGTTCGGCGAGCGGGCGGTCCTCGTCGTCGGCCACCGCGCGGAGCACGGCGGCGAAGGCCTCGACCAGCCGGGCGGCCGTGGCCTCGTCCAGCGCCGCCTGGTCGTGCTGGACCAGGCAGCGCGGCTGCGGGCCCTCCTCCAGCACCAGGGTGAGGTCGAACTTGGCGAGTTCCAGGTCGAGTTCGACGTGTTCGGCGTCGAGCCCGGGCAGCGTCAGCGCGGTGGCGGGCTGGACGAGGTCGCAGCTGACCGACAGCAGCGGGGTGCCGTCGGCGCCGCGGGCCGCCGCGCCGAGCCGCTCGACCACCAGGTCGAAGGGCACCTGGTGGTGCTGCTGGGCCTCCAGCAGGGCGCCGCGCACCAGGGCGAGCGCCTCGGCGAAGGACTCCTCCCCGGCCAGTTCGGCCCGCACCGCGAGGGTGTTGACGCCCAGGCCGACCGTACGGCGCAGCTCTGGCCGGGCGCGGTGGCCGCTGGCGCAGCCGAGGGTGAGGTCGTCCTGTCCGGCGGCGGTGCGCAGGGTGGCGAAGGCGGCGGCGAGGACGACGGCGAACAGGGTGGCGCCGTGCCGGGCGCCGAGCTGCCGCAGCTCCTCGACGGTGGCGGCGTCGAGCGGTACGGCGTGCAGCCCGGCGCGGCGGTCGCGGACGCCGGGGGCGACGGGCCGCAGCAGCGGCAGCGGTCGGGCGCCGGCCAGCTGGGCGGCGAGGGCGTCGGCGGTCGCGGTGAGTTCGGTGTCGCGGGCGCGCTCTTGGCGGGCGTACTCGGCGTACGGCAGGCCGGGCTGCGGCAGCCGGGGCTCGACGCCGTCGCGGGCGGCGGCGTACAGCTCGGCGAGGTCGGCGGCGAGGACGGGCAACGAGCCGCCGTCGACGGCGATGTGATGGATCGTCAGCAACAGGGTGTGGTCCTCGGGTGCGTGCCGCAGCAGCAGGGCGCGCAGCACCGGCCCCTCGGTGAGGTCGAAGGGGCGGGCGGCCTCGGCCGCCAACCGCTCCGAACCGTCGGAGGAGACGTGAGAGGCGTCTTCGGAGGAGGCGTCCACGACCGGCAGCGGCACCGGCCCGGCCGGATCGATGTGCTGGTAGGGCTGCTCGCCTCGGCGCGGGTAGCGGGTGCGCAGCACGGCGTGCCGCTCGGTGAGGCCGGTGAGCGCGGTGGCCAGGGCCTCCGGGTCGAGCGGTCCGCGCAGCCGGGTGGCGATCGGGACGTTGTAGAGGGCGCCGCCCTGGCCGAGGTGGTCCATCAGCCACATCCGCTGCTGGGCGTGGGAGAGCGGGGCCGGGCCGGTGTCGGCGGCCGTCGGGCGCTCCGGCGTGGCGGCGGGGGCGGTGCGGCGGTTGCGGGCGCGGCGGAGCAGGTCGTTCTGGTCGCTGGTCATCGCTGGGGTGCTCCCGGGGTGTCGTCGGCGGCCCGCAGGGCGCGCTCGAGCAGTTCGGCCTGGCCGGCCACGGTGGGGTGGCCGAGGAAGTCGGCGAGGGAGAGTTCGACGCCGAGGTCCTCGCGCAGGTCGTCGACGACCCACATGGCAAGCAGTGAGTGGCCGCCCTCGGCGAGGAAGTCGGCGGCCGGGTCGGTGATCGGGCGTTCCAGGGCGCGGCTCCAGGCCTCGGCCACGACCTGCTGGATCGGGGTGAGTTCGGCCTCGGCCGTCGTGCGGTCCGCCGAGGGGTCCGGGGCGGTGGCGAGCGACCGCCGGTCGACCTTGCCGCTGCCGGTGAGCGGCAGCTCGGCGAGGACGGCCCAGGCGGTGGGCACCAGGTGGGCGGGCAGGCGTTCGGCGAGCCGGGTGCGCAGGGTCTCGACGGCCACCCCGGCGCCCTCGGCGAGGACGACGCAGGCGGTGAGCGCGGCGTCGGGCTGTCCGGCCCGGCGGACCACCACGGCCGCCTCGGCGACCTCGGCGAACCGCAGCAGCGCCTGCTCGACCTCGCCCGGCTCGATCCGGAAGCCCCGGACCTTGACCTGGTCGTCGGTGCGGCCGTGGAACTCCAGGGCGCCGTCGGGGCGTTGGCGCACCAGGTCGCCGCTGCGGTAGGCGCGGCCGCTGCCCGGGAGGTCGCGGAAGCGCTCGTCGGTCAGTTCCGGCCGGTCGAGGTAGCCCTGGGCGAGCCGCCCGCCGCCGATCCAGAGCTCGCCGACCGTACCGGGCTCGACCGGCGCGAGCCGCTCGTCCAGGACGAGGGCGCTGGCGCCGCCGAAGGGCCGTCCGATCGGGACCGGGCCGCCCTCGCAGTCGGCCGGGGCGATCCGGTGGGCGGTGGTGAAGGTGGTGGCCTCGGTGGGCCCGTAGACGTTGTACAGCTCCAGCCAGGGGAAGGCGCGCAGCACCGCCCCGGCGTACTCGGGGGCGAGGGCCTCGCCGCCGACGGCCAGGGTGCGCAGCACGCCGAAGATCCGGGACTGCTTGGCGGCCAGGTGGTGGAAGAGCGCGGTGGTGATGAAGGCGGTGGTGGCGCCGAACCGCTCGATGTCGCGGACGAGTTCCTCGGCGCTGGGCCGCTCGGCCGGCGAGACGGCGACGGCCGCGCCGCGGGCGAGCGGGGCCCAGAGTTCGAAGGTGGCGGCGTCGAAGGAGGGGGTGGAGTGGAAGAGCACCCGGTCGCGCGGGAAGAGGGGGAGCCCGTCGGGGGCGGTGACCAGGTCGGCGACGGCGCGGTGCGGGACGAGCACGCCCTTGGGGCGGCCGGTGGAGCCGGAGGTGTAGTAGAGCAGGGCGGGCGCGTCCGGTTCGGCGGCGTCGGGCACCGCACCCCCGCTCTCCTCGGTGCCGCGCTCGGTGAGCACCAGGGTGCGTTCGGCGGGCAGCCCGGCGTCGGCGAGCAGCGCCTTGTCGCCGAGGACGAGCCGCACGTCCGCGTCCTCGGTCATCTCGGCGATGCGCGGGCGCGGGTAGGCCGGGTCGAGCGGGACGACCAGGGCGCCGGCCCGCCAGACGGCGAGCTGGGCCACCGCGAACCTGGCGGAGCGGGCGCACAGCAGGCCGACGGCGCTGCCGGGGCCGACTCCGCGCGCGGCCAGCACGGCGGCCAACCGGCCGGAGGCGTCCAGGAGTTCACGGTAGGTGAGGTAGGTGGCGCCGTCGGTCAGGGCGAGCGCGGTCGGGTGCTGCTCGGCCTGCCGGGCGACCAGGGCGGGGAGGGTGGGGCGGACGGGCGTCATGACTGGTTCCCTTCCGGGCGCCCCGGCGCTGAGGCCGGGAAGCCGCTGTTCAGGACAGGAGGCGGGGGCGGGGGGGGCGGGGCCGGGGCCGAAGCCGGACCGGGCCCCGCCCGGGGTACGGGCCCTACACGAGGGACGGACCGCTACGCGAGGGACGCGCTGGGCATCCGCTCCTCCACCAGCCGCGCGATCGCCCGCAGGTCGGGCTGGCGCAGCAGCAGGGGCGCGCGCAGCCGCACGCCGTACTCCCCCTCCAGGGACTCCAGCAGCCGGGCCGCGGCGAGCGAGTTGCCGCCCGAGGCGAGGAAGTTGTCGCCCGGGCCGAGGTCGGCGCGGCCGACCAGCTCCCGGCAGAGCTTCAGCACGGTGCGCTCGACCGGCGTCTCGCCCTCCTCGCCCACGGCCACCGGGACGGGAGGCTCCGCGGCGAGCAGCGCCGCGCGGTCCACCTTGCCGTTGGCGTCCAGCGGGAAGGTGTCGACCAGCCGGACGGCCGAGGGCACGGCCTGCTCGGGCAGCCAGGGCCGTACGGCGTCCAGCAGGCTCGCGGGATCGGCGTCCGCCCCGGTCTGCACGAAGGCCAGCAGCCGGACGCCGCCGGTCTCCGCCGTCTCGGCGGCGACCACGGCCCGGCGCACCCGGGGGTCGCGCTCGAAGGCGGCCTCGACCTCGGCGGGTTCGATCCGCACCCCGCTGACCTTGACCTGGTCGTCCAGCCGGCCGTGGAACTCCAGCACGCCGTCGGCGCGCATCACCACCCGGTCGCCGGTGCGGTAGACCCGGTCGATGCCGTCCACGCCGGGCGGCACCTCGACGAAGCGGCGGGCGGTCAGCTCGGGGTCGAGGTATCCGGCGGCCAGGCCCCGGCCGCCGATCCGCAGCTCGCCGGCCGTGCCTCTGGGCACCGGGCGGCCCTGCTCGTCGGTGACCAGCAGGACGGCGCCGGGGATCGGCAGGCCGATCGGCGGCGCGCCGGCGCCGTGGTCGCCGCCGGGCGCCATGGTGTGCACGGTGGTGGCGACGGTCGCCTCGGCGGGGCCGTAGGCGTTGTGGACGGTCGCGGTGACGTCCGGTCCGGGGGCGCGGCGCAGCCGGTCGCCGCCGATCACCACGTGGCGCAGGGCCAGCCCGGCGGGCCAGGGCCGGTTGAGGATCGGCTCGGCCAGCGGGGTGGGCAGCAGGGTGACGGTGATGCGGGACTCGCCCAGCCATTCGGTGAGCGCGCCCGAGTCCCAGCGGACGGCCTCGGGCGCGACGACAAGCGCGGCGCCGGAGGTGAGGGTGGCCCACAGCTCCATGACGTGCGGGTCGAAGGACACCCCGATCAGCAGGCTGTGCCGCTCGCCGGGGCCGAGGCCGGACAGCTCCCGGTACCAGTGCAGCAGCGCGCCGAGCGCCGGTTCGGTGGCGGCGACGGCCTTGGGGGTGCCGGTGGAGCCGGAGGTGAGGACGGCGTAGTGGGTGCCGGCGGGCACGCTGATCTGCTCGCCGGGCGTCAGGGCGGCCAGCACCCCGGCGGTGGACAGGTCCGACGTGGGCAGGTCCAGTTCCAGCCGCTCGCCGCCGGGCGGCAGCACGGCGGCCTCGCCGACCAGGCAGACCGGGCGCAGCTGCTCGGCGACGGCCTGCAGCCGCTTCTCGCCGGGGCGCGGGCCGAGCGGCAGGTGGACGGCGCCCAGCTTGGCTATGCCGAGGGTGACGGCGACCAGCGCCGCCGAGTGGCCGAGGCAGACGCCGACCAGGTCGCCCGGGCCGACCTTGCCGCGCAGCGCGGTGGCCACGGTCTCGGCGAGGCGGTCGAGCTCCGCGTAGTCGTAGCTGTGCTCGCCGTCGATCAGGGCGGGCGCCTGCGGGGTGCGGTGCGCCCAGCTGGTGAACAGGTCGAGGACCGCGCCGTCCTGGTGGGGACGACCGTAGCCGATGCTCAGGGATTCCATCAAAGTCTCCAAATACGTACGAGAAACCGTCAGTTCAGGCCCATGGAACGGGCGATGATCACCTTCTGGACCTCGGAGGTCCCCTCGATGATCGTGGTCATCCGGACGTAGCGGTACAGGAATTCCAGCGGGTGGCCGCGCACCCAGCCGGTGGCGCCGTGGACCTGGAGCGAGCGGTCCACCGCGCGCACGGCGGTCTCGGAGGCGACGAGCTTGGCGAGCGCCGCGTTCTCGGGCGCCTCGGTGCCCTCGTCCACCAGCCGGGCGCAGGCGAGGGTGAGCAGCTTGGCGGACTCCACCTCGGCGCGGGTGGCCACCAGGTGCTCCTGGATGTGCTGGTACTCGCCGATGACCTTGCCGAAGGCGCGCCGCTCGCGGGCGTACTCGACGCCGGCCCGCAGCGCGTACTCGGCGATGCCGTTGCACATCGCGGCGACCACCAGGCGGCCGCGGGAGAGGCTGTCCATGGCGAGGGCGGTGGCCGCGGCGATGCCCTCCTCGCCGCCGATGACGGCCTCCGGGCCGACGGTGACCTGGTCGAGCAGCAGCTCGAACAGCGGCTCGCCGGACATCCCCTCGTAGCGCTGGCCGATCCGCAGACCGGGCTGGTCCATCGGCAGCACGAAGGCGGTGGCCCCGGCGCTCGGGCCCTTGCCGTCGCCGAGGTCGGTGGCGGCGACCACCAGGGCGATCCCGGCGTGTTCGGCGTTGCTGACGAAGGTCTTGCGCCCGTTCAGCACCCAGCCGTCGCCGGTGCGCACGGCGGTGGTGGTGAGGTGGAAGGCGTCCGAGCCGGCCTGCGGCTCGGTGAGCGCCAGGCAGCGGGTCTGCTCACCGCGCACCAGCGGGATCAGGTGCCGCTCGATCTGCTCCGGGGTGCCGTGCCGCAGCAGCGGGCTGGGCCCGTCGGAGCCGGCCAGCGCGTAGGGGGCGAGCACGCAGCCGCTGCGCCCGGCGGCGTGGTGCAGCAGCACGACGGCGAGGAACGGCATGTCGGCGCCGCCGAGTTCCTCCGGGTAGTCGCCGGCGTAGAAGCCGAGCGCGGCGGAGCGCTTGCGGACGTAGGCCCGCAGGTCGCTCGGGACCTGGTCGGCCGTCTCGGGCAACTCGGCGGCGAGCGGCACGAGTTCGCGGCGGATGAAGCTCTCGAAGGCCTCGACGATCTCGCGGTGGCCGTCCTCCAGGACAGCGGAGGGGGCGGTCACTTGCTCTCCCCGGTGAGGACGCGGGCCTGGTCGGCCAGCACGGCGTGGCGGAACAGGGTGCGCAGCGGCGGGCGGCTGCCCAGGTGCGGCTCCAGGAAGGCGGCGAGCTGGGCGGCGAGCAGCGAGTGGCCGCCGACCTCGAAGAAGTGCGAGTCCGCGCCGAAGCGGTCGTGGCCGAGGACCTCGCGCCAGGCGGCGGCGATCAGCTCCTGGCCGGGGTCGTCGAAGGTGCTGGGTGCGCTCTCCGGCTCCGCCGGGACCTCCTGGACCAGCCGGGCCAGGGCGGCCCGGTCGGGCTTGCCGCCGGGCAGGGTGGGCATCGCCTCGACGGCCGTCCAGCTCGCCGGGACGAGTCCGCCGGGCAGCCGGCGGGCGAGTGCGGCGTGCAGCGCGGTCTGGTCGGGGCGCTCGGCGCCCTCCAGGAAGCCGACCAGGCGGGGGCCGGTCTGCGGGTCGGTGTGCAGCACCACCGCACAGGAGCGGCCGCCGAGTTCGGCCGAGGCGGCGGCCTCGATCTCCTCCAGTTCGATCCGGTGACCGCGCAGCTTGACCTGGTTGTCGGCGCGGCCGAGGAAGCACAGCCGGCCCTCGGTGTCGCGGTAGCCGCGGTCGCCGGTGCGGTAGACCCGGGCGCCGCCGAGCGCGGGGACGGTGACGAACCGGGCCGCGGTGGGCTCCGGCAGGCCGATGTAGCCCTCCGCCAACAGGTCGCCGCTGACGGCGAGTTCGCCGACGCAGCCGTACGGGAGCGGGCGCAGCGTCTCGTCCAGGACGTGCAGGCGCACGCCGTCGAGTTCGGTGCCGAGCGGGATCTCGCCGTCCGCGTCGACGTCGGCCGCGGTGACCTGGTGGACGGTGGAGGTGACGGTGGCCTCGGTGACGCCGTAGGCGTTGAGCACCGTGGTGGCCTCGGTCAGCCCGGCCAGCGCCCGGGCGGGCAGCCGCTCGCCGCCGAGGACGAGCAGTCGCGGCGACCAGCGGCCGTCGCGCAGCGCCTCGCGCAGGTCCTCGCGGACGGCGAGCAGGTAGCTGGTGGGCAGGTTGGCGACGGTGACGCCGCGGGCGGCGAGCACGGCGACCAGCTCGGGCCCGGTGGGCACCTCGCGCTGCGGCACCACCAGCGCGGCGCCGACCGCGAGGGCGGGCAGCACCTCCTCCAGCGAGACGTCGAAGGACGGCCGGGCGAACAGCAGCACCCGGTCGGCGGCGGTGAGTTCGTAACGGGCGGCGATCGCGGCGACGTACCCGGCGAGCGCCTCGCGGCCGACCAGGACGGGCTTGGGCACGCCGGTGGAGCCGGAGGTGTGGATGATGTACGCGCCGCCCTCCAGGGCGGCGGCGGGCTCGGCCTTCGGGAAGGCGGGGCCGTCCAGCAGCGCCGGGGTGACGCCCTCGGCCGGCAGCGCGAGCGCGCTCTGCCGGGTGGCGAGGACGAGCGCGGGGGCGAGCCGCTCCAGCAGCAGACCGAGCCGGGCGGCCGGGTCCTCGGTGGACAGCGGCGCGTGGACGGCGCCCAGCCGCAGGCACGCCAGCAGGGCGACCACGCTGTCGGTGCCGCGCGGCAGCACGGCGGCCACCGGCTGGCCGGCGGTGACTCCGGCGGCGCGCATCCGGTCGACCAACTCGCCGACCCGGCGGTCGAGTTCGCCGTAGCTGATCCGCTCGGTGCCGGCCAGCAGGGCGAGCGCGGTCGGGTCGTGGGCGGCGGCCGGGTCGAGTCCGGCCGGGACGACCGGGCTGGCCGGCTCGGCCTCGGGCGCGGGGGCCAGCTCGGCGAGCACCGTCTCCGGGCGGTCGAGGTAGTGGCGCAGCAGGTCCAGCAGGCGCTCGGACAGCAGCACGGCCCTGGCCTCGCCGAACAGGTCGACGTCGTAGTCCCAGATCAGGGTCATCCCGGCGGCGGCGTGCTTCTCGCCGACCACCCGGCGGTCGTCCGGCAGCAGCACCAGGTCCAGGTCGAAGCGGGTGGTGCCGGTGTTGAAGCCCTCGTACAGCGAGACGTCGAGCCCGGGCGCCTGGACGTCGGGCAGCGCGGCGTCGTGGGCGCTGAACATCACGTTGAACAGCGGGTTGTCGGCGCCGCTGGTGTGCAGTCCGAGGCGGCGGGTGAGCTCCTGGACCGGCAGGTCCTGGTACGGCAGGGCGCGCATCAGGACGTCGGTCACCTCGTCCACGGCGTCGGTGCCGGAGGCGGCCGGGTCCAGCCGCAGTCGCAGCGGCACGGTGTTGACGAACATGCCGACGGTGCCCTCGAAGCCCTCCGGGCGGTTGCCGACGGCGGTGCCGACGGTCACCTCGTGGTGGCCGCTGTGCCGGCGCAGCAGCTCGGCGAACAGGGCGAGCAGGGTGCTGAACGGGGTGTGGCCGTCGGACTTGCTGCGCTCGCGCAGCCGCTCGGCGAGGTCGGCGCCGATCGCCTGGCGGAGCTGTCCGCCGCGGTGGCGGCGCTCGACGCCCGGCCGGGCCAGTCCGGGCAGGGTGACCTCGCGCGGGGCGTCGGCCAGCTCCTTGGTCCAGAAGGCGAGGGCGCGCTCGCGGGCCTGCGGGTCGACCTCGGTGCGGGCGTGCTGCTCGTACGAGGGGGCGGTGCCCAGCTCGTAGGGCTCGCCGAGGACGCGGGCGCGGTAGACGGTGAACAGGTCGCGCAGGAAGATCGCGAAGGAGTGGCCGTCGTGGACGAGGTGGTGCTCGACGTGGATCAGCCGGTGGTGGTTGTCGGCGAGCCGGACCAGGTGCCAGCGCAGCAGCGGGGCCCGCTCGGTGTCGAGCGGCTCCTCGGCCTCGGCGGCGAGCAGCCGGCGGAAGGTGGCCTCCGGGTCCTCCTCGGCGGAGAAGTCGCTGTGGCGCAGCTCCGGCGGGCAGTCCTCGGCGACCCGCTGGCCCGGGAGGCCCTCCGGCCGGGCCACCAACTCCAGCCGCAGGCCGGGGTGCTGGGCCAGGGTGGCGGCGAGGCCGGTGTGCAGGGCGTCCCGGTCGAGGGTGCCCCACAGGTCGAGGACGCCGGTGAAGTTGTAGGCGCGGCTGCCCGGCTGCATCTGCTCGTGCAGCCAGACGATCTCCTGCGACGGAGAGAGTGCGAACATGGATGATTCCCTTGTGTGGTGGGCGTGTCGGCACGACGGTGGCCGGGTGCGGGCGTGGGGTGGTCCCGGTACGGCCGGTGGGGACCGGACCGCACCGGGGTGAGGGTGCGGCCGGGGGCTTCGGGGAGCGGGGCCGTCGGGGGACGACGGCACCGGGGGGACGGGGTCTTGGGGCGACGGGGGGCCTGGGCGGTGGGGGTCCTGGGCGGCCGAAGTCGGGGGCGGCCGGAGTCGGGGGCGGGCCGGGTCCTAGAGGTGACGGCGCAGCACGGCGAGCAGCTCGGCGAAGGCGGCCTCGGCGTCGGCGGCCGGGAAGCGCTCGCCGTCCCAGGCCAGGCGCACCGTCAGCTCGTCGCCGTGGGAGGCGGAGACGGCCATCGGCGCGGCGAGCGGACGCCCGGCGAGGTGGACCTCCCGGCCGGGCACCCCGCCGAGCACCAGCGCCGGGCGGCGCTGGAGGTCCTCGAAGGTGAGCATCGCGTCCAGCGCGCCCGACCAGGGGGACCCGGCGGTGCGGGCGGCCCGGACCACCTCGTCGAAGGGCGTGCCGGCGTGGTCGAGGTCGTCCCACCAGTCGTCGCAGAGCGCCTCCAGGTCGGCGACCGGGTGGGTGGGGACGGCGTGCACCAGGGTGTTGAGGAAGCAGCCGAGCACGGCGGGCGCGCCGGGCGGGCGGCCGCCCCACGGGTAGCCGAGCGCCAGCGGGCCGTCCACGCGGTGCAGTCGCCGGGCGGCGGCGCCGACGGCGTCCAGCAGGGCGGGGAAGACGGCGCCGCGGGCGGCGGCCTCGACGGCGGGCAGCCGCTCGGTGAGCATGCCGGTGACCGCGGCGGCGCCGCCGCCCGCCCCGACCATGCTGCCGAGCCGGCGCCCCCAGTGGGCCTGGGCGGCGGGCCCGGCGGCGGACTCCTCGGCGGCCAGCTGGAGTTCCACGGCCTCCCGGAAGTCGGCGACGGCCTGCGGGCCGGGGCCCGGCGCGGGCTCCCGGTCGCGCCGGTAGGCGTCGGTGAGCTCGCCGACCAGCACCCCGAGCGACTGCTCGTCGCAGGCCGCGTGGTCCAGCGCGAGGGCGAGCAACTCCTCGCCGCCGTCCGGCTCCCGGGCCACCAGCAGGCGCAGCGCGGGCCCGTCGACGGGCCAGTCCAGCAGCGCCTCGCGCAGCGCCGTGTGGGTGCTGCCGCCGGGGGCCACGGCGATCCGGGCGACCTCCACCGAGGGGCCGCCGGTGCGCAGCACGGGTGTGCCGCGCACGATCGCGAAGGCGCCGCACAGTGCCGGGTGGCCGGCCGCGACGGAGGCGGCGGCGCGGCCCAGCCGGGCCAGGTCGAGGGTGCCGCCCGGGTAGGCGAAGAACAGCGGGGCGATGTCGGAGCGGGTCTGTGGCGCGAGTCGGCGGGTGATCAGGAACCGTCGCTGGGCGCCGGTCAGCGGGAGCAGCTCCACCGGGGAGTCGGCGGCGGCGGAGCGGTACCGGGCGAGGTAGGCGGCGGTGATGCTGGCGTGCACGGAACGGTCTCCGGTTTCCAGTGTCGGCTCGGGTCTGGGGGGTCAGGGGGTGGTGGGGCTCGCGGCGGGGTGCTCGGCGTCGCGGGTGTCCTCGGCGTCGAGGGCGTCGACGGCATCGAGGGCGTCCTCGCCGCCCCCGGCCCGGGGTTCGGCCGGCGCCGTGGGCAGGTCGCGCATCCCGCGCAGCGGCGAGAGCAGCAGGGGCACCGGCACCAGCAGGAAGCCCACCGCGCACAGCCACAGCGCGGCACGCGGGCCGGCCCACTCGGCGACGAGCCCGCCGCCGAGGGCGCCGATCGGCAGGGTGCCCCACACCAGGAAGCGCATGGTGGCGTTCATCCGCCCGAGCAGTTCGGGCGGGCAGACGCTCTGCCGGAAGCTCACCTGGGCGACGTTGTAGGCGACCGCGCCGAACAGCACCACGCCCGAGGCGAGGCCGAACAGCAGGGCGCCCGCGCCGCCGCCGGACAGCGGCCACAGCAGCGCGAACGGCGCGCTCACCACGGTGGCCAGCCAGATCAGCCGGGCCTGTCCGACCCAGCGGGACAGCTGCCCGGCGCACAGCGCCCCCGCCAGCCCGCCGACGGCGGAGGCCGACAGCAGGGCGCCGATGGCCCCGGGCGACAGGTCGAGCACCCGCACCCAGAACACCGTCTGGACGGCCATCAGCACGGCGGCGAACAGGTTGGACGTCGCGGTGGCGGCGGCGATCGCCCGCAGCAGCGGGTGTCCGAGCACGAAGCGCACGCCCTCGGCCACCTCGGCGCGCAGCGAGCGCCCGGGCACCGGCTCGGGCAGCGCCTCGTCGCCCCGGATCCGGGCGAGCAGCAGGGCCGAGGCGAGGTAGCCGCAGGCGTCGGCCACGATGGCCAGCGGTGCGCCGAGCAGTTGGACCAGCCCGCCGCCCAGGCCCGGCCCGGCGATCTGCGCCGAGGACCGGACCGTCTCCAGCGCCCCGTTTCCGGCCACCAGTTGCTCGCGCGGCAGGACGGCGGGCAGGAAGGACTGGTGGGCCACGTCGAAGAACACCGTGGCCACCCCGGTGACCAGCGCGACCAGGTAGAGCTGCGGCATGGTCAGCACGCCGAACGCCGCCGCCGGCGGGATCGATCCCACCGCGAGGCAGCGCACCACGTCCGCGCGGATCAGCACCGGGAGCTTGCGCATCCGGTCCAGCCAGGCGCCGGCCGGCAGGCCGACCAGCAGGAAGGCGGCGGTCTCGGCCGCGGTCAGCAGGCCGACCTCGAACGGGGTGGCGTCCAGCACCACCACCGCCACCAGCGGAAGGGCTACCAGGGTGACCTGACTGCCCGTCTGGGCCGCCGCGGCTCCGGTCAGCAGGAGCCGGAAGTCGCGGTGGCCGAACAGACGGGCCTGGCGGGGGTGAGGCTTCTCGTTCATCGATGCGACTCTCGGTCACCCATTCGACACAGGGCAAGCACCTGGTCCGTTTCCGGACGAACCTCGGGTCGGCCGGATCCCGCCACCGCCGGGACGGCCCCTTCCGCCTCCCTTACGGGCCCTTGTGCCCCGGCGCCGATCCGGCGCGCGCCCGCCCCGGCCCGTCCGCCAAGGCATCACGGCCCACCGGGATGTCCGGGCGGACCCGCGACCAGGGAGTCCATTTCGCCGTCCGATATCCGGACGCCTGCTTTCCGGCCACCGGAGCGAACCCCTCAACTTGGCCGGAATCCATGGAGTACATGCCTTCCGTAACCCCACCGTGATATCGGCGTGACCGTACAGAGCCGTGGCCGGGCTCCGCGGGGCCGCCCCCGGTGGCCGGTCGGCCACGCACCGCAACCGGTCCGGCGGCCACCTCACACCCCCTCGTCGCCCACCCTTCCGCTCCCCCCGCCGCCCCCGCGCCGGGTCACCGCGAGCACCGCCATGTCGTCGTCCCGCGGCCCGCCCGTCCACCGGGCCACGTCCGCCACCAGCGCCTCCACCGCCTCCCGCGCCCCGGCGAACGGCCCGAGCGGGGCCAGCCCGCGCACCGGGTCGTAGAACTCCCCCGCGGCGTCCCGCGCCTCCGTCACCCCGTCGGTCACCAGCAGCAGCGTGCACCCCGGCGGGAACGGCCTGGCCTCCACTCCCGGGCGCGGCACCCCCAGCCCGCCCATCCCCAGCGGCAGCCCCGGATCGGCCGCGTCCCACCGGCACACCCCCGGCCCGCCACCGCCCAGCAGGTACGGCCCGGGGTGCCCGCAGTCCAGGGTGCGGGCCACCGCCTCCCCCGGCGGGAACTCCACCAGCAGCGCCGTGATGAACCCCTCCAGCCGCAACTCCTCGCTCAGCTGCCCGCTCTCCCGGGCCAGCGTGCGCTCCAGCGCGTCCGCGAGCGCGCCGAGATCCGGCTCCCGGTGCGCGTCCTCCCGGAACGCCCCCAGCAGCACCGACACCGCCCCCACCGCGTGCAGCCCCTTGCCCCGCACGTCCGCGATCAGCACCCGCACCCCGTACGGAGTGACCTGCAGCGCGTACGCGTCCCCGCCGATCAGCGCCTCGTCCTGGGCCGCCCGGTAGCAGGCCGCGACATCCAGCCCCGCCACCCGCCCCGGCGGCTCCGGCAGCACCGCCCGCTGCGCCGCCTCCGCCACCGACCGCACCCGCGCCAGCCGCCGCCCCTGCCAGGCCACCACCCGGTTCACCCCGATCCCGAGCAACGCGGCGAAAGCGGTGTTCACCAGCTCCAGATAGCCGTCCTGGGTCCCGATCGACCCGTCCCGCACCGCCAGCACCAGGATCCCGGTCACGTTCGCCAGCGCCACCGCCACGGTGTCCCGCAGCGACAGCAGCGCCCCCGACAGCACGGCGGCGGCCGCCAGCAGCGGATCGCCCCAGTAGTCGGCCGGATCCAACGAGTTCCACACCAGGCCACCGACGATCAGCAACCACGGCGCGACCCGCACATACGACGGCCACTGCTCGGACCTCGACGCCATCGGCCACCTGGCTTCCGTCTCGCCCCCGCCCTGGACCGATCGTAGGCACGGGCGGCGGCGGGGCGCAGGGCGGTGGGTGCAGGACAGCCGGTCCGGGCCGATGCCGTCGTCACGCGCGGTGTCCGAGCGGTCCGGCTGGGCCCCCGCCGGCCGCGTCCTGCGGCCGCCCCGCACTCGCTGTCATGACAGCCGTGACGGCCGTGACGGCGCCGCGGGCCCTGCGGGGCGAGTACTCCCGGCGGAGGCGGAGGTTCGGGTTCGAACGTCCGCCGGTCGGCCAGCGGTGGCCGAGTACCGGCCATCCGCCGCCGTTCCGTCCGTGCGCGACGACACCCCTGCCAGAGTGACGGTGTCCGTACACGTCACCCGCCCCGCGGGTGCCGGAAGGGGGTAACCCATGCGATCGAACGCACTGGTGAAGACACTCGTCGGCGCCACGGCCGTGGTCGGACTCGCCGTCGGCAGCCTGGCCGGCGCCGGCGCCGCCTTCGCGGCCACGCCGCCCGGCGTTCACCAGGAAGCCGCTTCCACGCCCACAGCGCAGGCCGCGGTGGTCAACCTCGGGCTGAGCGTCTCCCAGGCGCAGAAGCTCCAGGTCCCGCTGCGGACCTACTGGGGCTACACCGGCGCCATCGACGGCCGGCTCGGCACCGGCAGCTGGCAGGCCATGCAACGGTTCCTGCGCGCGGACTGGGGCTACACCGACTCCATCGACGGCATCGTCGGGGCCCACACCGTGGAGGCCCTGCAGCGCTGGCTGAAGAGCAACTGGGGCTACACCGGAGCGATCGACGGCATCGCCGGGGCCGGCACCGAGGCCGCCTTCGCGCGGTACTGCGACTCGCTGTGACGTCCGCTCCCCTCGGGGGCTGACCACCCGCCGGGGCCGGACCGGCCGGAGTCCCGGAGTCAGCGGCCGGTCCGGCCCCGTCACCGGCGGTCCGGCCCCGTCACCGACCCCGCCACCGGCCCCGCCACCCGATCCTTCAGCGGGTGAAGCGCTCCGCCCCCGCCCCGGTCAGCAGGCCGGTCGGCAGCCGCCGCCCGTACGCCACCAGCAGCAGGTGCTCCGCCCGCCCCGCCACCGTCAACGGCCCCTGCCCGTACGACCAGTCCAGGTCCGTCGCGCTCAGCCGTACGCCCTCCAGCCGGGCACCGAAGAAGCGCAGGCTGCGGGCCGAGACCGCACCCAGCAGGGCGGCGGCCCGGGGCAGTGGCAGGCGCGGGGGCAGGGCGAGGGCGACGGTGATGTCGAGGCCGTGGACGGCGTCGTGGGCGAGGGCCGCGATCCGGCCGCCGACCGGGGGCCGCCAGGGGTGGTCGGCGTTCTCCGCCAGGGCGGCGGCGAGTTGGGCCTCTGTGCCGGCGGCGGCGTCGCGGCGGGCGATCCGGTCGGCCATCCGGTGAAGGTTGCCGCCGGAGCGGGCGAGTTCCCAGACAGTCCGGGCGGTGGAGTACCGGAAGCCGGTTCCCATGTGCGCGACCACCTCGCGCACCCGCCAACCCGCACACAGCGAAGGCGAGTTCCACTGTTCGGCGGTGAGGCCGGCGAATACCTCGGCGAGTTCCCGCCGTTCCGCCGCGATCTGTTCGCGGACCCACTCGACGCCCTGGTCCTGCTGCACACTGTCCATGCCCCCAGCCTGCGGCCGGAGTCGCCCGCGCGTCCAAGAACGGGTTGTTCTGCCACCTATGATCAGCGGTGATGGACTCCGGCAGGTCCAGTACGTCGCCACCGTTGCCCGGCATGGCGGCTTCACCCGGGCGGGCGCCGGAAACCGCCGGCCGTCGCCTTGGTCGCCTTGGTCGCCTTGGTTGCCTTGGCCGCCGTGATCGTCCTGGTCGGCCTGGTCGGCCACCTGCGGGCCGCCCACCCGGGGGACATGACGGTCCGCTACTCCACGGCTCCTCCGTCCGCGATGTGCAGTAGCACGGCCGCGCCGTCGAGGGTCTCCGGGTCGAGCGGGAAGTAGCCCTGGCGCGGGGTGGTGTCGGTGCGGGTCACGGCTGTGCCAGAGGCCGGCGGGGTCACCAACTGCCAAGCGCCGGGCTGTGTTTGCAACGGCGCCTCGTACGTCCCCGGGGCCGGCTCGCCCAGTCCGAGCGCCGCGCTGCGACCGAGGCTCCCGGCGACGAAGACGTAGCGCTCCTCCAGCAGCGAGCCGGCGATGTGGCCCGCGCCGTTCCAGCCGCAGTCCAGTTCCCCCTGCGACCAGGCGCTCGGGTTCCGCTGGAGGTGCCGGTTGTGGGCGAACACCAGGGTCGGCCCGCGCCGGGCCTCGACGGCGCGGATGTCGAACAGGTTCTGCGCCATCAGGGCGTCCCGCATCCTGATCAGTCCGGAGATCCGGGCGCTCGTCCCAAGACCCTGGACCGCCGACTGCGCGTGGTAGCGCAGCAGTCCGAGTCCGGCCTGCAGGTGGGTCCGGGCCCGGAGCCACTCGACGTGCGAGCTTGCCGCGATCACGTCCGGTGCCTGGACGTAGAGTCGGTTGAGCAGGTCGTCGGCGGTGCGGCGCAGCAGTTCGGCCTCGGGGGTGGCTCCGGGAGACGTGGCAGCGTCCAGGATCGCCTCCTCGCGCTCCCAGCGCCGGTCCTCGCCCGCCAGGGCGGCGATGTCCAGGTCGAGTCGCAGATAGTCGCGGGCGTGTTCGAGGTAGCGGCGCGGGCTGGGGGCCGTCGTGTTCTCGGTCGGGATGTCGAAGCCGTGGAAGGCCAGTTGCTCCCCGGCGTCCCGGTCGCGGTTGAACTCCCGCATCCAGGCGAGGAGTCGGCGGTTTCCCGGCTGGGCGCCGAAGCCGTGGGTGAAGCCTTCGACCAGTGCCGCGTCGAGGGTGCCCGCGCCGTGCCGGACGTAGTCGTCCACGACGAACGCGGCCACCCGGTCGGTTTCCAGGGCGATCGAGCGGAAGCCGTGTTCCACGAGTTGGGCGAACAGCCGGTTGCGGACCAGCCCGAAGGCCGGTTCCTGGTGCGTCGGTTCGCCGAGCGCCAGCAGTTCGCAGGAGGGGGTGAGGAAGTCTCGGATGTCCTGACTCATGGACCTCAAGCGTATCCTTGAAAGAACGGTTGAGACTTTCAGCGTCTCGGCTCGACATTTTCGACCAGAAGTCTCAAACCGGAGGGATCCGCCGTGCGCCCCGCCGACCTCGCCCGCGAACACGGCATCTCGACCCAGGCCGTGCGCAACTACGAGCGCGACGGCTTCCTCCCGCCCGCCGAGCGCACCCCCAGCGGGTACCGGATCTACACCGAGCGGCACGCCGCGGCCCTGCGGGCCTTCCTCACCCTCGTCCCGGCGTTCGGGCACGCGACCGCGGGCCTGGTGATGGCCGCCCTGCACACCGACCGGCCGGACGAGGCGCTGACCGCCGTCGACCGGGGCCACGCCCAGCTACTGCGCGACCGGGAGACGCTGGCCACCGTCCGCCGGGCCGTCGACCACCTGACCTCGGAGCACCGGACCTCAGGCCGACAGGCCTCGGACCATCAGACCTCGGAGCAGCAGACTTCGGAGCAGCAGACCTCGGACCATCAGTCCGCGCGCGCCGACGCCCGTCGCTCGATCCCCGGCCCGCTCAGCATCGGCGAACTCGCCCACCGGCTCGGCCTCACCCCCGCCACCCTGCGCACCTGGGAGACCGCCGGGATCCTCACCCCGGCCCGCGAACGCCCCGGCGGGCGGCGGCTCTACCATCCCGACGACACCCGCGACGCCGAACTCGCCCACCTGCTGCGGCGCGGCGGCTACCCGCTGGACCACATCGCCACCGTGATCCGGCAGGTCCGCACGGCGGGCGGCACGGACTCCCTCGCCGAGGCCCTCGACGGCTGGCAACGGCGGCTCACCGCCCGGGGCCGGGCGATGCTCACCGCAGCCGCGAGGCTCGACGCCTACCTCTCGCCGGACCAGGGTGCGCCGGACCGGAATGTGCCGGGCACACGGCGCCAGTCCCGTTCCGGGTGACGGGCGAGCGGGCCGGGGACTCCAGCTCGACGCCCGGACCCCGGACGGCTCCGGCTCCGGTTCCAGCTCCGGCTCCGGTTCGCCGAACAGCGCCGCGACCTCCGCCGCGCTCGCGGGATCGGCCTCGGGCCGGATCTCGCCCACGAGTCGAGAGCGTACGAGCGGCCGCCCCAGTGCACCCGATGGTCCCGCGCCACCGGGTGCCGGACTGTGCCGAGCGCCCGTGCCCACCCCCTGCCGTCTCCCGGCCGCCGCCCCTGCCGTCAGCCGACCCGGCTCAGCCGGGAGTCGGTGGAGCCCGGAGCCTGGCCCGCGCCCGCTCCGGGCAGCTCCTGCTCGTCCGCGACACCTACTCCGTCGAGGCGGTCGAGGTCGCCCCCGGCGTCGACGTCTGGCCCGGCCGGCCGTCCGGCGACGACCGGATCAGGCCGTCCGGCCGCCCGGCGACGACCGGACGGCCTGATCCGGCCGGTCGATGTCCTGCTGGATCGTCAACTTCGTTCAACAGAAGCAGCTTCCAGCCAACCCAGCGAGCGGTCCGGCAGGACCAGGAGGAAGAGCAGGGCCGCGCCGCCGAGCATGAACAGCGCGAGGTGGTGCAGCCCGCCCGTGGTGGCGCCGTGCGGGAAGAAGGCCGCGTTCGCGGCCGAGGCCGCCATCGCCCCGAAGTACATGAAGGTGCGCAGCAGCCCGGCCGCAGCGGCGATGGCGGCCGGGTCGGCCTGGTGGTAGAGCGCGGTCTGGTTGCCGAGCCCGATCAGCCCCTGCGGGATGCCCGCCAGCACCCCGACCCCGATCAGCAGCGCCAGGGGGCTCGTCGGACCGGCCACCAACAGGGCGGCACAGGCGGCCATTTGGACCACCGCACCGACCACCAGCTTGCCGCGCACCGCCGGACTGCGACCGGTCACACCGGAGACCGTGAGCGCGGTGAGCGACAGCGGGAGCAGCACCAGTCCGGCGGAGGCGGCGCTCAGGCCACGCCCCTCCTCCAGCCACTGGGTGTAGCCGTAGAGGAAGGCGTAGACGGCGGTGTAGCCGAGCAACTGGCGCAGATAGGTGGCGACCAGCGGACGGTTGCGGGCCAGCGCCCGCAGGTCGATGAACGGGCTGCGGGCCCTGGCCTCCCGGACCGCGAACCCGGCGCCGGCCAGCACGGCGAGCACCGGCAGGTACCAGAGCCCGGAGCCGGGCTTCATCACGAACAGCATCAGCGCCAGCAGGAAGACCGCGAACAGCGTGATCCCCGCGTGGTCGAGCCGCTCCCCGTCCTCCCGGCGCGGCACCGAGGCGGGCAGCCGGACGGCCCCGAGCACCAGACAGGCCAGCGACAGCGGGACGTTGACGGCGAAGATCGACCGCCAGCCGCCCAGCCCGATCAACAGGCCGCCGAGCGTGGGCCCGACCACGGCGATGGTCTGGTTGGCCACCGCGAGCACGGTCAGCACCCCGGTCGGACTGCTCCGGCCGGTCCGCTCGGCCTCACTGCGGGTGAGGTGCATCGCCGCCGGGTACGCGGCGGAGGTGCCGATCCCGAGCAGCACCCGGGCGAGGATCAGCAGCCCGAACGTGGGCGCGAGCGCGCCGACCAGCCCGGCCAGACCGACCACGGCCGTCCCGGTCAGATAGAGCCGGCGCGGACCGTAGGTGTCCACCAGCCGACCGATCACCGGCTGGCCGACGGCGGTGGCGAGGTAGAGCGCGCTCACCAGCCAGGCGGTCTCGGCGGGCGGAGCGCCGAAGGCGGTGCCGATGGGCACCAGGGCCACCGCGATCATCGAGGAGTTGATCGGGTTGAGTACCGAGCCCAGCACCATCGGGGCGAGCAGCCGGCGGTTGAACCCGCTGCCGGCCGGCTCCTGCCGGTCCCGCGGCGCCTGCCGCCCCTGCCGCCCCGGCCCCCGGTCCCCCCGGTCCCCCTGCTGCGCCTGTGCTTCCTGGCGGCGGGACCGGAGCCGTGCCAGCAGCGTCGACGGACCGGTCATCGCCGGTTCAGCCGGTCTATCAGGGGCAGTGCCGCCAGCACGGTGGCGCGTTCGGCCTCGGTGAGGCCGTCCTGCAGCGCCCGGGCCAGCCACTCCTCCCTGGCCCGACGGCTGTCCGCGATCCACTCCAGCCCGGTCGCGCTCAGGTCGACCAGTTGTCGGCGCCTGTCCTCGGGGTCGGGGCGGCGACCGACCAGCCCGTGCCCCTCCAACGCCGCCAGCGTGGCGGCCATCGACTGCGGACGGACCCGCTCGGCAGCGGCCAGCGCGCTTGCGGAGGCGGCCCCGTCGACGATCAGCCGGTTGAGCACCGCGGTCTGGGAGGGGGTGAGTCCGCTGGACCCCTGCCCCTTCTCCTGGAGGGTCCGGCGCAGTCGGCTGAAGACGGCACGGAGCTCTCGGGCGGCCAGCGCGGCGGAGTCAGCGGGGCCGGCGGTGTCATTCGGGCCGGCGGAATCGGCCGGACCGGCCGGGTCGACCGGCTCGGCCGGCTCGGCCGGGCCTTCGGGGATCGCTGGGGCGGTTCGCTTCTCGGTCACCACTCCACGGTAATTTCATCAGTCCAGACTGTCCAGCCTTGCTGTACATCCAGTTCTTCCGCCCACCCCGATAATGGCGTCATGATCGACAAGCAGCTCCGCGTCGTCCTCGCCGAGGACTCGGTGATCCTCCGCGAGGGGATGGTCGAACTCCTGACCGCCCGTGGGTGCGCGGTGGTCGCCACCGCCGGTACGGCCCCCGAACTGGTCGCCGCCGTCACCGAGCACCGGCCCGAGGTCGCCGTGGTGGACATCCGGATGCCGCCCACCCACACCGACGAGGGCATCCGGGCCGCGGTCGAGATCCGGGCCGTCACGCCGGAGGTCGGGATCCTGGTCTTCTCCCAACACGTGGAGACCGCCTGGACGGCCCGGCTGCTGGCCGGCGGCGCCGCCGGCATCGGCTACCTGCTCAAGGAACGGGTGGCCCGCACCTCCGAGTTCGTGGACGCCCTGCACCGGGTCGCGGCGGGCGGCACGGCGCTCGACCCGGAGATCGTCAACGGACTGCTCCACGGCGGCCGGCGCAGCCGGGTGGACTCCCTCACCGCCCGCGAACGCGAGGTCCTGGAGCTGATGGCCCAGGGCCACTCCAACCGCTCGATCGCCGGCCGGCTGGTGGTCTCGGAGCGGGCGGTGGAGAAGCACGTGGCGGCCGTCTTCGGCAAGTTCGACCTGCCCGCGACGGACGCCGACAACCGACGGGTCAAGGCCGTCCTGGCCTACCTCGCGGAGACCGGTTCCTGAACGCCTCGCACCCCGACCACGAGACCTGACGCACCTTCCCCAGCTCCGGCCCCGGCCCCGGCTCAGCCCCAGCCCCCGCCCAGCCCCCTCCCAGCCCCCGTCACAACCTGCTCGGCAGCTCCGCCGTGACGACCGTCGGCCCGCCGCGCGGGCTGTCCACTCGCAGCACCCCGTCCACCGCCGCGAGCCGCTCGGCCAGCCCCGCCAACCCGGTGCCCGCGCCGACCGCGGCGCCGCCGTGCCCGTCGTCGCGGACCATCAGCCGGACGCTCCCGTCACCCGCGCTCGCGGTCAGCTCGACGGCCTGCGCGCCGCTGTGCTTGGCCACGTTGGTGAGCAGTTCGGCCGCGCAGAAGTACACGGCCCGCTCGATCACCTCCGCGGGCCGCTCCCGCAGGTCCAGCCGGAGCGCCACCGGCACCGGTGAGGTGGCGGTCAACCCGGGCAGCGCCTCGGCCAGCCCGGCGTCCAGCGCCACCGGGTGGATGCCCCGGGTCAGGCGGCGCAGCCCGGTGATGGTGTCGTCGGTCTGCCCGCGCGCCCGGTCGACCAGGGCGCGCAGCCGTCCGAGGTCGGGGCCGGCGTCCGCCCCAGGCCCGGACGCGGCCGGGTCGCCGAGGGCGTCGTCCGCCAGGGAGAGGGTGATGGCGAGCGCGACCAGCTGCGCCTGGGTGCCGTCGTGCAGGTCGCGTTCGAGGCGTCGCAGCCGGTCCGTGCCGTCAGCCAGCAGCGTGATGCGGGCGTTCTCCAGCTCGCGCACCCGCTGCTGCGAGCGCACCGGCCCGAGCAGCGCCCGGGCCAGCGCCCGGTTGGCCCGGCTCAGGGCGCGCAGCCCGGCCGGTACGGCGGCCAGCACCGCCAGGCCGACCGGGAGCCCGGCCACGTCCAGCCAGTCGACCGTTCGTGGGCCCGGCTCCAACAGCCGTACCCAGAACGGGAATCCCGCCAGCCACACCGAGCTGAGCGGCAGCCCTACGGCGGCCAGGAAACCGAGCACTCCGAGCGGCAGCCGGAGGAGGAGGTAGAGCAGCGCCCGCCAGGCGACCGGGTCGGTCAGTACCGCCAGCCCCCGCGCCAGCGGCCCCGAAGGGCGCGCCAACGGCGATGGTGCGGCGACCTGTTCGCCCAGCAGCCGCCCGACCAGCCGCCGGTGCAGCCCGCCGATCCCTCGGGCCCCGGCCAGGGCGGCGGCGACGAAGGGCAGCCCCAGCACGGTGAGCGAGAGCAGGGCCCCCGCGTAGAGCACTGCCACGGCGTAGACCCCGCCGAGCACTCCGAGCGGCAGCCCGAGGACGGCGAACGCCACTTCACCGCCCCGCACCGACAGCCCCTGCCGCCATCGACCCACCACGCGCCTCACCCAATCCACCGATCAACCGGCCCCCAGCATCCCCCAGTGACCACCGGAACCGCCGCTCGCCCGAACCACCCATCACCTCCCGCGCCCCACCTCAGCCCCGCTCCCCGGCCACCTCCTCCACCGCACGACCGCCGATCGCCCAGAGCCCCGTGCCCACGATCCCCGGCACCGTCAGCACCACCGCCCCCGCCACCACCCAGCCGCACGCCGCCCACGGCATCACCGGCACCACCGACCCGGTGACCGCCTGGCTGAACGCCCCGGTCGCCGCGCCCGCCACGGCCGCGCCGAGCAGCACGCCGACGGCCGTGGTCAGGGCGGCCTCGACGGCGAGCATCCGCAGCAGCTGCCGTCGCGTCGCCCCGACCAGCCGCAGCAGGGCGAACTCGCGGCGCCGGTCGGCGGTCAGCGCGACCAGGGTGTTGACGGTGGAGACCGCCGCGAAGCAGACCAGCAGGCCGAGTTCCGCCTGCCGCAGCCAGACGTCGCTCGCCTTGGTGACGCTGGTCGCGGCGCCGCTCGCCCGGGCCGCCCGCTCCGCCGTGCTGGTCATGATCAGCATCGTGGTCGAGAGCCCGACCAGCAGGGCGACCGGGACCACCGCCGAGGAGAGCCGGGCCGCGTAGCCGCGCAGGTTGGCGTCCGCGAGCCAGCCGACCCTGGGCAGGAGCACCCGGGCCGGGGCGCCGAGCAGGGTCGCCAGCACTCGGGCCGCCACCGGCCCCAGCAGGGCGACCGCGACCAGCAGCACCAGCGAACCGAGCAGGGCCGCCTGCCCCGCCTTGTCCAGTTCCCCGGCCGGTCGGCCGGCGGCCAGCCGCAGCAGCAGGACACCGCCCGCCAGCACCGCCGCACCGGCCAGCAGTCGCACCACGCCCGTCCGGGCCTGACCGGCCGCGCTGTCGGTCATCGCAGCGGCCGGGGCGGGCCGGGTGATCCGCCGGACGGTGAGCGCGGTGGCCGCCAGGCCGACCAGCAGCGCCACCGCGAGCGCGATCAGCGTCGGCACCGGCGTCACCGGTATCCGCAGGCCGGGCGCGGCCATCCCGCGCCGTTGCAGCGCGTCGAGGAAGGCCCGGGCGGCGAGCAGGCCCACCGCACCGCCGGGGACGGCCGCCAGCAGGACGGTCGCCGCGACCTGGAGGCGCACCAGCCGGCGTATCTGGCGGGGCGTCGCCGCGACCGTCCGCAGCAGGGCCAGGTCGCGGTGCTGCTGCCGGAGGGTGAAGCCGAGCGCGTTGACCACGACGAACAGCGCGACCAGGACGGCGATCTCACCGAACGCCCCCGCGATCACCATCAGCCCCGGCCCGGCCACCGCGGCCCGCGCCACCGTGGCCGGGGCCGTGAGCTGGGCGGCGACCAGGGAGCCGAACAGGGTCACCGCCCCCACCGCCAGGAACAGCGCCGTCGCGAGCCCGGCGAAGGCCGCCGGTCGACGTCCGATCTGACCGACCGCCAGGGCCGGTACGGAACCACTCATCGCCCTCACCCGCCCAGCCTGCTCAGCCGCTCGCCGACCTGCGCGGCCGTCGGCCGGACCAGTTCGTCGACCAGCGTGCCGTCGGCGAGCAGCAGCACCCGGTCCGCGTAGCCGGCGGCCACCGGATCGTGGGTGACCATCACACACGTCCGGCCGTCCTCGTCCACGCCCGCGCGCAGCAGGTCGAGGATGTCGTGCCCGGTCGCCCGGTCGAGCGCGCCGGTGGGCTCGTCGGCGAACAGCACCTCGGGCCGGGCGGCCAGGGCGCGGGCGATCGCCACCCGTTGCTGCTGGCCGCCGGAGAGCCGGCCCGGCCGGTCGCGCTCCCGCCCGGCCAGCCCGACCCGGGCGAGTGCCTCCCGCACCCGGGCCCGCTCCGGTGGGTGCCCGGCCAGCCGCCCGGGCAGTGCGACGTTCTGCGCGACCGTCATCGCGGGCATCAGGTTGAAGGCCTGGAAGACGAACCCCACCCTGGTGCGCCGCAGCTCCGCCAACCGCCGTTCGGGCAGGCCGGACACCTCGGTGCCGCCCCAGCGGACGGTGCCCCGGGTGGGGCGGTCCATCCCGGCCAGGCAGTGCAGCAGGGTGGTCTTGCCCGAGCCCGAGGGCCCCATCACCGCCGTGAAGGTGCCCGGTGCGAAGGCCACCGAGACCCCGCGCAGCGCCCGGACGGCGGTCGTGCCGCGCCCGTACTCGCGGTGCAGCCCCTCGCCGCTGAGCGCCGCACCCGTCACTCCGTCGTGCGCCGCCCCGACGGCGGCTTTCGTCATCCCGTTCATGCCCCCAATCCTGGGCATCCGGAACCGCCGGGTCGATTGTGCTGACACCCCAATCCGGGGTTCGGAAAACCGAACCCCGCAGATGGTGCTACGCCCCGTCGCCCGACATCCGCGCCAGCCACCGCCGGATCGCGTGCGCCCAGGAGTCGTGCTCGTACTCCGGCCACGGGAGCGGTCCGACCCGGTCGATCGCCGCCGCCGTCCCCGGATCGTCCGGACCGCACGAGCCGACACGAAGCCACAGGAGCCCGTACGCGCCCGTACGCGCCCACCGACCGCGTCCGCCGCCACGAGCCGGGCATCCGCCGGGACTTGATCCGCCGCCATCCGCACCCCCTCCCCCCTCTCCCGCTCCCCCCGCGCAGCCGGACCGACAGCCCGACCGGGGCACGTGATGCCCACCACGGAAAACGGCCTCCCATCCGGGCTCCCGAGGAGGAATCATGATCAGGTGACCATCGACCTGCTGCCCGGCCACGGCGTCCGCCTGCCGGCCCCGCTGCCCGAACTGCGCTTCGGCCTCGCCGAGGCAGCGGTACTCGCGCTGCTGGCCCCGCACGGCGCGCTACTGCCGGACGGGGTGCGCCCGACCTTCGTCTGCGGCACCCGGTGGGCTCTGGGCTTCCGGCTCCCCGGTGTGAACGTCACGCTCTCCGCGCACGACGGCGACGCCCTGACGGCAGTCTGGGTGAACCGGAACCCGCACGACGACCGGCCCGCCTGCCCGGTCGGCTACCTCGGGATCGACGTGTTCGGCTGGCCGGCCCAGGAGTTGGCCGGGGCTCTGCGTGCCCAGGGCCTGCCCGTGCCCGACCCGGCCCACGGCAACCTGCGTCACGGCCCGGTCCATCTCCGCGCGGATGCCGGGCGCCCTCCCCGCCCGGCCCCCGGCCGCAAGCCGCGCCACGAGGCGCCCTACCACTTCGACTTCGTCTCCCTCCACCACACCGCTCCCGAGGCCACCCGATGACCCCGCAGGAACCGTCCCCGACCCCGACCCCCGCCCCGTGCCCGGCCCCGCACCCGACCGACGTCGCCACCGGCCCGTACGACGCCGCCTTCCTCCCCCGCCTGGAGCTCTCCGCGCGCCCGGCCGAGCGGCCGATCACCGAACCGGTGCCCAAGCTCGGCGGCGAGCCCTGCTGGCTGGCCGAGCCCGCCTGGCCGCTCTCGCCCGAGACCGGAGAACCCCTGGTCTTCATCGGCCAGTTCCCCGTCCCCGGTGAGGAGTTGCGGTTGGCGTACCTCTTCCTGGCGGAGGTCGAGCAGATCATGGGCGGCATGGCTCCGGACGCCGGGGACGGCGTGCTGCTCGTCCAACCGGGCGGCCGGATCCCTTCCTTCGCCGTGATCGGCCCGCCCGGCACCCGGGGCCGCACGCTCTGGCGCCGCGAGCCCGGGAGCGCGGCGACGACGCCGGTCGAGTTCCACCTCGATCTGCTGCCGCTGTCGGCCGAGCTGGACCGGTCGATGGACGAACGGGCGGCGTTCCAGCGGTACTTGCGCCACGAGGGCCCCGAGGTCCGGTTCCCGGACGGCGGTCACGTCTTCGACCACCTCGGCGGCCTCCCCTCCTTCCCCAACGGCGAGGCCCGGGTGCCCGCGCCCTGGCGGTACCTCTTCTCGTTCTCCGACGCACCGGACGACGACGACCCGTACTTCCTGAACTTCGGCTACGGCGTCGGCAGCGGCTTCCTCAGCCCGGACGGCCTCGAGGGCCGCTTCTGCTGGGAGATCCCGTAGCGCCGGCCCCACCCCCGACGGCCCCACCCCCGACGACCCCACACCCGACGACCCCACACCCGACGACCCCGCACCCGACGACCCCACCGCCCCACCCCCGAAGCCCCGCCCACCGCCCCCTCCCGACCCCACGAGGAGTCCGCATGACCACCACCCCCCTCACCGTCGCCGTCCTCGGCCCCGGCGGCGTCGGCGGCCTGATCGCCGGCCTGCTGGCGCGCGACGGCCACCGCGTCATCTGCCTGGCCGGCGAGCAGACCGCGGCCGTCCTCGCCCGGGACGGACTGCACGTGCGCAGTACCCAGTTCGGCGAGTTCACCGCCCCGGTGGAGGCCGTCACCGAGCTGCGCGAGCCGGTGGACGCCGCCTTCGTGACCGTCAAGGAGACGGCCCTGGCCGACGCGCTCGACCGGATGCCGCCGCAGTCCCTCGGCACCGGCATCGTGGTGCCCCTGCTCAACGGCCTGGACCACATGGCGGTGCTGCGCGAGCGCTACCCGGCCGGGCGGGTGGTGGCCGGGACGATCCGGGTCGAGGCCACCCGTACCGCACCCGGCCGGATCGAGCACACCAGCCCGTTCGCGGCCATCGAACTCGCCGCGCCGGTGGAGGAGTTCGCCGAGCAGCTGCGCCGCACCGGGCTCGACGTCACGCTGCGCGAGGACGAGACGGCGATGCTCTGGAGCAAGCTGTCCTTCCTCGCGCCCTTCGCCCTGCTGACCACCCGGCACGCCGACGGGATCGGCGTCGTGCGCACCGAGCACCGGGATGAACTCCTCGCCGTCCTGGACGAGATCACCGCCGTCACCGCGGCGATCGGAGCCCCGGCCGACCTTCCGACGCTGCTCGCCGCCTTCGACCGGATCCCCGGGGCGATGAGGTCCTCGATGCAGCGCGACGTCGAAGCGGGCCGGCCGACCGAACTCGACGCCATCGGCGGCGCGGTGCTGCGGGCCGCCGAGGCGCACTCCGTGCCCACCCCGACCATCGCCCGACTGGTGCGCGAACTCTCCTAGCCGCACCCCTCCCCCGCCCCCGTCCGCGAACTCCCGCCGTCGAACATCCAGGTGGACCGACGGCGGAAGTTCGAGGGCGGGCCCGGCGGAACGGCCGACCGTGCTTGCGGGGCGGTCGGCCACAGGAGTAGAACTCCTCGGGTGACATCAGCCGACCACCGCACCGCTCCCGCGTGGAGCCACGTCGAGGAGTTCCTGCGCGCCCACGAGGCCGACCGGATCCCGCACCCGGGCGGCACCCTGCTGGAGCACCTGGCCCGGGTGGCAGCCCTGTTGGCGGACTGGGGCACCGATGCCGCCGTCCAGGTCGCCGGGCTCTGCCACGCCGCGTACGGGACCGACGGCTTCGACGGCGCCCTGCTGGCACTGGACGAACGGGACGCGCTGGCCGCCCTCGTCGGCGAGCGCGCCGAGGCGCTCGTCTACCTGTACGCGAGCTGCGGCCGGGCCGCCGTCTACCCGCGCCTGGGCCGGGACGACGAGCCGCTGTTCCACGACCGGTTCACCGGGGAGGACCACACCCCGCCGGAGGAGGACCTGCGGGCCTTCCTCGCCATCACCGCCGCCAACGAACTCGACGTGCTCCGCCACAACGCCGAACTCGCCGCCCGCTACGGGCCAGGCCTGTACGAACTGTTGTCCCGCACCCGTGAGTTGCTGCCGGCCGCCGGCTGGCAGGCCTGGCGGGCATGGCAGGCCGGGCCAACACGGGCCTGAAAGCGGCACATCTGACTGTTCGTCAACCATCAACCGGCAGAAGACAATTTGCCGACCGTTCACGTGTCATGTCGGAACCACCGTACGGGGACCGGACGTTCTCGAAGGCGGGAGGGATACAGACATGACAACCAGACCGTACCGCCTCGCCGCCGCCACGATCGCACTGCTCGTGGCGGCGCCCTTGTTCACCGCCTGCAAGAACGCCGACCAGGCCCTCGACTGCGGAAAACGGGCGATCAGCCTCACCGGCGATGTCCAGGACCTCACCGACTCGGCGCTCAACGTCGGCCAGATCACCGACGAGAGTCGGCGCAAACACACCGTCGCGGCCCTCAAGAAGGTCAGCGACGACATCAAGCAGATCCGCAAGGACGGCGACGGCAAGGTCGACGCCGCCGCCGACAAACTGTCCAAGGCCGTCGACAACGCCCAGACCGCCGTCTCCAAGGGCAAGGAGCCCGACTTCGGACCGATCGGCGACGCGGCCGGCGAGCTGACCAAGGCCTGCGCCGGAGCCTGACGCCCCGACACCCCGGCACCGCCACCACGTGGGCCCGGGAGCGCCGGCCGATCCGGCGCTCCCGGCCTGTCGCCACCGCCCCGACGCCCCCAAGGCGGTAGGAACGGGCACCGGCCCGAACCCCGCCCCGGAGGCACCGGTGAACCACCCGATCCTCCACCAGATCCACCAGCTGCGCGCCGAGTTGGCCGGCGACGCCGCCCCCGCCCTGGTCACCGCGCTCGCCCATGGCACCGCCCCGCTCACCGCAGTGGCCGACCTCGCCGCCCAACAGCACCGGATCACCACAGCAGAAGGGCGGCGGTGATCGTCAGGGCCAGTGTGACCAGGCCGGTGGCGATCGCGCCCAGGACTACGGTTGCGTCGTAGAGGTTCTTGTCGAAGTCGGACAGGCCGGCGAAACGGGGGGTGAAGGCGACGCTGAGCAGGAAGCCGAACAGGATCTGTGCACCGGTCTGACACACGCGGACCTCTTGGAGCATCTCGCTCCACAGCCGGTCCGCCCGTTCCTGCGGCGTCTCGTCGCGGCCGCTCCCGGACGCGTCCCCGCGGCTCCTCGATGTCACTGGTCGTCTCCTGTCTCGCCTCGCCGCCGCCGGGGCCTGTCCCTCTTCACGCCGGGTGTCCGGCGTCGATGTCCTGGACGTCCTGGAAGGTCAGTGAGCCGCCGCTCGACGCGGCTTCGGTGTCGATCGGTTCCAGGAGGAAGCCCACGTGGTCGCCCCAGTCCACCCGGTCGAGGACACGGCCGGCGAACCAGGCCACGGCGCCTTCCAGCACCGGGACTCCGTAGGGTCCCACTTCCCACGCGGCGACCGCGAACTTGTCGACGTCGTCACCTGTGCGGCCGCCGAACAGCTCGGCGAGATCATGTCGGCGCGTCGGGAGCAGGTGGACCACCAGCACCGGCGAGCGCGACGCGACGGCATAGGTCCGGTTCGCCTTGGAAATCCAGACGGCGAAGCGGAGCGGCTGGATCGAGCACTGGCCGGCGAAGCCGACCAGACACCCCGCGTGCTCCCGTCCGGTCGTCGCGGTGACGACATACACCGGGTAGTCCAACAAGGCGGCGAACGAATCGAATTGGCCCATGGTGCTGCTTCTTCCCTCGGAGCTGGCGAGCTATCGCAGGCAGTTGCGCGACCTCGCGGCCGGTCGTGGTGCCCGGCAGAGCCAGGCCAGCGCCTGGTAGAACCCGAGGACGTAGTCGGCGTCAGCGCCGTCGTGCGCGGCTGCGCGCAGTTTCACGGCGGCGCTCGGCATTCGACGAGGAGCTGCGCACGGTTGGGCATCACGGTCCGGGGCAGCGGGGCAGCGGTCACTGGGGCTTTGGGCTGGGTTCCGGCGGCCCACCGGTAGACGGCCTACGCGCCGTGTTCGAGGCCGGCGCACGGTGAGGGCGGACGGTCGGATGCCCTGGTCGAGTACCTTGTCCAGCCCCGTGCCCCTACCGCCGGCGTGGTCGCCTCGTGTGTGCTCATGTCGGCAAGTTACGTCCACCGGCCCTCTGCCGCCTCCGGGCTGGGGCCGGGGCCGGTGGCGTCCTGTGGCGGCCGCGCACCGATCGCGGGCGGCCGCGTCGGGCGGCGTGCGTCGGCGGTGGAGGGCACGATGGAAGAACACTCCCGCGCTGCTGTACATCTCCGGCTCCTGCGGGCCGCCCAGGTCAGGCCGCACTGTCGGCCACATTCTCGAAGGACGCGTGATGTCTCCCCGACTCCTGGCGGAACCGTTGAGCATCTACCTGAACGACCACCTGACCGGTGCGTTCGGTGGTGCCGCGCTGACCCGGCGCATGGCCGACAGCCATCCGGACAGTCGCCGCGCGGCCGACCTGCGCCGCCTGGTCCGCGATGTGGAGGAAGACCGCGACGACCTGGTCCGGATCATGAACAGCCTCGGGGTGCCCGTGCGCCACTATCGAACCTGGCTGGGCCTGGCAGGCGAGCGGATCGCGCGACTCAAGCCCAACGGGTCGCTGGTGCGCCGCTCCCCGCTGAGCGACCTGCTCGAACTGGAAGCGATGCGCACTGGCATCGAAGGCAAGACCGCGCTGTGGCAGGCGCTTCGCGCCATCGCCGACACCGACCCGCGCTTGGACCCGGACGACCTGGATCGCCTCATCGAGCGGGCACGGGACCAGACACGCACGCTGAAAGGCTGGCACCGGTCGGTCAGCAGCGAGGTCCTTCCCGGCAGCGGCGCCACGTCTCACAGGGGCGGCGGCTCGCCGTCCCTGTGACCGGAGGGCGCAAGGCGGGGCGAGAGGCGTCGACCGGCGCTCAGACACCCATGGTTGTACGGGCCTGAGCCGGCCGGTAGCGCTGGACATGCAATCGCTCGGGTGGGGTCCGGAAGGATTGGTTGTCCGCGGCGCGGACAGACGCAGAGGAGAGCCGCCAGGCCACGGTGGTCACGCCAACGGAGGAGACCGCAATGGTGAAGATCCTCTACAAGCCGCTCGGCTTGCTGTTCGGCGCCCTTGGCGGGGTGATCGCGGGCGCCGTCTTCCGGCGCCTGTGGGCTGTCCTTGGTCACCAGGGCAGTGCGCCGCAGGCCACCGACGAGGACCGCACCTGGAAGGAGGTGCTGACTGCCGCTGCCCTGCAAGGGGCGGTCTTCGCCCTCGTCAAGGCGGTGGTCGACCGCAGCGGAGCCGTCGGCACCCGCCGCCTGACGGGGACCTGGCCCGACTGACGGCGCCGCGCCGACGTAGGAAGGCAGCCCATGAGCGAGTTTGACCGGGAGCAGGCCCATCGGAAAGCGGAGAACTTGTCCCACCTCAAGGACGACGTCGCCGAGAAGAACACCGAGCACATCAAGCGCGCCCAGCAGGACGAGGACCCCACGGGCTGCACGGGTCCGGAGACGGAAGCCGTTCAGCGGCCGCAGGGGCCCCGACGGGGTGATCCAGTCGGCACCGAGCAGGCCCGTCGCGAAAGCTGACGGGCTGCGCGCAGCCCGTGGGTGGCGAGCCGGTGGTCACGAGGCGGCTGCGTCCGCGGACGGAGGTTTCCCGGCAGCCGGCCTGGATCACGCCCGCGTTGTTGACCAGCACGTCCACGGGGCCGAAGCGCTCGTGCACGGCGGCCACGAGCCGGTTTGGATTGGATCCCGGCCCGGCGGCAATACGCGGGTTGAGGGCGCTCGGCATTCCGCAGACTGATCCGGGCAAACGGAGGCAGCGCGATGACCCCTACTGGCACAACGCTGCGCTTCGGTGTGGAGGAGGAGTTCCTCCTGGTCGACCCCGAGCGCCGGGCGACGACGGCTCGGGCCGCGGCGGTCCTGACCGACCCGGGTCTTGCCCTGGCGCTGGGAGACCGGGCGCAGCCCGAGTTCTTCCGGACCCAGGTCGAGCACTGCACAAATCCGGTGCGGACATCGGCTGACCTGCGCTCGGAACCGGGCCGTGCGCGCCGGGCCACCGTTGCTGCGGCCGAACGGGCCGGCTGCCGCCTGGTCGCGTCGGGCACGGCGGTGCTGCCCAGCCGGCACCCGCTACCCGTGACGCAGACACCGCGATACCGGCGGATGGCAGCTCACGCTCCTGCGGCGGCTGGTCAGATCGGCGGGGAGCTGTGCGGCTGCCACGTCCACATCGGCGATCTGACCCGGGCCCAGGCGCCGGTGGGCGCCTGGGCCTGGCGGCGCCCGCCGACCAGATGCTGCGCCTGCTGGAAGCGACCGGCGCGGATGAGATGTTCGCCGTGCACGTCTCCGTCGCTGGGCCTCACGTAGACCGTGTCCTCGGGTCGAGGTGCGGCAGCGACCGAGCGCCGGGTGACCGCGGATCCGGTGGGACGGGCGGCGGCCGTGGCAACTGGCCGGTTGGCCGACTGGAGGAACTGGTCATGACTTTTCAGCATCCCGCGCAGAAGCGTGACGACGGGCGACGGGGCCGGTTCGAGAAGGCCGCAGAACTGGCGTCGAACTTCACCAGCTCGCCTCTGTTCGCCGTTCTGTGCCTGGGCTTGGTCACCCTGTTCGTCGCGGCCCATGTCGCCGGGTGGTCCGCTGGCTGGCAGTTGCTGGTCGGGGATGCGATGAGCGCGGTCACGCTGCTGCTGCTGGCGCTGTTGAAGAACGCGGAGCGCCGGGCCGAGCACGCCATTCAGCGCAAGCTCGATGCGATCGCCGCCGCGCTGCTGGAGCAGCAGGAGGGCAAGCGGGGGAAGGCGCACGAGCATTTGAAGGAGGCGATCCGGATGGAGGAGCGCCTTTGACCGCACCGTTCCCACTTCCTCGGCTGGCGGCGGCCGGCCTGGGAGATCAGGTCTGGGCGGCGATGGCGGTGCAGAGCAGGGCCACTCCAAGGGCGAGGAAGGCGAGGTAGTCGCCGAGGTGTCCGGAGTGCATACGGCGCAGTACTCGTACGGCGGCCCTGGCGGCGCCGGAGGGCGTTCGGCGCCGGGCCGCTGTGACGGCCAGAGCGCAGGCCAGGGCGGCGGAGAGCAGCCCGAGGCCGATGCCGGTTCCGGTCCAGCCGGTGCTCGTGGCCGGGCTCGTCGCGGTGGTGCCGAGCGGGGTGGCGACTGCGGAGGTGTAGCGGGCGGGGTCGGTGAAGGTCTGTGCGCCCCGGGCGACTGCGGTGGCGACGGCGGGCGCGCAGCCCAGCAGCAGGGCGCCGGCGAGGAGGACGGCGGGCACGGCCAGCATGGCGGGCGGCAGGCGCCGCTGCGGTTCGCGGATCTCGGGTTCCTCGCCTTCGCCGGTGGTCTCCTCCTCCCCGGGGCGGGTGGCGGGGACCGGTCCGAGGCCGAAGAAGATCCGCAGGGCAGCGCGCAGGGCGGCGCCGCCGGTGGCGGCGGAGGCGAGGACGAACACGGTGGGCAGCCAGGGCTGGAGGTGGCCGGCGGCGTCCTCGGTCAGGGCCTTGCCCAGTCCGGTGCCGAACGGCGGCATCCCGGCGAGCGCCAACGCGCCGACGGTGAACAGGACGCCGACGGTGCGCAGGGAGCGGGCTCTGCCGTGCAGGCCGTGTTCGTCGACGGATCCGTAGCGGTCCAGCAGGACGCCGGTGAGGCCGAACAGGGCGGCTTTGACCAGGCCGTGGGCGGCGACGTAGAGGGCGGTGCCGGCGGCGCCGTCGGGGGTGAGCAGGGCGATGCCGATGAGGAACAGGCCGATGTGGCTGATGGTGGAGAAGGCGAGCAGGCGCTTGAGGTGCCGCTGCTGCCAGCACATCACGGCGCCCAGTAGCGCGGTCACGATGCCGAGGGCGGAGAAGGTGGTGCGGAACGCGGCGTGGGGGATGCCGCCGGGCCCGGCGAAGACGGTCCAGTAGATGCGGGCGGTGCCGTAGACGCCGAGTTCGACCATGACGCCGGACATCAGCATGCACACGGGGGTGGGCGCGACGGCGTGGGCGTCGGGGAGCCAGAAGTGGAACGGCACCGCGGCGGCCTTCACCAGTAGTGCCGTGCACACCAGGACGAAGGCGATGACGGTGAGTGCGTCGGTGTGGTGGGTGGCGAGCTGCTGCCCGAGGCGGGCGAGGTTGAGTTCGCCGGTGCGGGCGTAGAGCAGGCCGATGCCGAGCAGGGAGCAGTAGGCGGCGAAGGAGGTGACGATGCCGAAGGTGAGGGCTCCGTGCAGGGGGCGGGGGTCTTCGATGCGGTAGCCGGTGAGGGCGTAGGCGGCGGCGCCCATGAGTTCGAAGAAGACGAAGGCGTTGAACAGGTCGCCGGTGAGGGCGAAGCCGGCCATGCCGGCCTCGAACAGCAGGATCAGCGCGGGGAAGACGCCGGCGCGCTCGCCCGTGGGTTCGTCGAAGTACCGCCAGGAGTAGATGATCACCGCGAGTACGAGGACGCCGACCAGCAGCGCGAGGCCGGCACCGAGCGGGTCGGCGGCCAGCACGATGCCCACGCGGGCGGGCCAGCCGCCGAGGGCGGCGGTGGCGATGCTGCCGCTCCTGGTCCAGAGCACGACCAGTACCGCTACCTCCAGGGCCGCGATCGCGGTGGCGAGGATGTCGCAGCTCAGCCGGGGCATGCGTCGGCCCGCCACAGCGAGCAGGACGGAGCCGAGCAGTGGGACGGCGATGGCGAGCGGCAGCAGGTCCTGTGCGGTCACGGTTCAGCCCTTGAGTCCGGTGAGGGCCTGCGGGTCGACGGTGTGGTGGCGTTTGCGCAGCTGGATGGTCAGGGCGAGCAGCAGGGCGGTGACGGTGGCGCCGACGACGACGTCGGTCAGGGCGAGGGCCTGGACGACGGGGTCGACGAGCGGGCGTGTGCCGGGGGTGAGGTCGGAGAACACCGGGGCGGTGGCGCCGTGCCGGTAGCCGACGGCCAGGAGCAGCAGGTAGGTGGAGGACTGGGCGACGGCGAGGCAGCCGATGGCGTGGATGAGGTTGCGGCTGGTGACGAGGCCGTAGAGGGCGATGAGCAGGACCCATCCGGCGGCGAGGTAGACGAGGGTGCCCATGTTCAGGTGGTCTCCTGCTCGTCGGGGTCGGTGATCTCGACGGCTTGGTCGAGGAAGTGGGCGAGCAGCACGATCAGGGCGGAAGCGACCTCGATGCCGACGGCGGCGTTGAGGACGGGGACGGTGCCGCCGGAGGTGATCGTGTTGAAGGTGCCCAGTGGCAGGACGTTCTTCAGGAACGCGCCTCCGGTGATCAGGGCGGCCAGCCCGATGATCGTGAAGGAGGCTGCGGCCAGGGAGTCGGCGACGTCCAGGACGGTCAGCGGCCGGACCTTCTTCAGGATGCGGTAGTCGGCGGCCACGTAGGCCAGGTGCAGGGCGGTGGCCAGCACGACGCCGCCCTGGAAACCGCCGCCGGGCGACAGCTGGCCGTGGGCGATGATGTACACCCCCACGGCGAGCGTGACCGGCATGAGGACGGCGCCGAACAGGCCGGTGGTGGGGAGGACCCGCTCGGCGGTCGGCCGGTGCTGGCGTTCGTCCCGGGCCAGGCGCAGCAGCAGGGTGGCACCGAGCACGGTGGTGAAGAGGATGGACTCCTCGCCGAGGGTGTCGAACGCGCGGATGTCGAAGTTGACGGAGGACACCACGTTGGCGGTGCGGTGCGCGAGGGCCGCGGCGACTGCCCGGTCGCCGTAGGGGTGGAGGTCGGAGCCGAAGCGCGGCAGGCCTGTGCAGGCGGTGGTGAAGAACGCGGCGATCACGGCCGCCGAGGCGAGGAACACGATCAGCCGGGTGCGGGCCGTCACCGGCCGCTCCCCTGGTCGTCTCGGCGGTCGTCGCGGGTGGGGCGGCGGGTGACCTTGCGGACGGTCAGGAGGATCAGCAGCGGCGTCAGCGCGGTGCCCACCGCCAGCTGGGACAGGGCCACGTCGGGGGCCTGGAGGACGGCGAACAGTACCGACAGTCCCAGCCCCAGGACGGCCAGGACGACGGCTTGGCGGGCCGGGTCCCGGCACAGCACCGCCACCGTCGCCGCGGCCACGACGAACGCGACCGCCACACCGATCAACCACTCGTTCACGTGCCGTCCTTCCCCTCTGAGTGCCAGCTGGACTTGCCGAGCGCGATCGTCGTCACCGTGCCGCCGACCCCGAACAGCAGGCCGATCAGCAGCGTCTTCGCCGCCCCGCGCCCGCCGCCCTGGTCGAGGGCCACCGCCGCCGCGATCAACGGCACCCCGACGCACGCGGCCGGGGCGAGCGCGTGCAACCGCGTGAACGTGTCCGTGAAGCGGACCAGCGCCGCCACGGACAGCAGCACGAAGGCGACCCCGGCCCACAGCAGGACCAGCACCAGGATGTGACCGGCCGTCATGTGTCGCTGCCTTCTCGTTCGGCGTCGTCGGGTGCCCGGCGTGGGCCGGCGGCGAAGCGGGTGAAGACGAGCGTGCCCGCCGGGGCCAGCACCGCGAGCACCAGGGCGAGGTCCTGGTAGGAAGAGCGCTGGTAGGCCTGGGGCAGCAGCAGGAACACGGCACCCACGACGTTCGACAGCAGACACATCCCGGCCAGGCGGCGCACCGTGCTGCCGCGCGACGCCACCCACAGGCACACCGGCGCCGCAGCCGCCAACAGGACCAGCGCCGCCGCGGCCCACACGCTCACGGCTCCCCTTCACCCTTGGCGGCGACTACGCGCTCCACCGGCCCCGGCCCGCGGCCGAGCGCGTGCACCAAGACCTCGTCCACCGCGTCAGGCCGGTCGATCTCCAGAACGCAGGTGTCCGGTGACGCGGCGAGCAGCACCGGCGCCCATCCCGCGCCGACTCCCGGGAGCAGCCGCAGTCGGCGCAAGCCGGCTGTCTGCGGCCGGTCGAGCAGCGCAGCGGCCAGGACGGCGCTGCCCCTGAGAATGGCGCCCGGCAGCCGCACGACCGCCCGGACGGCTCCCCGGGTCCCGCCCGGGGTGACGTTCGCGGCCAGACGCAGGCGCCTGGCCGCGAACGCGCCGCCGAGTGCGGCGACGGCGGCCACCAGCAGCTCGACCGGCGAGAGGGAACTGATCGATACGACCGTCACCCCCACGAGCACGCTGAACCATGCCGTGATCTCCAGCACCGCGCCGCGCACGCCCACCCCTCCCTCGCCCGGACCGATCGTTCTGATTCACGGTCATTGTTCGGTGCCCCACAGGGCGACGCCCGACGAGGCCGGTCGGCGCGCCGTCGGCCACCCGTACGCAGCAACCTGCCCCTGTCCGGGTCATCGGCCGTTCGCGGCGTGGTTCAGTCCGGTGGCTCGTGCGGACGGGGTTCTTCGGATGACGGCGGTTGCGGATCCGCCGGAGGTTGAGGTCCAGGGCTGCCGGGACGGCCGGGCAGCGGTGGATCGGGTGGTGGTTCAGGCGATCCGGGTGGCTTCGGCGGATCAGGCGGCACCGGGTCGGGTGGCTGTGGGGGCTCGGGCGGTCGGGGCGGTACGGGGGTACCGGGGTGAGGTCGGGGTCCGGTGGGACGGGGATCGATGCCATCGCGTACCTGCTCGCTAGTGGCCGAGTGCGTCGGCGAGCTGCTTCTTGTTCATCTTCGAGCGGCCGTGGATGTTGCGCTGCCTGGCCTCGTTGTACAGCTGTTCCTTCGTCGGGCCCTGCGAGCCGCTGTGGGAGCGCAGGCCGCCGCGCCGGCTGGAGGAGATGTCCTTGAGGGAGCTGCGGCTGGCGGTCTTCGACTCGCCGTGGCGGGCGCGTTCCTTGTTCACGGTGCGGGCGGCGATCTCCTCGGCCCGCTTCGGGCTCTCCCCGCGCTCCAGCGCGCTGTCCTTGATGTGCTCGTACTGGCGTTCCCGCTTCGGGCTTGATCCGCGTGGCATCACATGCTCCTTGTCTCACGGGTTCCGGTCGGTGGGATGCGTCTGCCCCGCCGCCCGGATGCGAACCCGCACGGCCCGTACGTCAGACCGGCCCGCACCCGGTCGGCCGCCCGCCGCACCCCTGCCACGGCGGAGGCGAGGCCGTGGGCGGCCAGCTGCTGGGAGCTGCGGGCGCGGGCCCGACCGTCGAAGCGCCCGTGCGCCCCGAAGTCCTCCCCGGTGTCGACCGGCTCGAAGAGGTTGTCCGGATCGCCGGAGCGGCGCCGCTCACCGCTCTGCTGCGAGTCGAAGCCGGTGCGCGCCAGGTAGCGGTCCAGCAGCCCGGGCACGATGGCGTTCGCGAGCAGGGTGGCCACCGTGCTGGCACCGACCCAGTACTCCCGCCGATCGGGGTGGTCGGCGGCGAACAGTACGGCGCGGGCGGCCACCTCCGGCTGGTAGATCGGCGGCACGGGCTGGGCGCGCTCGGGCAGGCGGGAGCGGACCCAGTCGAACTGCGGGGTGTTGACCGCCGGCATCTGCACCATCGTGGTGCGCACGGCGGTGCCGGAGGCGAGCAGTTCGCAGCGCAGTGCTTCGTGCCAGCCCTGGATGGCGTGCTTGGCGCCGCTGTAGGCGCTCTGCAGCGGGATGCCGCGGTAGGCGATCGCGGAGCCGACGTGGACGAGCACGCCGCGGTTGCGGGGCAGCATCCGGGCCAGCGCCGCCCGGGTGGCGTACACGTAGCCCAGGTAGGAGACCTCGGTGACCCGCCGGAACTCCTGCGGGGTGATCTCGGTGAACGGCGCGAACACGGACGCGAACGCGTCGTTGACCCACACGTCGATCGGCCCGAACTCGTCCTCTACCCGCTGCGCGGCCGCCGCGATCGCCTCCGGGTCGGCGACGTCCGTCTCGATGGCGAGGACCTTCTCCGCACCCGCCTGCTCGGCCTCGCGGACCGCGCCCTGGAGTCCGGCCCGGCCGCGGGCGATCAGCGCGAGCCGGTCCCCGCGGGCGGCGAAGGCGAGAGCGCTCGCCCGGCCGATGCCGCCGCTGGCCCCGGTGACCACCACGGTGCGCGGTGTCTGGAGTTGACGTCTCATATCCTGCGGCTAACCCCGGCCGGGCGAGGCAAACCTCCCGGCTCTCCCGGTCCGCCGGCCGGACACCCCGTCCCGCCTGGCAGGCAGGGCGGGTGCCGGTGACCCCGTGGACGACGAGGCGGGGAAGGCGAAGGGCGACGGCACCGGCCACGGTGCGGCCCGCGCCGAGCCCGGCGAGGCGGTGTTCGTCGGCGACACCCCCCTGGCACGTGCACGCCAGCGCGCGCAGGCGTCCCGTGCGTGGCGGTGCTGTCCGCCGGGTTCGGAGAAGAAGTCCTGCGCAGAGCCGGCGCCATCGAGGTACCCGCCGACGCAGACGCCCTTCTGGCCCGCCGGGACCGCAGCATCCTGGCCGCCCCCGCCCGGTGCCGTGGGGCGAGGCCGTCGTTCCACGGGTGGAAGTGATCGGAGATCGCCAGCCTGGTGAAACCGGTGTCCTTCGCGCGCCGGGCCTGGTCCAGAAGCTCTGCGGGGGTGAACTCCTCGCAGGACAGGAGGTGCGTGTGTTCGTCGTTCCCGGACATCTGCGCACCTCACGGCCGCCCGATAGCGGACCACTGAGCGGCTGCCCGGTTGGGCCGCCCCCGACACCCGCCGCGCTGTCGCTGCCACGGATCAGTGGCCGGATGCCAGGCGATGGGCGGTTTCGAGCAGGAGGGCGTGGACGAAGGCCTGGGGCAGGTTGCCGCGCAGCTGGCGCTGGGCGACGTCGAACTCCTCCGCGTACAGGCCCGGCGGTCCGCAGGCGGCGCGGTTGCGTTCGAACCAGCGCAGCGCCTCCCGCTCGTCGCCCTGCTGGTGATGGGCGAGGGCGACAACGAATCCGCACAGCAGGAACGCGCCTTCCGCGTCCTGCAGGGGGCGCTGGTCGTGGCGGAAGCGGTAGCAGTAGTGGTCCTCGCACAGGTCGGTGAGGACGGCGTGCAGGGTGGCGCGGGTGCGGGGGTCGTCGGCCGGGACGGCGCCGCGCAGCGCGGGCAGGAGCAGGGCGGCGTCCACGCCCGCCTCGGTGGGTGAGCGCTGCCAGCGGCCGGCGGGGTGCAGGCAGTCGTGGTCGGCCTCGGCGATGACCTGGTCGGCCAGGGCCTCCCAGGCGGCGGCGCGGCCGGACCCTGCTGCCGGGTGGGCGGTGGCGATGGCGCGCAGTCCGGCCGCGCACGTCAGTCGGCTGTGCGTCCAGCGGCCCGGGTGGAGCTCCCAGATGCCGGCGTCCTTCTCCCGGTGGCGGGCGGTGATCGCGTCGACGGCGACCGTGGCGGCGCGCCAGCCGTCGGCATCGAGCCTGCCCCGGCGGGCGGCGGCGGCGAGCAGCAGCAGGCTCTCGCCGAAGCCGTCGAGTTGGAACTGGTGGTTGACCCGGTTGCCGATGACGTCGAAGCCCCCCGGGTAGCCGGGCAGGTCGAGCGTGCGCGGGTCGGGGACGGCGCCGCCGGCGGCGGTGTAGGCGGGCGCCAGGCGGGGGCCGTGGTCGAGGAGGCGAGCCGTGACGAAACGGACCGAGTCGTCCAGCAGCGCATCGCAGCCTGCGGCGGCCGCGGCCTGGCCGATGTAGGCCTGGTCGCGGATCCACACGTAGCGGTAGTCGTAGTTGCGGCCCTGCTCCGCTCGCTCCGGCAGGCTCGTCGTCGCGGCGGCGACGGTTCCGCCACCGGGGCCGGTCATGCCGAGGAGCACCGCGTACGAGTGCCGGGCGTCCCGCCGGCCCAGCACCCCGGCGAGCTCGGGTACCCGCTCTGCCCAGGCCACCTCGGTCGCCCGCCACAGCCGGTCAGGGTCGTGGAGCCGGGTGAGCGGTTGGTCGGAGATCTCCAGGACGAGGTCGTGCTGCTCCCCGGGCTCCAGGCGCAGCCGTGCCCTCAGCTGCGGGCGGTCACCGGCATCGTTCGTCTTCGCGTCCGGCAGGCCGCTCAGGCGCAGGTGCGAGCCTGCGGCCCGGGCCGTCCAGCTTCCGTCCTCCTCGTGCGTGACCTTCCGCAGTCGGTGCTCGCCGAAGCCGGGGGCCACCTGGAGGCGCACTGTCACTTCGGCCGGGCCGTCGACGGCCGTGATGCGGCGCAGCACAACGGCGCGGTGGGCCTGCCCGGGGTAGGCGAGGGCCTCGCGGCACTCGATGATTCCGGTGGTGGTGACCCATCGGCTACGCCAGATCAGTGTGCCGTCCTCGTAGTAGCCGCCCCACACGAAGCGTCCGGCGGGGGTGACGGTGAACCAGCCGGGCCCGCCGATCAGAGCCGCGAAGACGGCGTCGCTGTTCCAGTGGGGTGCGCACATCCACGCGATGTCGCCGCGCGGGCCGACGAGGGCGCCGCGGTGTCCGTCGGCGAGCAGGGCGTAGTCGCGCAGCGCGTGCGGGGGCGGTGGATCGGGGCTCTTCGGCACTCGGTCTCTCCTCCGGTTCGGGGACGGTCCGTGGCAGCCGAAGCCGCAGCCGACGGCTACGGGCTGGCGGCCGGGGCGGTGGCGGTGGTGCGTGTGTGGCGTTCGAGGACGTCCGGGCGGGGCGTCAGTCCCATGCCCGGGGCGTCGCTGCGGCCGGGGTGCAGTGCGCCGCCGGTGGGGTCGAGGGTTCCGTCGAAGAGGAGGTTCTCGATGCGGATGTGGTCGTGAAACCACTCCAGGTGGCGCAGGTTGGGCAGGGCGGCCGCGGCGTGGGCGTGGACGTGCGGGGCGCAGTGGCCGGAGAGTTCCAGGCCGTGGGCCTGGGCGAGGGCGGCGGCGCGCAGCCAGACGGTGATTCCGCCGCAGCGGGTGGCGTCGGCCTGCAGGCAGTCCACGGACGGGGCCATGGCGGCGAAGTAGGGCAGCGTGAACCCGTACTCGCCCGCGGCGACCTCGATGCCGGTGGCGGCGCGGACCCGGGCGAGGCCGGCAAGGTCGTCAGAGGAGACCGGTTCCTCGAACCAGCGCACGCCGTACTCCTCGAAGCGGCGGGCGAGGCGGATCGCCTGCTTGGCGGTGTAGCCGCCGTTGGCGTCCACGTACAGCTCGACGCCCGGTCCGATGATGGCGCGGGCCTGCTCGACGCGGGCCAGGTCCCGGTCCTCGCGGGTGCCCCACTCCTCCCCGATCTTGATCTTCACGCGGGGGATCGCCTGCTGCTCGGTCCATCCGCGCAGCTGCTCGCGCGCCTGCTGGTCGGTGTAGGTGGTGAAGCCGCCGCTGCCGTAGACCGGGACCGTGTCGCGGGCGCGTCCGAGCAGGTCGGCCAGCGGCAGGCCGAGCAGTCGGGACTTGAGGTCCCACAGGGCGATGTCGACGGCGGACAGGGCGTAGCCGCCGATGCCGGGACGTCCTGCGTTGCGCAGCGCACGGTGCATGGCCTCGTTGGCGGCGGGCACGTCGAAGACGCTACGGCCGATGGCGTGTTCGGCGAGCAGGTCGGTGATCACGCCGGCGCAGGCCGCAGCACCGTAGGTCCAGCCGTAGCCGTGGGAGGCGCCGGAGCGTGCCCGGACGAGGACCATGGTGGTGCTGGTCCAGGTGGCGGTGCCGTCGGCCTCGGGGACGTCGGTGGGGAAGTCGAGGACCCACACCCGCAGGCCGTCGACGGTCGGCATCGACCGGACGGTCATGAGGTCTCGCCGGCCGCGCGCTGGAGGGCCGTTCGGGCGAACTGCAGGAAGTCGGCCGCGGCCAGGGCGGACAGGGTCGTGGTGGCCAGGCGCGTGGCGCGGGGTGCGAACACGGTGCCGGCGGTGATGCCGGTGGCGATCCACAGGCCGGTGCAGAAGGGGCAGCTGAGCAGTTCGCCGATCGCCTTGCGGGCGCCGGTGCCGCGGACCCCCTCCTTGAGTTCGGCCGGTCCCGTGGTGCCTTCGAAGTGAGTGAACGGTGCGCGCAGCGGGCTGGTGACGGGGTCCTTGGCGATCAGGCGGCCCAGCTGATGGGTGGCCAGCGCGTTCAACGCGACGTCCCATGGTTTCGGATCCGGCAGTTCACGGGCAGTCGCGCGAGCGGTGATGGAGATACCCGCAACGGTGGTGGCGTAGACGGCCATGAGGCCGGTGTAGGAGGCCAGCGGACGGTCGGCGTCACCGGCGTAGGCACGGGCCTGGCGGTGCATTCGTTCGTGAAGGGTGGTCACGGCGTTCTCCTCACGCGGTGGCGGACGGCCAGCACGGCCCCTGCGGCCAGGCCGGTCAGCGCGCCGATGGTGGCCGCGGTCAGGAGACGGGCTGCTGCGGGTCGGGGTCGCGGGCGCGCGACGGCCTTCTCGGGGCGTCCGGCGGGTGCCGGCCCGTCGAGGGCGATGGCGAGGGCTTCGGCCAGGTGCACGGCCTGGCGTCCGGTGCCGGCCTGTTCGATCTGGGTGCGGCAGCTGAAGCCGTCCGCCACGACGAAGGCGCTTGGTGCGGTGTCGCGGACGGCGGGCAGTACGCCTTGCTCGGCGATCGTCTGCGACAGGTCGTAATGGCCTTGCTCGAAGCCGAAGTTGCCGGCCAGGCCGCAGCAGCCTTCGTCCAGTACGTTCGCGTCCAGGCCGGCGCGGCGCATCAGTTCGCGGTCGGGGTCGGTTCCGAGGACGGCGTGCTGGTGGCAGTGGGTCTGGACGGTCGCCGCCCGGTTTGCCTGCGGCGGCTGCCAGCCGTCGGGGGCGTGGTTGACGAGCTGCTCGGCGAACGTGCGCGTCTGCGCGGCCAGCCGGACGATGTCCTGGTCACCGGGAAGCAGGTCCGGGGCGTCGGTGCGGAACACGGCCGTGCACGAGGGTTCCAGTCCGATGATCGGGGTGCCGGCCTCCAGCCAGGGGCGCAGCACCTGGCTGGTGCGTTTCAGGACGCGGCGGGCGGTCGCGAGTTGGCCGGTGGAGATCCAGGTCAGGCCGCAGCACACCGGTCCCTCGGGGACGGCGACGTGGAAGCCGGCATCCTCCAGCACCCGGACCGCGGCGCGGGCGATGTGGGGATGGAAATGGTTGGTGAACGTGTCAGGCCAGATCAGCACGGTGCGCGGATCACCCGGGTCCGGCTGCGGCCGCCCGGACCCGCGCCAGGCGTCCTGGAAGCTCTCGGGCGCGAATATGGGTGCGTCGCGGCGTGGGTCGATCCCGGTGATCAGCTTGCCCAGCCGGGCCAGGCCCGGGGCGTGCAGGACGGCGTTGGCGAGTGCCGGAGCGAGGCCCGCGAGCCGGGCCCACAGCGGGAGCCAGCCCATCGCGTAGTGGGCGGCCGGACGCAAGCGGTGCTGGTAGTGGTGAGCGAGGAACTCGGCCTTGTAGGTGGCCATGTCCACCCCGACCGGGCAGTCGGACTTGCAGCCCTTGCAGGCCAGGCACAGGTCGAGGGCGTCGCGGACCTCGGTGGAGCGCCAGCCCTGGGTGACGGGCGAGTCCTGGTGGCCGCCGAGCATCTCGAACAGCAGGCGGGCCCGGCCGCGGGTGGAGTGCTCCTCCTCCAGCGTGGCGCGGTAGGAGGGACACATCACCCCGCCCTGGTGGGTGCGGCAGTTGCCGATTCCGACGCAGCGCATGACGGCCTGTCCGAAGTCGCCGTTGTCGTCGGAGTAGGCGAAGTGTGTGGCCTGCTGCGGCTCGGGCCGCCACCCGGCGCCCAGGCGCAGGTTCTGGTCGACCCGGTGGGGGTGGACGACCTTGCCGGGGTTCATCCGGTTGCCGGGGTCGAACAGCGCCTTGACCTCGCCCATCGCGTCGACGAGCGGTTGGCCGAACATGCGGGGTAGCAGTTCGCCGCGGGCCTGCCCATCACCGTGCTCCCCCGACAGCGAGCCGCCGTAGGAGGCGACCAGGTCGGCCGCGTCGTGCAGGAACGCCCGGAAGGATTCGATGCCCTTGCCGTCGCGCAGTTCGAACGGGATCCGGGTGTGGACGCAGCCCTGGCCGAAGTGACCGTAGAGGGAGGCCTGTTGATAGCCGTAGCGATCGAAGAGCCACTCCAGGTCGCGGAGGTAGTCGCCCAGCCGTTCGGGTGCGACGGCGGAGTCCTCCCAGCCTTCCCAGGTCTCGGAGCCGTCCGGCGGGCGCGCGGTCACGCCCAGGCCGGCCTCGCGGGCCTTGAGCATCTCGTGCTCGCGTGGTGGGTCGTCGGAGAACGCCACCGACGCATCGCCCTCGTCGCGGCCGATGGCGCGCAGCAGCTCGCGGGCCTGCGCGTCGGCCTGTTCCTTGGTGTCGTCGGTGAACTGGAGCAGCAGCCAGCTGTCGCCCTCGGGCAACTGTTCCAGGGAGTCGAGGTAGGCGTGTTCCTCGCGCATCAGCTGGGCCATGCGCCCGTCGATGGCCTCCAGTTGGGCGGGCCGGCTGTGCTTGAGCAGGTCGGGCACGGCGTCGGCCGCCTGGTAGATGTCGTCGAAGCCGAGTACCAGCAGGGCCTCGGCGGCGGGGACCTCGACCAGCTTCAGTTCGGCGCGCAGGACGGTGACCAGGGTGCCTTCGCTGCCGACCAGGGCCTTCGCCACGTCGAAACCGTTCTCCGGCAACAGGGAATCCAGGTTGTAGCCGGAGACGCGGCGGGGGATCTTCGGGTAACCGCGCCTGATCTCGGCCAGATGGCGGCCGGTGATGCCCTTCAGTTCCTGGTACAGGCGGGCCCGGGGCCCGCCGTCGGCCACGACCTGCGCGTACTCCTCGTCGCTGGTGGGGCCGGCCCAGAAGCGGGTTCCGTCGTAGGTGAGTACTTCCAGCCGGCTGACGTTGTCAGCGGTCTTGCCGTAAGCCTGGGCGGAGGCGCCGCAGCTGTTGTTCCCGATCATCCCGCCCAGCGCACAGTGGGTGTGCGTGGAGGGCTTGGGCCCGAACATCAGCCCATGCGGGGCGAGTTGCCGGTTCAGCTCGTCCAGCACGATGCCCGGCTCGACGACACAGGTCCGCCCCTCGGCGTCGACGGACTGCAGCCGGTTGCAGTACTTCGTCCAGTCGATGACCACGGCGGTGTTGGTGCACTGCCCGCCCAGGCTGGTGCCGCCGCCGCGGGAGAGCACCGGCGCGGCGAACCGCGAGCACACCGCGACAGCCGCGGCACCGGCTTCGATCGTGCGGGGCACCACCACGCCGAGCGGGACCTGCCGGTAGTTGGAGCCGTCGGTGGCATACGCGCCGCGGCTGCCCGCGTCGAAGCGGACCTCACCATCCACCTCGGCGCGCAGCGCGCGTTCCAGGGCCGCGAGGTCAACGTCCTCCCTGCTGTCGTCTGCGGCCACGGTCAGCTCCCGCTGCCGGGCAGGAACTCCTGGACCTTGGCTTTCACGCCTTGGCGGATGACGGAGCCGCGATCGCTGTCGCCGCGCAGCACAGCGGAGGCGGCGGCCTTGATCTGGTCCCAGGTGGCGTGCGGCGGGATCGGTGGCACCGCCGGGTCGGTGCGGAAGTCGATGACGAACGGACGCTGCGCGGCCAGCGCCCGGGTCCACGCCGGGCCGACGTCCTCGGGCCGCTCGACCCGCACGCCGTCCAGGCCGAAGGACTGGGCGATGTCGGCGTAGCGCACGTCGGGCAGGGCTTGGGAGGGCTCGAACTGCGGGGCGCCCTGCATCGCCCGCATCTCCCAAGTGACCTGATTCAGGTCCTGGTTGTTCAGCACCGCCACCACCAGGCGCGGATCCGACCACTCCCGGTAGTACTTCGCGGCAGTGATCAATTCCGCCAGGCCGTTCATCTGCATCGCGCCGTCACCGACGATCGCGATCGCCGGCCGGTCGGGGTGGGCGAACTTCGCGCCGATCACATACGGCACCCCGGGCCCCATGGTGGCCAGCGTGCCCGAGAGTGAGCCGCGCATGGTGCCGCGCATCCGCAGATGGCGGGCGTACCAGTTCGCGGCCGACCCCGAGTCGGCGGCCAGCATCACGTCCTCGGGCAGCAGCGCGTCCAGTGCGTGGACGACGTACTCGGGGTTGACCGGCTCGGCGGCCACCTCGGCGCGGCGCTGCATGACCTCCCACCAGCGGGCCGTGTTGTCCTCGATCGTCTTGCGCCAGGCGCCGTCCGTCTTGCGTTCCAGCAGCGGGAGCAGGCGGCGCAGGGTCTGGGCGGCGTCGCCGACGAGGTTCACCTCGAACGGGTAGCGCAGCCCGATCATGGACGGGTCCAGGTCGATCTGCACCGCCCTGGCCTGGTCGAAGTCGGGCAGGAAGTTGCTGTACGGGAAGCTGGATCCCACCACGAGCAGGGTGTCGCAGTCGCGCATCATCTCGTACGACGGCCGGGTGCCGAGCAGGCCGATCGAGCCCGTCACGAACGGCAGGGTGTCCGGGAGGGCGTCCTTGCCGAGCAGGGCCTTCGCGACGCCGGCACCGAGCAGGTCGGCGATCTGCTCGACCTCGGCGCGCGCCTGGCGGGCGCCCTGGCCGATCAGCACGGCGACCTTCTCGCCCGCGTTGAGGATCTCCGCCGCTCGCGCCAGGTCCTCGTCGACGGGGACGGGCGCGTAGTGGGGGGTGCCGAGGCTGGAGGGGACCTGCTTGAAGGCGTGGGCCGGTGGCTCGTAGTCGAGCTCCTGCACGTCGGCGGGAACGATCAGCGCGGTCACGGTACGGCGGGTGGCGGCGATGCGCATCGCCCGGTCCAGCACGTTGGGCAACTGCTCGGGGACGGTGACCATCTCGCAGAACTCCGACGCCACGTCCTTGTACAGCGACAGGAGGTCGACTTCCTGCTGGTAGGAGCCGCCCATAGCGGTGCGGTCGGTCTGCCCGACGATCGCGACCACCGGCACGTGGTCGAGCTTGGCGTCGTACAGGCCGTTCAGGAGATGGATCGCGCCCGGGCCCGAGGTGGCCGCACACACGCCGGTGCGGCCGGAGAATTTCGCGTAGCCGACGGCCTGGAAAGCGGCCATCTCCTCGTGCCGGGCCTGGATGAAGCGAGGTTGGTCCTCGGCGCGGCCCCAGGCGGCGAGCAACCCGTTGATGCCGTCCCCGGGATAGGCGAAGACGTACTCGATGTCCCACTCCCGCAGGCGCTGCAGCAGGTAGTCGGCAACCTTCATGGTCTGTTCCTCCTGGTTCCGAGGCCGGCCGTCGGGGCGCGGGCGGGATGCGCTCCCGCAAGCGCGGCTAACCGCTGGCGGCGGGCGCCAAACCCGCTCGCCGTCAGCTGCTCGGCGCAACGGTTGAGTGCGTGGGTCGTGGCCCTGTGCTCTGTGTGGCGTTGGAGGTACCGGTTGTCGGTCAGTCACGTCCGCGCCGGACGGGGCTGACGTCGTGCGGGTTCGGGTGCGGGAAGCGGCGGCGCTTCTTCATCCACAAGGCCGCGCACCCGGCTGTGACCAGGCCGGCGATGGCAAGGGCGGGTCCGCCGAGGGTGATGATTCGCTTCAGGGACGCGGCGGCGCCGTAGCCGGTGCCGGCTTCGGCGGTGGCCCACAGGCAGGCGGCGGTGGCGCTGTAGGGGGCGATGCGGCGGTAGGACAGGCGGGTGGCGCCTGCGAAGTGGGGGGCGAGGGTGCGTACGACGGGAATGAAGCGGGCCAGCAGGATGGCTCGGCCGCCGTGGCGGGCGGTGAGGGCCTCGGCGCGTTGCCAGAGGGGGGCGGGGATGCGGCGGGCCGCGCGGCCGGTGCGGAGCCGCTGACCGAGGATGCGGCCGGTGCGGTGGGCGAGGAGGTCGCCGGCGATGACGGCGCCGGCCGCGGTGGCGATGACGAGGGGGAGGCTGATGTGGCCGGTGCGGGCCAGCGCGCCGGTGGTCAGCATGAGGGTGAGGGTCGGGATGAAGGCGCCGACCAGGAGGATCGACTCGGCCAGCACGGCCAGGGCCAGCACCCCGTAGGCGGCCGGCGCCGGGAGGTGGGCGAGGAGGTCGGTCAGGACGTGCATCTACTGACTCACCCGGTCCGGGTGGTGCTGCCGACCGTCGGCGCAGGGCTGGGAAGGCACTGGGGGGTGTTGCAGGTGCCAGACGTGGGCGGGTGGCAGGTTGGCCCATACGCTCCAGCGGGCGGTGGCGTAGCGGCGCTGGTAGGCGGTCATGACGTGGTCCACGGCGGCGTGCCGGCGTGCTTCGGAGGGGGAGGCGAGCAGGGTGCGGGCGCGTCGGGTGCCGAGGTAGGCGAAGTAGGTGAGGGTTCCGCCGGGGTGGAGCAGCTCCATGTAGCGGCTCATGATCCGTTCCACGGTGTGGGGGGCGAAATTGGTCAGCGGCAGCCCGGAGACGATCACGTCGTAGCGTCGGTCGGTGTCGAGGTCCTCGATGAGGCTCTGGTGGACGGTGAGGTCCGCGGACCGGGACGTCGTGCGGGGGTGGGTGGCAGCGAGGACGCGTAGCCCGTCGGCGAAGCGGGGATTGGCCTCGACGATGTCGAGGCGGCTGCCGCGGGGAAGGCGAGGGATCAGGTGGCGGGTGACGGCGCCGGTGCCGGCGCCTGCTTCCAGGACGGCCAGCGGGCGGGGCGAGCGGGCGCGGACGGGCTCGGTCAGGGCGTGGGCGAGGGCCTTGCCGCTGGGGGCGATGGCGCCGGTGGTGCGCAGGTCGCGGGCGGCTTCGATGAGGAACATCCAGCCTTCGGCATGGCGCTGCGCGGTGGCGCGCTGGTGCGAGGTCGTCCAGTCGTTCATGGTTTCGACGCTACGGAGCGGCGTCGCCCTTGAGATCCTCCGTTCTGCGACGGGCTTGGCCGACGAAAGTAGGGGGTCGGCATGGCATTTCGTCAGTCCGGCGATCGCGGTGGACTGCCTAGCATGGCCAGGTGATGTGGTGGAAGGGCCCGGTGTGGGCGGCGGTCGGGCGTGCGGGGTTGCTGGCCTTCCTGGTCGCGGGCGCCGCGGTGAATGCTGCGCTGCTCTCCGGCGGCCGATACGTGGTGCCGGTGACGGCTGCCGCGCTGGTGTGTGCGGTGGCGCTGGTGGTGCCCCGGCTGCGGTGGTCTGCCGCGCCGTGGGTGGTCGCGGCGGGCACGGCGTGGTGGGGGTGGCTGCTGGCTCCGCTGCTGGCCGTTTCGCTGTTCGACCTGGCCGTGGCCCGTCGGATGCGGGTCGCCCTCGGTTGTGTCGTCGTGGCGCTGGGCGCCAACCTGCTCGGTGCCCAGGCCACGTCGCTGTGGGCCGACCGGCGATGGGTGTCGGCCCTGTTCGTCCTGCTGTTCGGGTTCGTGGTCGGCCTGTGGCAGGGCAACCGGCGGCGGCTGGTGAAGGCGCTGGCCTCCGAGGTCGAGCACCTGCGCACGGAGGCGCGGCTGCGGGAGGAAACGGCCCGGGTCGCCGAACGCTCCCGCATCGCCGCGGAGATGCACGACGTGCTGGCCCACCGTCTGAGCCTGATCGCCCTGCACACCGGAGTGCTGGCCACCAGGGCCGACGGCCTGCCCGCGCCGGTCGTCGAACGCCTGGCGCTGCTGCGTGCCACCTCCGCCGAGGCCCTGGCCGACCTGCGCGACGTCCTCGGCGCCCTGCGCGAACCGGACGCGGCGCAGGGCGCGGCGCTCGCACCCGCGATACGAGACGTACGGGAGCTGGCCGCGGAGGCACGCGCCGCCGGGCAGCACGTCGAACTGACCGTCGACGGCGTTCCCGAGCAGGCTCCCACGACCCACCGGCTGGCCGCGTACCGCATCGTCCAGGAGGCACTGACCAACGTCCGCAAGCACGCGGGCGGCGCCGCGGTGACCGTACGGGTCGACTACCGCCCGCCCGCCACCCTGATCGACGTCACCAACACCCCCGGCGTCCCCGGCACTTCCGGCACGGGCGCCGTCGAGTCCGGATACGGGCTCGTCGGCCTGCGCGAGCGCGTCAGCGCGCTGGGCGGCCACCTGGACGCAGGACCCGCCGGCGCAGGCGCATGGCGACTGGCCGCACGCATCCCCCACCCCGCCGGCATCGCACAGAACGGCACCCGCACATGATCCGCGCCATGATCGTCGACGACGACGCCCTGGTCCGCCTCGGCCTGACCGACCTCCTCGACGGCGACCCGGGCATCCAGGTCGTCGCCCAGGCCGTGGACGGCCTGGACGCCGTCGAGCAGGCCGGCGCCCACCACGTCGACGTGGCCCTGGTCGACGTGCGCATGCCGCGCATGGACGGCATCACCGCGACCGCCCGGCTACGGGCCCTTCCCCACCCGCCGAAAGTGATCACCCTCACCACCTTCGACCTCGACGAGTACGTCTACAACGCGCTCGCCGCAGGAGCCGACGGGTTCCTGCTCAAGGACACCGATCCCGCCGAGATCCTGCGTGCCGTCCACCTGGTGGCAGCCGGCTCCGCCATGCTCCACCCCGCCGCGGCCCGCCGACTCATCGACCGCTACCACGCCGGAAACCAGCCGAAGGCCACCGCCGCGCGGGAACGGCTTGAGCGGCTCACCCCCCGGGAGCTGGACGTGCTGGCCCTGCTCGCCCAGGGCGAGACCAACGCCGACATCGCCACCCGCCTCGCGATGCGGGAAAGCACCGTCAAAGCCCACGTCAGCCGTATCCTCACGGCCCTGGGCGTCACCAACCGCGTTCAGGCCGCCCTCCTGGCCCGCGACGCGGGACTGCCCACCTGACCAAGAGGGCAGCGTGCTGAAGGACGTTGGGACGAGGACCTCGTCAAAGGCGGCGACGGTCTCGCAGTCGCCGAAGCACAGGGTGACGACGACCAGAGCCGCGAAGGCCCCGGAACTCTCCTCCTTCGCCCACTTGTTCACCCAGCCCTCGATGCCTATCTGCGCGGCTTCTTAGCGGTCCGATGCGGACTCGCCGCCGGTGCCGGGCGGATCACGCCGTTCAGGCCGCTGAGCCTCATCGCCCTCGTCGGTGAAGGCGACGTCGACCTGCTGCTCGGGGCGGCGTTCCTCCTGCCGGGCCAAAGCCGCTAGGACCTCCTCGTCGGCGCCCGTCAGCGGCGGCTGCATCAGGCTGCGAGGCCACAGGCGCCGGTGAAGCACCACGTTCGTCTCCGCCGCGTAGAGGGTGATCTGCGCGGCCAGGGCCAGCCAGCCCAGCAGGCCGATCACGGTTGCGAAGAACCCGTACACCGCGGTGGCGTGCCGCAGCTGGTGGGAGACCAGGACCGCTCCGAACGCCTGCAGCACGGTGAACAGCGGTCCGGCGATCACGCAGCCCGGCACCAGCGCCCGAACGGGGACCTCGGCGGGGGTGAGAATGCGGAAGCAGGCCAGGAGCAGAGCCGAGTTGATGAGGGCCGACAGCACCAGCGCGCCGATACGGGCGGGCAGTCCGGCCAGCGCGGTGCCGACCAGGGTGGCGGCGGCGGTGGCCAGCAGCATACCGGCGGCAAGGACGACGAACAGCAGTAGGCTGCGGGCCAAGCGCGGCCAGTAACCGGGCCGTTGGACACCGGGGACGTTCCATACCTCGGCCATAGCGTGCTGCAGGACCTGCGCGATGCCCAGCGCCCCGTACAGCAGGCCGAGGACGCCGATGACCAGGGCGAGGCCGCTGCCCTGCACGGAGTGGACGTTCTGGCGCAGCTGGTCGCCGATGATCGGGAAGTCGGCGAGCGCGGAGTCCACCACGGCCTTCTGCGCGCCGGGATGGCCGTGCAGGACGAACCCGAGCGCGGTGGAGAGCAGGAGCAGCAATGGGATCAGCGCGACGAACCCGTAGTAGGTGATCAAGGCGGCGAGCAGGCCGCCGCGGTCGTCGCCGTACTTCTTGACCACCCCCACCGCCGCCGCCGGCAGCCTGTGGTGCCGCTGCGTGCGGTCGACGGCTCGCAGTGCCCGCTCGAGGGGATTCATGCTCAGCTCCCTTCGCCCGATGGATCGGGCCGTATGCACCCTTGGTGGGGCGTGTGCCCGGGAAGCGGACAGCTCACCGCCTGCCGGCCGGGACGACGGCCCCGGACGGGCCGGACACGCGGGCCCGGGGGTCACCGGTGGACAGGTGAAGGAAAACAGGCTTGCCAAAAACCGGCATTCTGGTTCATATGATGAATTTATGGCCGGAGCCCAGGAGCCGCGCAGCAGCTGGACGTTCCTGACGCAGCACGCCCGCGTGCTGCTGATGGTCGCCCGGGACGCCGACGTGCGCCTGCGGGATGTCGCAGTGGCGGGCGGGATGACCGAGCGGGCCGTACGCGCGATTGTGAGCGATCTGGAGAACGCCGGCTACCCGCACCCGCCACGGCCGCCGCAACCACTACCACGTATCCTGTGCCCCTACGACGTCACCGCGCTGCCGATGAGCGTCGTCGCGGACGCCTACAGCACCGGGCAGTTGGCGCAGGTCCGCCACCACGCCGAAGCCTGGGCTCGGAGCACCGCCCTGACACCTGCGCGCCAGGGCGACCTGCTGCTCGCCATCAGCGAAGCGACCGCCAACTCCCTGGCCCACGGCGACGGCAGCGGCACCCTGCGCCTGTGGACCGGGGAGAACGCAGCGGTGATCGCGGAGATCCACGACGACGGGCACCTGAGCGACCCGCTCACCGGCCGCCATCGCCCCCGCCTCGCCTCCACCGACGGGGGCCGCGGCCTGTGGATGATCCACCAGCTCTGCGACCTCGTCGAAATCCGCGCCACTGAAGGCGGCCTGCCCCTGCGACTGCACATGACCCCCTGCCCCTGGAGCCGAGGCACCCCGCAGCTGCCGGCGGACCCGCGCCACGGACGCCACGCCCCGGCCAGGCCAGGCCAGGCCCACCAGCGGACCGGCCGTTTCGCCCAAGCGGGCTGCCCTGCCGGGTGCGCGCCGGCCGGCTGCGCCTCAGGCGTTGTCGGTGCGGGGGAAGACGTACGCGTCGAGGACCAGCCCGAGGGCGACGGCGGCCGGCACCGCGACCAGCGCTCCCACCAGGCCCAGGAGCGCACCCCCCAGAAGCACCGCGACCACGGTGACGACCGGGTGCACGTCCACCACGAATTTCATGGCCCGCGGCATGATCAGGTAGTCCTCGAGGAGCCGGAAGGCGATGTAGAAGCCGGCGGTGGCGAGAGCCACCGGCAGGGACACCGACAACGCGACCAGGCTGACGACCACGCCGCCGATGGTCGAGCCGACCATGGGGACCAGGTCCATCAACGCGACGAACACCCCCAGCGCCCCCGCGTACGGCACGCCGGTGGCCGCGCACCAGGCGAAGGTCGCCAGGCCGGCGACGGCGGAGGTCAGCACGTTGCCCAGCATGTAGCGGCCCGTCCGGGCCAAGATCTCCTCGGTGATCTCCTCCACTTCCTGGCGCCGGCTGCGCGGCACGAAGCGGTAGCAGAACGCCTTGATCACCGGCAGGGCCGCCATGACGTACAGGGCGACGCTCACGACGATCACGGTCGACGTCACCGTACTGAGGAGGAGCTGGCCCGCGCCGAGCACGCCACCGAACGCACCGGCGCCGAAGCCGCCGTGGCCCAGCTGCTCCTTGGCGCGCTCGACCAGGTGATAGTGGTCCTCGATCCGGCCGAGTGTCGACTGGTGGTCGTGCAGCTGCTGGAGCCAGCCCGGGACAGCGCCGACCAGGGCACTCACCTCGATGCCGACCGGCGGGACGACCACGGCGAGCAGGGCGGTCAGCAGCACGGCCAGCCCCATCACCACGAGCGCCACCGACCAGGCGCGGCGCAGACCGTGGCGTTCCAGCCATGCGACCACGGGCTCCAGGCTCACCGCGATGAACACGGCGAGGAGCAACAGGGTGAGCAGCGAGGTGAGCTGGAGTACTGCGTCCGTCAGGTGCCAGGCCAGCAGCGCGCCGACGCTGAGGCCGAAGCCTGCGCGGAACCACGAGGTGACCTGAAGCGCGGCGCGGCCGGGGATCTGAATCCGGGTGCGGGGGCCGCCGGCCCGGCGGGCCGGGGGCAGGTCGCGGCCGGGGCTTCCTGCGGGCGTTTCGGGATTCATCGGTTCTCCTCCAGCCCTTGTACGGGGGTAGCCACGGTTCCGGATCGCTCTGCGCCGTCTGCCTTCTTGGTATCGACGGCAGTGCCCGCCGGGGAGAAACCTCGCGCCGCGGGAACAGGGCCTGCCGGTGACAGGACCGGAGATGACGAGGGGGCACGCCGCCGTGGTGCGTGCCCCCTTGCTGTCCCGGCCCTTCCGGCTGCGCGCCGGAGCGCCTACCAGCGGTACCAGCGGCTGCGGCTGCCGGAGGCGCTGGTGCCGCGGGCCACGAATCCGAGCAGCCACACCACCAGGACCACGACCGCGACCCACCACAGGGCCTTCAGCGCGAAGCCGACACCGAACAGGATCAGGGCCAGCAGCAGCACAAGAAGAAGGGGAACCATCTCGACCTCCGTCGTCAGTGTCGGACATCCGCTTGCCCGCAGCCGCGGCACATATGCCGGTGAATCTTCCGGCCGATCGGGGGCAGACGGGTTGCCAGCACAGCTTCGACGAACCGGAGGCCGACATGAGTGCCAGTGACAAGATCGAGAACGCCGCCGACAAGGCCAAGGGCGTGGTCAAGGAAGGCGCCGGCAAGGTGACCGGCAACAAGCGCCTGGAGGCCGAGGGTAAGGCCGACAAGGCCAAGGGCGACGTCAAGCAGGCAGGCGAGCACGTCAAGGACGCCTTCAAGGGCTGACGCGGCTTCCTGGCCCTGTGGCGGTGGGGCCCCCCCCGGGGGGGGGGCCCCCCCCCCCCCCTGTAAAGCCCCCCCCCCCCCCCCGGGGGAGCCACCCCCCCCCCCCCCCCGCCGGGCCCCCCCC
>NZ_JBVHIP010000042.1:0-67360 GCF_055560495.1 Kitasatospora sp. NPDC023176 | reverse complement strand
ACTGCCGACCCTCATCGCGGGGGCCTGGGCGCCGTTGGCAGTCTGAAAATCACCCGTCACGCCCCTCTCCGCAGCCACCCCCTGCGCCGCCCCCTCCCGCAGCGCGTCCCTCTCGCCTGGTGGGGGGAGGGAGGGTGGGTGGGTGGATGGGTGGGTGGGTGGGGGAGGTGGGTGGAGGGGTGCGGGGGGTGAGTGGGGTGTCGAGGGCGCAGGGGGTGGGTGGGTGTGGGGTGGGTGGTGTTGCGGGTGCGCCCGTGGGGTGGGGGTGGTTGGGTGGATTCCGGGGTGTTCGGCGTGTCTCTGTGGTGCCGCGTCTCGTTGGTCCGGGGGCAGCGGACGTGAACAGTGGGAGGCCCCGGGATGCGGCGCCGAGTTGGGGTGTGGGCGCGGCGGGTGGTGGCGGCGGTCTGCTGTCTGGTCGTGCTGAGTGGGTGTGAGGGTGGGGGCTCGGGTGGGGTGGCGGGGGACGCCGTCGGGGGTGGTTCGCATGCCGTGCCTCCTGTGGTGTCCCGGGCGGTGCTCGCGGTGGTGCCCGTGGACGGGGCGCAGGATGTGGCGCCGGAGGGGCCGGTGCGGGTGAGTGTGGTGCAGGGGCGCTTGGTGTCCGTGCGGTTGGCGGATGCGAAGGGGGTGGAGTTGCCGGGGGCGATCAGTGCGGACGGTGCCAGTTGGGCGCCGGACGGGCCGTTGCCGCTCGGGACGGCCTTCACGGTGGATTCGGTCGCGGAGGATGACCAGGGGCAGCGGGCGGCTCAGCATTCGGCGTTCTCCACGGTGGCGCGGGCGCACACCTTCGTGGCGTTCTTCACTCCGGAGGACGGTTCCACGGTCGGGGTGGGGATGCCGGTCTCGCTGCGGTTCAGCCGGCCGATCGTGGACCGGGCGGCGGTGGAGCGGGCGGTCCAGGTCGGTGCGGACCCGCCGGTGCCGGTGGCGGCGCACTGGTTCGGCAACCAGCGGCTGGACTTCCGTCCGCAGCAGTACTGGGCGGCCGGCACCAGGGTGACGGTGGCGCTGCGGCTTAAGGACGTGCAGGGTGCGCCGGGGGAGTTCGGCAGCCAGAGCCGGGACCTGCACTTCACGGTGGGCCGGGCGCAGGTGTCCACCGTGGATCTGGACGCGCACACGCTGACCGTCCGGGCCGGGCAGGGCGGCAAGGTGGTGCGGGTGCTCAAGGTGTCCGGCGGCAGCCCCGACCACTCCACCTACCGGGGGGTGATGGTGGTGTCGGAGAAGTACAAGCTGACCCGGATGAACTCGCAGACCGTCGGCATGGGCGACGAGTACGACATCCAGGACGTCCCGCACGCGATGCGGCTGACCGCCTCCGGCACCTTCCTGCACGGCAACTACTGGGCCGACCCCGGGGTGTTCGGCACGGCCAACACCAGCCACGGCTGCATCGGCCTGGCGGACACCAAGGGCGGCACGGGCAAGGACACCCCGGCGGGGTGGCTGTTCGAGCACACCGTTCCGGGGGACGTGATCGAGGTGCGGGCGTCGACCGGGGACTTCGTGCCGCCGTCGAACGGGCTGAACGGCTGGAACGTGCCGTGGGACCAGTGGCTGGCCGGGAGCGCCCTGCGGTAGCCGGTCGCGGTCTTCACCCGGGGTTCACCCGCGCTTGACCCGCCTCCCCCCGGCGATCCGCCAGGACCGCCCGGTTATCCTGCTCCGGCGCGTCGGGGCCGCCCCGAAAGTTCGGGGCCCGGTGCAACTTCTCAGGGCGCCCATCGCGTCAAGTGAGTGAACACCGGGAGGGGAGATTCCGTGAAGACGGGAAAGACGGCCGGCGCCGCGATACGTAGAGGTGCGGTAGCGCTGGCCATGGGCGGGGTGCTGCTGCTCACCGCGGCCTGCAACGATGACAAGGGCGGGACGTCGGGCGACGCCGCCGCGACGGCGTCGGCGGACGCGAACGGGACGGCCGCGGGGGGCAACACGCCGGCGCCGAAGGCCTCGGCGGCCGTGCTGGCGGTCGAGCCGAAGGACGGCGCCCAGGACGTCGCGCCGAGCGCGCTGAAGGTGTCCGTTACCGGTGGGAAGCTGACCACGGTCGAGGTGACCGACAAGAACGGCAAGCCGGTCGAGGGGGCGATCACCCCGGACGGCAGCGGCTGGACGCCGGCGGCGGCGCTCGCGGTCGGCATGGCGTACAAGGTGAACGCGCAGGCGAAGGACGACGCCGGGCTGGTGTCCGCGTCGACCACCTCGTTCACCACGCTGACGCCGGACAAGAAGGTCTCCACCAACGACAACATCGCCGACGGCTCCACCTACGGCGTCGGCATGATCGTCTCGGTGGGCTTCAACAAGGACGTCAAGAACAAGGACGCCGTCCTCAAGGGCATCACCTTCGAGACCGACAACGGCACCGTGGTCAAGGGCCACTGGTTCGACAGCCGCCGGGTGGACTTCCGCCCGGAGGAGTACTGGAAGCCGGGCACCAAGGTGACCATCAAGTACCGGCTGAAGAGCGTGGAGATCGCGCCCGGCGTCTACGGCGACGTGGACAAGGACGAGCCGTTCACCATCGGCCGCTCGATGATCTCCACCGCGGACGCCAAGACGCACCAGATGACGGTCGAGCGGGACGGCAAGAGCACCACCCTGCCGGTCACCCTGGGCGCGGACGCGACGCCGTCCTGGGGCGGAACCATGGTGATCATGGACAAGGAGAAGGTCACCCGGATGAACTCGCAGACCGTCGGTCTCGGCGGCGAGTACGACATCCAGGACGTGCCGCACGCGATGCGGCTGACCACCTCCGGCACCTTCCTGCACGGCAACTACTGGTCCAACCCCTTCGGCAAGTCCAATGGCAGCCACGGCTGCATCTCGATGCAGGACGTGAAGGGCGGCAGCGACAGCTCGGTCGCCGGCAAGTTCTACAACGACTCGATGGTCGGCGATCCCGTGAAGATCGTGAACACCAAGGAGAAGACCGTCTCGCCCTCCAACGGGCTGGGCGGCTGGAACGTGTCCTGGGCCAACTGGTAGGCCGAGGGATCTTCCACCGGGCGGCCCGGACCTCACTCGTTGGGGTCGGGCCGTCCGGTTTTCGGGGCGGAAAGCCCCTCGGACGGCGCAACCTTTCCGATGGTCCGGCACATCTATGGGGCGGGGCCCGTCGTGGCCGCGGGGAGCAAGGGAGGGAATCGACGTGAGGTCGATACGCAGGGTGGTGGCCGTCGGTCTGGTCGGCGGGGCGATGGCGTTGACCGCCGCGTGCGGCGGTGGCAGTGGTGGTGGCAGCGGGAGCGGCGCCGCCAAGGCCGATCTGGGGGCCGGGGCGGGCGCTTCCGCGTCCGCGGCGCCCGCGAGTTCGGCGCCGAAGGTGTCGACGGCCACGGTGAGCATCGAGCCGAAGAACGGTGCGGTGGACGTGGCGCCGGGCGCGCTCAAGATCGGTGCGACGGGCGGCAAGCTGACCACCGTCAAGGTGAGCGACAAGACGGGCAAGGAGGTCCCCGGCACCATCGCCGCGGACGGCTCCGGCTGGACCCCGTCCACGGGGCTCGCGGTGGGCACCGCCTACCAGGTCAGCGCGATGGCCGCGGACGCCAACGGCGCGGTCGCCGAGGCGGACAGCAGCTTCACCACGCTGACCCCGGCGGCGCTCGCCAAGGCCTCCGACAACGTGGACAACGACGCCACGTACGGCGTCGGCATGATCGTCTCGGTGGACTTCAGCAAGGACGTCAAGAACAAGGACGCCGTCCTCAAGGGCATCACCTTCGAGACCGACAACGGCACCGTGGTCAAGGGCCACTGGTTCGACGACCGCCGGCTGGACTTCCGCCCGGAGGAGTACTGGAAGCCCGGCACCAAGGTGACGGTGCACTACCGCCTCACGAGTGTGGAGATCGCCCCCGGGGTGTACGGCACCGACCGGGACGAGCCCTTCACGATCGGGCGATCCCAGGTCTCGACGGTTGACGCCGCCGCGCACAAGATGACGGTGGTCCAGAACGGCACGTCGAGCGACATCGACATCACCTCCGGCTCGGACGACCACCCGACCTGGAACGGCACGATGGTCGTCATGGCGAAGGAGGGCACGGTGCGGATGCAGTCCAGCACCCTGCCCGGCATGACCGGCGCGCCCTACGACCTCCAGGTGCCGCACTCGATGCGGCTGACCACCTCGGGCACGTACGTGCACGGCAACTGGTGGAGCGACAAGTTCGGCGAGGACAACGTCAGCCACGGCTGCGTGGGCCTGCGCGACGCCAAGGGCGGCGGGAACTCCACCACGATGGGCAAGTTCTACGACGGCTCGATGGTCGGGGACGTGGTCATCGTGAAGAACTCGGTGAAGAAGGAGACGCTCGACCCGGCGAACGGGCTGAGCGGCTGGAACCTGCCCTGGAGCACGTGGTAACCGGCAGGTCGTCGGCGTTGGACGTCAACCCGGGCTTGACTTCGGTCGGCCCGGGTTGACGCTTTCCCGCCCCAGGCATGCTCCGGGCATATGCCGACTCGTGGGAGATCGTTTGCTCATTGTCCGTACGCGGCCGCTTGCGTTCCGCAATGATGGTCCGCATGGCGGGTTGGGGCGAAACAGATCAGTCAGCGGTTCCCGCGGCCGGCGTGGTCGCGCAGGCGTCGTGGATCGACGCCCAGGGCGGGCTCTCGGCGCTGGAACGGCTCAGCTCCGAGGAGCTGCAGGAGATGTACTCCGGCAGACTGTGCGACCAGTCCGCGCCGAACGAGGTGCGACTGCCGTCCCGTCCGGAGTCGGGCCCGGTGGCCCGTCGGCTGGTGCTCAACGTCCTGGAGTCCTGGGAGCTGCACCAGCACCTGGAGGCCGGTGAGTTGCTCACCAGCGAGCTGGTCGCCAACGCGGTGCGGCACGCCGCCGGGCGCACCATCGGACTGCACGTCAGCCGCAAGCCCGGCTGGCTGCGGGTCGAGGTCCGGGACTCCTCCCGGGCGCTGCCCTGCATGATCCTCGCCGAGCCCCGGCCGGTGAACGAGCGCGGCCGGGGGTTGAAGATCGTCGACGATCTGGCCGACCGGTGGGGTGCGGACCTGCTGCCGCGCGGCAAGGGCGTCTGGTTCGAGCTGAGGATCCGCGAGCGGGGCTGAGGCGGCGGCTTCCGGTTCCGGATACGCGCAGGGCCCCCGGGTTCGCCGTGGTCGGCGGTGGGGGCCCCTGCAAGTCATCGCGCGGCCAAGGGGGTGCGTGTCGCGCGATGGGCGTCGGCAGTGCCAGGTCGGGCCCGCCGAAGTTCGATGCCTTGACTATGGCACGGATCTCAGCATGTGGGCAAACCGGGCGGCTTGGATTGAAAGGTTTGTAACCTACTTCACCTTTAGATTTTGCATAGGTTCACGCGATTACCTGTGAATATTCATGATCTCGGTGATGTGATCATCGCTTGACAGGCGCGGGCGGTGAGTGTCCGGACGGTGGTGGGGGAGAGGCGGTTGAGCGTTCGCTCTCTGGGGGGATCGGGTGCTCCGAACGTTGACGCCTCGCGGGCGTCGCCGGTCTCGCCGGGGGTGGTCACCGCCGACGGTTCGGCCGGCTTCGCGGACCTGCCCGGGCTCTCCAGGGGTCTTCCGCTCCCCGGTCGTTGTGGTGACGAACGGATGTGCGCCCCGTACCATCGGGCTCGTGAACTCGTACTGGCGCGTCGCGCTGCCGCCGCTCACCGCCTGATCGGGCGCGCGCTTCGGTGGCTTGATCCCCGCATCCCCGGCCCGGCCTTGGGCGGCCGCCAGGGGGCAGTGACGTGCGTCCGGTCTCGGAACCCGTTCCTCTGACGGTCTTCGACGACGGAAGTTCACGACTGTGCCGAATCGCTTGTCCGCGCCTGCGCGCGCCCGCCTGACATCCCCCACTCCCCGCCGCACCCGCCCGATCGACGGGCCGGTGCCGATCCTCGTCACCGCCCTGCTCTGGGGCACCACCGGGACGGCCGGTTCGCTGGCGCCCGGGGGCGCCCCGGCGGCCGGGATCGGGGCCGCCGCGCTGGTGCTCGGCGGGCTGCTGCTGTTCCTCACCGACCGCTCCGCCTGGTCGCTGCCCCGTAGGTGCGGGGTCCGGGAGCGGTGGCTGCTGGCGGTCGGGGCGGTGGCCGTCGTGGGGTACCCGCTCACCTTCTACCCGGCGGTGACCCGCACCGGGGTCGCGGTGGCGACCGTGATCGCACTGGGCAGCGCGCCGGTGTTCACCGGGCTGCTGGGCTGGCTCGCCCGGCAGGGCCGCCCTGGCGGGCGGTGGGCCGGCGCCACGGCGCTGGCCGTGCTCGGCTGCGCGGTGCTGGTGCTCGGGCCCGAACTCACCGGTGGCGGAGGGGCGGTGGACCTCCTCGGGGTGCTGCTGGCGGTGCTCTCCGGGCTCTCGTACGCGGTGTACTCGCTGATCGCCGGGCGGCTGATCGCCGCCGGGCACCCGTCCGCCGGGGTGATGGGTGCGATGTTCGGTGGGGCGGCGGTGCTGGTGCTGCCAGTGCTGGCGCTGGAGCCGGTGAGCTGGCTGCTCTCGGTCCGCGGGGCCGGCGTCGTGCTGCACCTCGGGGTGATCACCACCTTCCTCGCCTACCGGCTCTTCGGCCACGGCCTCCGGCACACCTCCGCCCAGAGCGCCACCACCCTCACCCTCGCCGAACCGGCCGTGGCCGCCGTCCTCGGCGTCGCGGCCCTGGGCGAACGGCTCCCGGCGGTCTCCTGGTGCGGCCTCGCGGTCCTCGCGGCCGGCCTGGCGTTCCTGGCCCTCCCCGGTCGGCGGTAGCCCCGCTGCCACTGCCGCACGGGACGTCGGGCCGGCCGACTTCCCGTGCGGCCAGCCCCTGGGCGGGTCAGATGCCGAAGTGGGCGGCGATGCCGTCGAGGACGCAGTCGAGGCCGGTTTCGAAGTGCCAGGCGGGGTCGTCCTTGCGGGTGGCCTGCTGGAGGTACTGCTGGTAGGCGGGGTAGCGGCCGGTGCCCATCAGGTAGGACATCCGGGGGGCCAGGGCGGCGCGGGTCTCGTCGCCGGCGGACCAGCCGCGGTCGCGGCGCTGGGTGTCCAGGGTGATCTCGGCGGAGACCGAGCCGTGGACGTAGCCGGTGACGGTGCGGAAGATCGCCATGGTGGTGTCGGCGTCCGGGCCGTGGCCGCCGAGGGCGGCGAACGCCCTTTCGGGGACGGCGAGTTGGTTGGGGCTGAGGGAGAACGGGGTGGCCGCGCGGGCGAGCCAGGGGTGGGTCAGGCTCATCGCACGCAGGTGGACGGCCAGGGAGCGCATGGCTTCCCGCCAGCCGTCGGAGGGGGTGTCCAGAGGGAGCCGGCCGTAGACGAAGTCGACCATCAGCTCGATGAGTTCGTCCTTGCCGGAGACGTACCGGTAGGCGGCCATCGGGGCGACGCCGAGGGCGGTGGCCAGGCGGCGCATGGTGACGGCGTCCAGGCCCTCGGCGTCGGCGATGGCGACGGCGGCCTCGGCGATCCGGTGCGGGGTCAGGGTGGTGCGCGGTGCGGCGGCCGGGCGGTCGAGCCGCTCCCAGAGTGAGGGCTGGGGGCGGTCGTCCCCGGTGGGGGCCTGCTGAGCGGGCATGAGGGCGGGCTCCTTCCGGCTGGGAGGTCTCACCGTACCACTCATGTGTACGCCGTATCTGGCCAGTGGACGACGTACGCGTCAATGTGTACGTTGTATCCATCGCCAATACGGCGTACACATCGTCCCGGAGGGGGATTCCCATGTCCACGGAGCAGCGCCTGAAGGTCGCCGTCGTCCTCGGCAGCACCCGCGACGGCCGGTTCGGCCCGGTCGTCGCCGACTGGCTGATCGGCCACCTCGACGCCCGCGGCGACATGACCGCCGACCTGATCGACCCGGCGGCCACCCCGCTGCCCACGGTCATGCCGTCCTGGGGTGGCGAACTGCCCCCCGGCGACGTCGAGTTGCTGGAGGCCGTGTCGCCCCGACTGGCCGCCGCCGACGCCTTCGTGTTCGTCACGCCCGAGTACAACCACAGCTTCCCGGCGGCGCTGAAGAACGCCATCGACTGGCACAACCAGCAGTGGCACGGCAAGCCGATCGGCTTCGTCTCGTACGGCGGGCTCTCCGGCGGGCTCCGGGCCGTCGAGCAACTGCGGCTGGTGATGGCCGAGTTGAACGCCGTGACGATCCGCAACACGGTCAGCTTCCACGGCGCCGCGCAGTGCTTCGACGCCGACGGCAAGGCGAAGGACCCGGCCGCCGATGCCGCCGCCACGACCATGCTCGACCAACTGGACTGGTGGGCCCGGGCGTTGCGGCAGGCCCGGCAGACCCGCCCGTTCGCGGCCTGAGCCCGGGGCCCGGGGAAAGGGGGAACGGTCATGACCACGGAACCGCTGGGCGAACGCCCCAAGCCGCCGCTGCTCGGCGTGATCGGGCTGATGCTCGGCATCTTCCTGGCGGCCCTCGACGGGCAGATCATCGGCACCGCGCTGCCGACCATCGTCGGCGACCTCGGCGGGCTGGAGCACCTCTCCTGGGTGGTCACCGCCTACCTGCTCACCTCCGCCGCCGCCACCCCGCTGTGGGGCCGGCTCGGCGACCTGTACGGGCGCAAGGGCGCCTACCAGTGGTCGGTGGCGGTCTTCCTGATCGGCTCGATGCTGTCCGGACTCTCGCAGGACATGGGCCAGTTGATCGCCTTCCGGGCCCTCCAGGGGGTCGGCGCGGGCGGCCTGATGGTCGGCGCGCTGTCGGTGATCGGGGTGCTGGTGCCCGCCTCCGACCGGGGCCGGGTGCAGTCGGTGATCGGCGTGCTGATGCCGATCGCCTTCGTCGGCGGGCCGCTGCTCGGCGGCTTCCTCACCGACCGGCTCAGCTGGCGCTGGGCCTTCTACGTCAACCTGCCGGTCGGGGTGTTCGCCCTGCTCGCGGTCGGCGCCGCGGTCCGGCTGCCGAAGGCGGAGCGGATCCGCGCCCCCTTCGACTGGGCCGGGGTCGTCCTGCTGACCACCGGCATCCTCGGGCTCACCCTGGTCAGCAGCTGGGGCGGGACGACGTACCCCTGGACCTCGCCGCTGATCCTCGGGACGGGCGCGGTCGCGGTGCTCGCGCTGGCCGGCTTCGCCCGCGCCGAACTGCGCGCCCCCGGACCGCTCGTCCCGCCCGCGCTGTTCCGCAACCGCAACTTCACGGTGGCCCAGGTGCTGGGCTTCCTCACCGGCGCCGTGATGCTCGCCCTGATCGGCTACCTGCCGCAGTACCTCCAGTTCGTCCAGGGTGCCTCGCCGACCACCGGCGGGCTGCTCCTGCTGCCGCTGATGCTCGGCATGATGGGCACCCAGCTGGTCACCGCCCGGCTGATGAGCCGGCCCGGCGGCGAACGGCGCTACCCGCTGCTGGGCGGGGCACTCGCCCTGGCCGGGGCCGCGCTGCTGCTGCTCCTGGGCACGGACACGCCGGTGGCACTGGCGTCCGGGCTCACGGCGGTCGCCGGGATCGGCATCGGCCTGCTGATGCAGAGCACCATGCTGACCTCGATGGGCGCGGTGCCGCCCCAGGACATGGGCGCGGCGATGGGCGTGGTGACCCTGCTGCGCAGCGTCGGCGGCTCGCTCGGCATGGCCGCCCTGGGCGCGGTCTACACGGCCCGGCTGACCGCCGGCCTGGAGGCCCGGCTGAGCCCGGCCGAGGCCGCCCAGCTGACCGGTGGCGGCGGACTCACCCCCGCCTCGCTGACGGGCCTGCCCCAGGCCGTCCGGGACGCCGTCGGCACGGCGGTCACCAGCGGGCTGCACGGCACGGTGGCGGGCGGTATCGCCCTGGCGGCGGTGGCGACGGCGGTGGCCTGCCTGGCCCGGCCGAACCCGGGGCCGAGCCCGGCGTCGAAGGGCTCCGAGGCGCCGGTGAAGGACGTGGCGGAAGCGGCGGTACGGCCGTAGCGGCACCGTACGGCGGTGGCCCGGGTCACCCGTTGCGGGAGCGCCTGAAGCGCACCGCGGCCGTCACGACCGCCAGGACGACCGAGCCCAGCAGGATCGTCACGGCGGGCCACAGCGGATCGCCCATCGCCACGGCCGACCAGAACCCGCGGATCCCCGCACCGATCATTCTCATGGCCCGCACCGTACCGCCCGCCCGCCCCCGGTACGGGTCCGCCCCCGGTACGGGTCGGCCCCCGGGCGGTACGGGGTTCCGCCCGGGGGCCGGCCGTCAGCCGTCCGAGGTCAGCACTCGATGACGTTCACGGCGAGGCCGCCGCGCGAGGTCTCCTTGTACTTGATCTTCATGTCGGCCCCGGTCTCCTTCATCGTCTTGATCGCCTTGTCCAGCGAGACGTGGTGGCGCCCGTCGCCGCGCAGCGCCATCCGGGCCGCGGTGACGGCCTTGACCGAGGCCATGCCGTTGCGCTCGATGCAGGGGATCTGGACCAGGCCGCCGACCGGGTCGCAGGTGAGGCCGAGGTTGTGCTCGATGCCGATCTCGGCGGCGTTCTCGACCTGCTCGGGGGTGCCGCCGAGGACCTCGGCGAGGCCGCCCGCGGCCATCGAGCAGGCGGAGCCGACCTCGCCCTGGCAGCCGACCTCGGCGCCGGAGATGGAGGCGTTCTCCTTGAAGAGCATGCCGATGGCGCCGGCCGCGAGCAGGAAGCGGACGATGCCGTCGTCGTCGGCGCCCGGGATGAAGTTCAGGTAGTAGTGCAGGGTGGCGGGGATGATCCCGGCCGCACCGTTGGTCGGGGCGGTGACCACCCGGCGCCCGGAGGCGTTCTCCTCGTTGACCGCCATCGCGTAGAGGGTCACCCACTCCATCGCGTTGGCCGGCCCGATCCCCTCGGCGCGCAGCGCCCGGGCCGCGGCGGCGGCCCGGCGGCGGACCTTCAGCCCGCCCGGCAGGATGCCCTCGCGGGTCATGCCGGCCCGCACGCACTCCTGCATCACGGACCAGATCTCCAGCAGCCCGGTGCGGATCTCCTCCTCACTGCGCCAGGCCTTCTCGTTCTCCAGCATCAGGCCGGAGATCGACAGCCCGGTCTCCCGGCTGAGCCGCAGCAGCTCGTCGCCGGTGCGGAAGGGGTACTTCAGCACGGTGTCGTCGGGCTTGACCCGGTCCGCGCCGATCGCGTCCTCGTCCACGACGAAGCCGCCGCCGACCGAGTAGTAGGTCTTCTCCAGCAGCGTCGAGCCGTCCGCCGCGTACGCCCACAGGGTCATCCCGTTGGCGTGGTACGGCAGCGAGCGGCGCCGGTGCAGGACGAGCTGGTTGTCGGGGTCGAAGTCGATCGGGTGCTCGCCGAGCAGGTTGATCCGCTTCTCGGCGGCGATCCGCTCGACGTCCTTGTCCGCCTGGTCGACGTCGACGGTGCGGGGCGAGTGGCCCTCCAGGCCCAGCAGGACGGCCTTCGGGGTGCCGTGGCCGTGGCCGGTGGCGCCGAGCGAGCCGTACAGCTCGGCGCGCACCCCGGTCACCCGGTCCAGCAGGCCTTCGGAGCGCAGCCGACGGGCGAACATCCGGGCGGCGCGCATCGGGCCGACGGTGTGGGAGCTCGACGGGCCGATGCCGATGGAGAAGAGGTCGAAGACGCTGATGGCCACGGGGACGTCCTTGTCTGGGTCTCGTGGAAGGACAAAGCGGTACATGGGACGGGGCACCGCGCGTACTGTCCAGTGTGCGCGGTGCCCCGGAAACGGCAGGCGGCCGGCCGGCGTGAGGCCGGTCACCCGCCGCCGATGATCAGAGGTTCGGGTAGAGCGGGTACTTCTCGGCCAGGGCGGTGACCCGGGCCTTCAGCGCGGCGGCGACGGTCTCGTCGAAGGCGGGCTTGAGCGCCTCGGCGATGATGTCGGCGACCTCGCGGAAGTCCTCGGCCTGGAAGCCGCGGGTGGCCAGGGCCGGGGTGCCGATCCGCAGGCCCGAGGTGACCATCGGCGGGCGCGGGTCGTTCGGGACGGCGTTGCGGTTGACGGTGATGCCGACCTCGTGCAGCCGGTCCTCGGCCTGCTGGCCGTCGAGCTGGCTGTTGCGCAGGTCGACCAGGACCAGGTGGACGTCGGTGCCGCCGGACAGCACGGAGGCGCCGGCCTCGGCGACGTCGGCCTGCAGCAGGCGCTCGGCGAGGATCCGGGCGCCGTCCAGGGTGCGCTGCTGGCGCTCCTTGAACTCCTCCGAGGCGGCGACCTTGAAGGCGACGGCCTTGCCCGCGATGACGTGCTCCAGCGGACCGCCCTGCTGGCCGGGGAAGACCGCGGAGTTGATCTTCTTGGCGTACTCGGCCTTGGACAGGATGACGCCGCCGCGCGGGCCGCCCAGAGTCTTGTGGGTGGTGGTGGTGACCACGTCCGCGTAGGGCACCGGGTTCGGGTGCAGGCCCGCGGCGACCAGGCCGGCGAAGTGCGCCATGTCGACCATGAGCAGCGCGCCGACCTCGTCGGCGACCCGGCGGAACGCGGCGAAGTCGAGCTGGCGCGGGTAGGCGGACCAGCCGGCGATGATCAGCTTCGGCTGGTGCTCCTTGGCCAGGCGCTCGACCTCGGCCATGTCGACCTGGCCGGTCTTCTCGTCGACGTGGTACGCGACCACGTTGTAGAGCTTGCCGGAGAAGTTGATCTTCATGCCGTGGGTCAGGTGACCGCCGTGGGCCAGGTTCAGGCCCAGGATGGTGTCGCCCGGCTGGATCAGCGCGAACATCGCGGCGGCGTTGGCCTGCGCGCCCGAGTGCGGCTGGACGTTGGCGTGCTCGGCGCCGAACAGGGCCTTGACCCGGTCGATCGCGATCTGCTCGACCACGTCGACGTGCTCGCAACCGCCGTAGTAGCGGCGGCCGGGGTACCCCTCGGCGTACTTGTTGGTGAGCACCGAACCCTGGGCCTCCATGACCGCCACCGGGGCGAAGTTCTCGGAGGCGATCATCTCCAGCGTGGTCTGCTGGCGGTGCAGCTCGGCGTCGACCGCGGCGGCGATCTCCGGGTCGAGGGCGTGCAGGGACTGGTTGAGAACCGTCATGGTGTGGTCTTCCCGGGAGGAGGATCAGGGGTGCCGTGCGAAGCGCGCCCTCGGCGGGGCGGCGGCGGGCGACGGGTGGCCGGAGAGCCGGCGGGGCGGGACGGACCGCCGCGCGGCGGTCCGTCCCGGTGGGCGGCTCAGCCCTCGGCGTGGGTGAGCGCGTTGTACTCGTCGGCGCTGAGCAGCGTGTCGGTGGCCTCCACGCGGACCTTGAACAGCCAGCCGCCCTCGAACGGGGCGCTGTTGACCAGGCTGTTGTCCTCCAGGACGTCCTGGTTGACCTCGGTGACCTCGCCGGTCACCGGGGAGTACAGGTCGCTGACGGACTTGGTCGACTCCAGCTCGCCACAGGTCTCGGCGGCGGTCACGGTGTCGCCGACCGCGGGCAGCGCCACGTAGACGATGTCACCGAGCGCGTCGGCGGCGTGCTTGGTGATGCCGACCGTGGAGACACCGTCGGCGTCGGCGGCCGTCAGCCACTCGTGCTCCTTGGTGTACTGCAGGTGCTGGGGGTTGCTCATGGCGTCATTCTCCAGGATGGGAAGCGGGTACGACGCAGCGGGCCGCCGCACGGACGGCTCCGACGTGCGTCGATGGGAAAACCGGGGGCTGCGAGGGCCTCAGCGGGCGCGCTTGTAGAACGGCAGCGCCACGACCTCGACCGGCTCGTGCCGGCCGCGCACGTCCACCGCGACGGCGGTGCCGGGGGCGGCGTGGGCCGCGTCGACGTAGGCCATCGCGATCGGCTTGCCCAGGGTCGGGGACGGCGCGCCCGAGGTGATCCGGCCGATCGGGGCACCGTCGGCGGAGACCACGGTGTACTCGGCGCGGGGGACCCGCTTGCCCTCGGAGACCAGGCCGACCAGCACCTTCGGCGGGTTGGTCTCGGCCGCGGCGGCGGCCTGCTCCAGCGCCTTGCGGCCGACGAACGCGCCCTCGTTGGTGGTCTTGTCGAAGCGGACGACCCGGCCCAGGCCGGCGTCGAACGGGGTCAGGTCGGTGGACAGCTCGTGCCCGTACAGCGGCATGCCCGCCTCCAGGCGCAGCGTGTCGCGGCAGGACAGGCCGCACGGGACCAGGCCGCGGCCCTCGCCGGCGGCGGTCAGCGCCTGCCAGACCGGCTCGGCGTCGGCCGGGGCGCAGAAGATCTCGAAGCCGTCCTCGCCGGTGTAGCCGGTGCGGGCCAGCAGCACCTCGCGGCCGGCCACCGTGGCGGGCAGGATCGCGTAGTACTTCAGGCCGGGCAGGTCGGCGTCGGTCGTCCCGGCCAGGATGCCGGTGGCCTCCGGGCCCTGGACGGCGATCAGCGCGTAGGTGTCGCGGTCGTCGGTGACGACGGCGTCGAAGCCCTTGGCGCGGGCGATCAGCTCGTCCAGCACCAGCTGGGCGTTGGAGGCGTTGGCGACGACCAGGAAGGCGTCCGCGCGCAGGCGGTAGACGATCAGGTCGTCCAGGATGCCGCCGTCCTCGGCGCAGATCATGGTGTAGCGGGCGCGCAGCTCGCCGAGTGCGGAGACGAAGCCGACCAGCGCGTGGTCCAGCATCTCGCCGGCCTGCGGGCCGGTGACGGTGATCTCGCCCATGTGCGAGAGGTCGAACAGGCCGGCCTTGGTGCGGACGGCGAGGTGCTCCTCGCGCTCGCTGCCGTAGCGCAGCGGCATGTCCCAGCCGGCGAAGTCGGTCATGGTCGCGCCGAGGGCGCGGTGCAGCGCGTCGAGCGCGGTCAGGCGGAGGGACGACATGGCCAGGAACTCCTCGGTCGGGGCACTCAGGGGTGCACGCGCCGGACCGGACCGCTCGGGGCCGACCCCGCGCGCGGGCATGCGGCGGCGTGGGTCTCCCCATCTGTCGTCGAACCTGAGAGCTTCACCGCCCACCTGCCCGCAGCCGGTTCCAGCATCGGCTGGTTCCAGCATCGGGGACAGGACGGCGGCTTGCACCGTGGGTGGGCGCACGGCGGGGCCGTGCGCCGCTTTCCAGATGTGCCTAACCCGCGCGGTAGGGGGGCCTGAGAGATTCCGGGGAGGACTTGCTCCTTCGGCGCCGGCCGTGCCCCCGCGAAGGGGCACTCCGGGCTCTCCCGCGCGGGTTCGAGCGGCCGGTGTGGAGTTGTGGGGGCCCGCGGCGCATGCCGTCGGACGCGCACATCATGGCACGTCCTCGCGGAGGACGGGAGAGGGGACCCGGTCACACGACGCGCGTTCGGGGCCGAGCCCTAAACTCTTGCGCGTCGGCGCAGCAATGGGCGGCCGACCCGGCCGCGGGCCGGATCGGCGGCGCATGGAGTACCCGGTGGAGCAGCAGCAGGGGTGGGGCGGGCCGCAGGCGGCGCCGTCGGGCGGGGCGTGGCCGGCGAACGAGCTGGAGCAGGTGCTGACGGCCGCGTTGGGCGACCCGGGGGCGACCCCGCGGGTGGTCGAGGTGCTGGCCCGCAGCCAGGTGTGGATCCCGCTGCCGGCCGGGGGCGACCCGGGCGGGCAGGCGCTGGACCTGCCGACCATCGAACTGGCCGGGGCCCCGTACGTGCCGGTGTTCTCCTCGCAGGAGGTGTTCCTGCAGCAGGCGCCGGGGATGCCCTTCGCGGTCGCGCCGGCCTGGGAGTTCGCCCGCGGGCTGCCGCTGGGCGTGGGCATCGCGGTCAACCCCGAGGCGGCGGTGGGCATTCCGGTGCCGCCGCAGGGGGTGGCCGAGCTGCGCCGCGGCCCGCGCGAGGACCGCTGGGAGCACACCGCGAACGCGCCGGAAGGGCCGACCGGTGGCCGGGTGGCGCTGCGCGAGCCGGTGCCGGGCGAGGACCCGGAGCACTTCCTGGCCGTCTGCCGAGCCGAACTGTCGACCCTGCCCGGGGTGTTGACCGCGCGCCGGGCGCTGGCCAGCATCGAGGGCGAGCCGACCGTGATGTTCGTCGGGGTCCAGTTGGATCCGGCGGCCCCGGCCGACCCGGGCGCGGTGAACGAGGCGCTCGGGCGGGCACTGGGAACCGCCCCGCTGCCGGGGGGCGTCCACCTCGTGCTGCTCGACCTCGCCGACGACCCGGTGGTCGAGTGGCTGCTGACCCGGGTCATGCCCTTCTACTCGCGGGTGTGAGCGGGGATCCTTCACAGGCACGTCGCCGTGGCGGCGGCCGGTGCCGCGCCATAGGGTGCGTGCAGGCGGCTGACGGGCCGGCGGGTTCAGGAAAGAGGCGCGGCGAGGTGGGCGCATGAGTGCGGGAACGGGAGCGGCCGGGGTGCCGGGGCCCTGGGGCCAGGCACCGGCCGGGCCCCCGGCAGCGGATCCGGGCGTGTTGGAGCAGGCTCTGCGCGAGGTCGCGCCGGAGCGCTACGACGCGTACGAGCGGCTGCTGCACGCGCTGGCCGAGGGCCGGGTCTGGATGCTGCTCTGGCACGGTACGCCGGGCAGCCCGGACGCGCAGTACGGGAACATGGAGATCAGCGGCCACGGCTACGCGCCGGCCGTCACCTCGCCCGAGCAGTTGACGGCCTCCGGCTGGGCGCGGGCCCACGAGGTCATCTCCGGGCGGGAGATCGCCGCCTCGCTGTACCGCACCCGTTGGGGCCTGTGGCTCAACCCGCACGCGCCGGGCGGCGGGGTCGGGGTGCCGTGGGCGGACCTGCGGCGGGTCGCGGCGGGCCTGGACCGGCTGCCGGCCGGTCCGTTGAAGCTGAGCGAGCCGCAGGTGAACGCCCAGCAGTTCTTCGCCCTGCTGGAGCGGCAGGCCGGTGAGGTGCGCGCGGTGCGGGCGCTGCGCCGGGCCTGGGTGCAGCCGGCGGTGGGGGAGCCGTACCTGGCGATCGGCCTGGACCTGTACGAGAGTTCGCCGCCGGCCGTGGAGGCGGTGCGGGCGCTGATGCAGCGGGCGATCGCGGTGGCTCCGGAGGGGCTCGCGGTGTCCACGGTGGCGATGGCGGACGAGTACGACCCGGTGGCGCTGTGGATGCGCGCGAACGCCCGGCCGTTCTTCGACCGGGAGGCGGGCCGACCGCAGACCGGTCCGTACCCGCCGGTGCCGCCGCCCTATCCGGGGCAGTCGATGCCGGGGCAGCCGACGCCGGGGTGGTCGTACGGCGCCCAACAGCCCGCGCCGGGTTGGGGTCACCAGCCCCAGCGACAGTGGCCGGGCTACCCCGGCCGCTGATTGCCGAAACCGGCTATTGCCAAAGTCTCGGACACGAAGCCGACTTGATCTGCCATCAGGTCGGCTTCGGTGGTTTCCGGACGAATTTTCCACCGTCGCCGCCGACGTATCTTGACATGGCTCTCACACCCGTGTGAAGAGGTATATGCCGGAGACCGGCGAGGTGCATGCGGGCAGATCACAGTTGGGCATCTGTCGGTTGTCAGGGCTGGCGCAAGCCAGTTCGGATGGCAGAGAGTTCTGCGCAACGCACCGCGCGTACTGGGAACCCCACGAAGGTGAACGCGCACGCCGACCGCTCGATCCACGCGACGCCCATCCCGCGTGGAGGCAGTGCCCGTGCACGACGCACTGCCGCGACCACCTGCTCCTAGCACCTCCGCACGTCCGCAGCCGTACCGCCGAACCGGCGCCCGGCACCCGTGGGCCGGCCACCGTCGGCGAGGGGACCAACTGACCATGACCGCACCCATCACAACCGCCGGGAACGAACCCGAGGCACCCGCCTCCCCGAGCCCGGCCACGACGATCGAGGGCCGTTCCCTCGGTCGGATCGCCTGGACCCGCTTCAAGCGGGACAAGGCCGCTGTCGCCGGCGGCATCGTGGTGATCCTGCTGATCCTCCTGGCCGTCCTCTCCGGGCCGTTGGAGTCCCTGTTCGGGCTCAACCCCGACCAGCCCAACCCGGACCTGCTGGACGCCGACCTCGGTGGACTCCCGCTCGGCGACTGGGGCGGGATGAGCGGGGACCACCTGCTCGGCGTCGACCCCCTGCAGGGCCGTGACCTGCTCTCCCGCGTGGTCGACGGCTCCTGGGTCTCCCTGCTGGTCGCCTTCGGCGCGACCGTGCTGTCCAACACCATCGGCACCGTGCTCGGCGTGATGGCCGGCTACTACGGCGGCTGGGTGGACACCCTGATCAGCCGGCTGATGGACGTCTTCCTGGCGTTCCCGCTGCTGCTGTTCGCCATCGCGATCTCGGCCTCGCTCCAGGGCGGCGCGTTCGGCCTGCACGGCCTCCCGCTGCACATCCTGGTGCTGATCTTCGTGATCGGCTTCTTCAACTGGCCCTACATGGGCCGGATCGTGCGCGGACAGACCCTCTCGCTGCGCGAGCGGGAGTTCGTGCACGCGGCCCGCAGCCTCGGCGCCCGCGGCCCGTTCATCCTGTTCAAGGAACTGCTGCCCAACCTGGTCGGCCCGATCCTGGTCTACTCGACCCTGCTGATCCCGACCAACATCCTCTTCGAGGCCGGGCTGAGCTTCCTCGGCGTCGGCATCCAGCCCCCGCAGTCCTCCTGGGGCGGCATGCTCGCCGACGCGAAGAACTACTACCAGGTGGACCCCCAGTACATGGTGGTCCCCGGTGTCGCGATCTTCATCACCGTGCTCGCCTTCAACCTGCTCGGCGACGGGCTGCGTGACGCCCTCGATCCCAAGAGCAACTGACCCGAGAGCCACCGGCTCCGCGTCAGGTCCTCCCTCCTCCACATCCTCAAGGGGTTGATCTCACCCATGCGTAGGTCCCGTACCGCCGTGCTGACCGCCGTGGCCGCTGCCGCGGTCCTGGTCGTCACCGGCTGCTCATCCAGTTCCAAGAGCAGCGGTGGCAGCTCCTCCTCCTCGGCCGACGCCAGTGGCGGCGGTGCCGACGCGGCCACCAAGCAGGTCGTCAACGCCTCGGACAAGAAGGGCGGGACGGTCACCTACGAGATGAAGGGCACCCCGGACTCCCTCGACCCGGGCAACACGTACTACGCGTACATCTACAACTTCTCGCGCCTGTACGGCCGTCCGCTGACCACCTTCAACCCGGCGGCCGGCGCCGACGGCAACAAGCTGGTCCCGGACCTCGCCGAGTCGCTGGGCCAGCCCAGCGCGGACGGTCTGACCTGGACGTACAAGCTCCGCGCGGGCCTGAAGTACGACGACGGCACCGCGATCACCTCCAAGGACGTCAAGTACGCCGTGGAGCGCTCGAACTTCGCGCCCGAGGTGAACTCCAACGGCCCGACGTACTTCCACGACCTGCTGGTCGACAACCCGACGCCGTACCAGGGCCCGTACAAGGACAAGACCGGCGACCTGAAGTCGATCGAGACGCCGGACGACACCACGGTCGTCTTCCACCTGCAGCACCCCTTCGCCGACTTCGACTACCTGGTCAGCGCCCCGCAGACCGCGCCGGTCCCGCAGGCCAAGGACACCGGTGCCGACTACGTGAAGCACATCGTGTCCTCGGGCAGCTACAAGTTCGAGTCCTACGAGGACGGCAAGCAGGCCGTCCTGGTGCCGAACACCAACTGGGACAAGAGCACCGACCCGATCCGCAAGCAGCTCGCGGACAAGATCGTGCTCAAGATGAACATCGACCAGGCCACCATCGACAAGGACCTGATCGCCGGCAACGCCCAGGTCGACCTGGTGGGCGGCGGCGTCGACCCGCAGACCCAGGCGCAGATCCTGCGCGACCCGAAGCTCAAGGCCAAGACCGACAACGCCTACGGCGGCCGCCTGGTCTACATGGCGATCAACACCAAGGTCGCGCCGTTCGACAACATCGAGTGCCGCAAGGCCGTCCAGTACGCGATCGACAAGGTCGCGGTGCAGACCTCGCTCGGCGGCCCGATCCGCGGCCAGGTGGCCAACACCGTGCTCCCGCCGGACATCCCGGGCCACCAGGACTTCAACCTGTTCGAGACCAAGGACAACAAGGGTGACCAGGCCAAGGCCAAGGACGCCCTGAAGGCCTGTGGCAAGGACGGCGGCTTCAGCACCGTGCTGTCCGCCCGCACCGAGCGCGCGACCGAGGTCGCCGCGGCCACCGCGATCCAGGCGCAGCTGAAGAGCATCGGCATCAACGCCGAGATCCAGCAGTTCCCGCAGGGCAAGTACCTGACCGACTCGGCCGGTGCCCCGCAGTACACCCAGGACCACAACATCGGTCTGATGATGATGCAGTGGGGCGCCGACTGGCCGACCGGCTACGGCTTCCTGCAGCAGATCGTCGACGGCCGCGCGATCAAGGCCTCCGGCAACAGCAACCTGGCCCAGCTCAACGACCCCGCCGTCAACAAGATGATCGACGACGCGGCCGTCAACCCGGACCGGGCCGCCCGCGAGAAGATCTACGGCGACATCGACAAGAAGGTCATGGAGTCCGCGGTGTACGTCCCGCTCACCGACTTCAAGGTCTTCCTGTACCGCCCGGACAGCGCGACCAACATCGCCTCCACCCCGGCCTTCTCGGGCGAGTACGACTACCTGAACATCGGCACCACCAAGTAAAGAGCCTGGCTCCGCATCCCTGAAGGCAGGTGAAGGCAGCGGCGCCCGCCGCCGTCCGGCAGATCCCGGACGGCGGCGGGCCGCCGGAGCCGCCCAACTGTGTTTGCCTACATCATCCGCAGGATCCTCGCGGCCGCCGCGCTGCTGGTCGTCGTCAGCGCGGTCACCTTCGCGATCTTCTTCCTGCTCCCGCGCATCGCCGGTGAGACCACCGACCAGCTGGCCGCGCAGTACATCGGGAAGAACCCCTCGCCCGAGGCGATCCAGGCGGTCAAGCAGAACCTCGGCTTCGACCAGCCGCTGTACACCCAGTACTGGAACTTCCTGAAGGCGCTGGTCAGCGGCGCCGAGTACAAGTTCGGCCCGGAACCGGCCACCTGCCACGTGCCCTGCTTCGGCTACTCCTTCAAGAACCACCTGGAGGTCTGGCCGGAGATGACCAGCCGGATCCCGGTCACCATCTCGCTCGCCATCGGCGCGGCGGTGCTCTGGCTGGTCTCCGGCGTCACCACCGGCGTGATCTCCGCCCTCAAGCCGCGGTCGATCTTCGACCGGCTCTCCATGGGCATCGCCCTGGCCGGCGTCTCGCTGCCGGTGTTCTTCACCGGCGCCCTGCTGCTGACCGTGTTCAGCTACGAGTGGCCGATCCTGGACAACCTGGAGTACGTCGACTTCACCGCCAACCCGCTGATGTGGGCCCGCAACCTGATCCTCCCGTGGATCTCGCTGGCCTTCCTCTACTCCGCGCTCTACGCCCGGCTCACCCGCGCCGGGATGCTGGAGACGATGAGCGAGGACTACATCCGCACCGCCCGGGCCAAGGGCCTGGCCGAGCGCAAGGTGGTGGTCAAGCACGGGCTGCGCTCCGCCCTCACCCCGATCGTCACCATCTTCGGCATGGACCTCGGCCTGCTGCTCGGCGGTGCGCTGATCACCGAGCAGGTCTTCTCGCTCAAGGGCATCGGCCAGTTCGCCGTCCAGGCGATCTCCGACAACGACCTGCCCAAGATCCTCGGCGTCACCCTGCTCGCCGCCTTCTTCATCGTCGTCTGCAACCTCGTGGTCGACCTCCTGTACGCGCTCGTCGACCCCCGCGTGAGGCTCTCGTGACCGACCTCCAGAAGACCCCGGCGGCCGCCCCGGCCGACGCCGACCGGCCCCCGCTGGGCGACCCCTTCCTGTCCGTCCGCGACCTCCGGATCCACTTCGACACCGACGACGGCCTGGTCCGCTCGGTGGACGGGGTCAGCTTCGACCTGCACAAGGGCCGCACCCTCGGCATCGTGGGCGAGTCCGGCTCCGGCAAGTCCGTCACCTCGCTCGGCATCATGGGCCTGCACCGCTCCAAGCGGGCCCGGATCAGCGGCGAGATCCGGCTGGACGGCGAGGACCTGATCGCGGCCGGACCGGACCGGGTGCGCCAACTGCGCGGCCGCGAACTGGCGATGATCTTCCAGGACCCGCTCACCGCGATGCACCCCTACTACACCGTCGGCGCGCAGATCGTCGAGGCGTACCGGGTGCACCACCCCCAGGCCACCAAGAAGCAGGCCCGGACCCGCGCGATCGAGATGCTCGACCGGGTCGGCATCCCGCAGCCCGACCGCCGGCTGGACGACTACCCGCACCAGTTCTCCGGCGGCATGCGCCAGCGCGCGATGATCGCCATGGCCCTGGTCAACGACCCCTCGCTGCTGATCGCCGACGAGCCCACCACCGCCCTGGACGTCACCGTCCAGGCGCAGATCCTGGACCTCATCCGCGACCTCCAGGAGGAGTTCGGCTCCGCCGTCATCATCATCACCCACGACCTCGGGGTGGTCGCCGAGCTCGCCGACGACATCCTGGTCATGTACGGCGGCAAGTGCATCGAGCGCGGCCCCGCCGAGAGCCTCTTCGACGCGCCCGAACACCCCTACACCTGGGGCCTGTTGGGCTCGATGCCGCGCTTGGACCGAGAGCTGCAGGAGCGGCTCGTCCCGGTCAAGGGCACCCCGCCCAGCCTGATCAACGTGCCGTCCGGCTGCGCCTTCCACCCGCGCTGCCCGTACGCCGCCCTGACCGGCGGGCGCTCCACGAGCGAGGTCCCGGTCCTGGCCGAGGCCGGGCCCGGGCACGTCGCGGCCTGCCACCTGCCGGTCGGCGAGCGGCACCGCATCTTCGCCGAAGAGATCGCGCCCCGGCTGTGAGCCCGGCCTCGTACCACCTTTCTGGAGAGAACCGATGACGGACACTCAGGGGGCCACCCTCCCTTCGCCGGCGCCCGCCTCCGACCGCGAGCCGCTGCTGAAGGTGACCGGCCTGACCCGGCACTTCCCGATCCGCGGCGGACTGCTGCGGCGCCAGACCGGTGCGGTGCGGGCCGTCGACGGCATCGACTTCACCGTCAACGCCGGTGAGACGCTGGGCGTCGTCGGCGAGTCCGGCTGCGGCAAGTCCACCATGGGACGGCTGGTCACCCGGCTCGACGAACCCACCGGCGGGACGATCGAGTTCGAGGGCACCGACATCAGCCACCTGGGCGCCGGCGGGATGCGGCCGCTGCGCCGCGACATCCAGATGATCTTCCAGGACCCGTACTCCTCGCTGAACCCCCGGCACACCGTCGGCACCATCGTCAGCGCGCCGTTCAAGCTCCAGGGAGTCCACCCGGAGGGCGGCGTCAAGAAGGCCGTCCAGGACCTGCTGGAACTGTGCGGGCTCAGCCCCGAGCACTACAACCGCTACCCGCACGAGTTCTCCGGCGGCCAGCGCCAGCGCATCGGCATCGCCCGGGCGCTCGCGCTCAAGCCGAAGATGGTCATCGCGGACGAGCCGGTCTCGGCCCTGGACGTGTCGATCCAGGCGCAGGTGGTCAACCTGCTGGACGACCTCCAGCAGGAGCTCGGCCTGACCTACCTGATCATCGCGCACGACCTCTCGGTGGTCCGGCACGTCTCCGACCGGGTGGCGGTGATGTACCTCGGCAAGATCGTCGAGATCGCCGACCGCGACTCGCTCTACCGCACCCCGATGCACCCCTACACCAACGCCCTGATGTCGGCCGTCCCGGTGCCCGACCCGCGCCGGCGCCAGCGCGGCGGGCGCGAGCGGATCCTGCTCACCGGCGACGTGCCCTCGCCGATCAACCCGCCCAGCGGCTGCCGCTTCCGCACCCGTTGCTGGAAGGCGCAGGAGGTGTGCGCCAGCCAGGAGCCGCCGCTGACGGCGCTGGCGACCGGGCACCAGGTGGCCTGTCACTTCCCCGAGCGGAGCGAGGGGAACGATCAGGCACAGCCCTGAGCGGAGCGTGGGGAACGACTTGCACAGCCCGGAGAACAAGGCCTGAGCGGGCCGTGGGCGGAGGGGAGGGTTTCGCGCAGGTCATAGTTGTGTGGTGACCTCGCAGATCTTCCCCTCCGACGTGCAGCAGTCGCTGGACCTCGTCGGCATCTTCGTCTTCGCGCTCTCCGGAGCGCTGCTCGCCGTCCGCAAGAACATGGACATCTTCGGGATCTGTGTGCTGGCCGAGGTCACGGCCCTCGGCGGCGGGGTGATGCGCGACCTGGTGATCGGCGCCACCCCGGTCGCCGCCTTCACCAACCTCGGCTACTTCGTCACCCCGCTCGCCGCCGCCCTCGTGGTGTTCTTCCTGCACCCCGAGGTCGAGCGGATCAACCGCGCGGTGCAGACCCTGGACGCCCTCGGCCTCGGCCTGTTCTGCGTGACCGGCACCGCCAAGGCGCACGACTACGGGCTGGGCGCGGTCGCCGCCGTCGCGCTCGGCATGGTCACCGCCGCCGGCGGCGGGGTGATCCGCGACGTGCTGGCCGGGGAGATCCCCTCGCTGCTGCGCTGGGACCGCGAGATCTACGCCGTCCCGGCCCTGGTCGGCGCCGCCCTGGTGGCCGTGCTGATCGGCGCGGACCGGCTCACCGGCGTCACCGGCACCGCCGCCGCGCTCACCGCGTTCGGGCTGCGGATGCTCGCCCTGAAGTACGGCTGGCGCGCCCCGCGGGCCTGGCACCGCAACGGTTCTCGCACCAGCGAGGAGTAGGCGAGCCCCCGTACGCGAGCGAGATCGCCTCGGCCGTGCAGAGCAGCTCCGGCAGCATCCGGGCCAGTTCGGCCGGCGGCACCTGGCCCGCCGGGGCGCTCAGCGCGCAGGCGGCGACCGTCCGCCCGCCGCTGCCCGCCACCGGCGCGGCCACGCAGGTCACCGGCTCCCGGTGCTCGGCAGACTCGGCCGCCCAGCCCCGGCGGCGCACCGCCGCCAGCTCGGGCGGCAGTTCCTCTTCGCGGGCGCCGTCCGCCGGCAGCCCGGCCAGCAGCACCCGCCCGACGGCTGTCCCGGTCACCGGGGCGCGGCGGCCGATCCGCGGCGGCCGGGCGGCCGACGGCCCGGCCACCTCGTCCAGGTAGAGCACCTCGCCGTCCTGCAGCACCGCCAGCTGGACGGTGTAGCCGCAGCGGGCGTTCAGCGCGGCCAGGTACGGCGCGGCCACCTGCCGGACGTCGAAGTCCTCCAGTGCCCGGTGGGCCAGCGACAGCACCCGCCCGCCGACCTGGTAGCGCAGGTCGGGCTGGCGCCGGACGAAACCGTGCTCCTCCAGGGTCCGCAGCAGCCGCAGCGCGGTGGACTTGTGCACCCCGAGGCGGCTCGCGGCCTGCTCCAGCGAGAGCGGTCCGTCGTCGAGCGAGCCGAGCAGGGTCAGCGCGCGGTCGACCGACTGCGACATGGTGCCCCCCTGAACTGGCTTGAGAAGTGTTCGTCAGGCTAACCGCTGCCCGGCACAGTGGTACAAACCGGTGCCGGACACCGGCGTCCGGCCGTCGCGGCCCGGTGGCCGGGTCGGTGGCCGGATCGGTGTGCACCTGGAGGGGCCCCCGGGCGGGCCCTCTACAATCGCATCGTTATGCCATACCTGGACCATGCGGCGACCACGCCGATGCTGCCCGAGGCGATCGCCGCGATGACGGCGCACCTGGGGGTGGTCGGCAACGCCTCGGCCCTGCACGCGGCCGGCCGCCGGGCCCGCCGGGTGGTCGAGGAGGCCCGCGAGTCGCTGGCCGATTCGCTGGGCGCCCGCCCCAGCGAGATCGTGTTCACCGGCGGTGGCACCGAGTCCGACAACCTGGCGGTCAAGGGCCTGTACTGGGCCCGCCGGGACGCCGATCCGGCCCGCACCCGGGTGCTGTGCAGCCCGGTCGAGCACCACGCGGTGCTGGACGCGGTGCACTGGCTCTCCGAGCACGAGGGCGCCGAGGTCGAGTACCTGCCGGTGGACCCGCTGGGCCGGGTCCACCCCGAGGCGCTGCGCTCCTCGATCGAACGCGACCCCTCCTCCGTCGCCCTGGTCACCGTGATGTGGGCCAACAACGAGGTCGGCACCGTCCAGCCGGTGCGCGAACTCGCCGCCGTGGCCGCCGAGTACGGCATCCCGATGCACGCCGACGCGGTGCAGGCGCTGGGTCAGGTCCCGGTGTCCTTCGCCGGGTCGGGCCTCACCGCGCTCACCGTCACCGGGCACAAGATCGGCGGCCCGTTCGGCATCGGCGCGCTGCTGCTCTCCCGCGGCGCCGCGCCCGTACCGCTGCTGCACGGCGGCGGCCAGGAGCGCGACGTACGCTCCGGCACCCTGGACGCCCCCGCCGCCGCCGGCTTCGCGGCCGCCGCGGCGCTCGCCGTGGAACGGCGGGAGGAGTACGCGGTGACGCTCGGCGCGCTGCGCGACGACCTGGTCGCCGGGGTGCTGGCCGCCGTCCCGGACGCGGTGCTCAACGGCGACCCGGCCGGCGAGGGCCGGCTGCCCGCCAACGCCCACTTCTCCTTCCCCGGCTGCGAGGGCGACGCGCTGCTGATGCTGCTGGACGCCCAGGGCATCGAATGCTCCACCGGCTCGGCCTGCTCGGCCGGGGTGCCGCAGCCCAGTCACGTGCTGCTCGCGATGGGCGTCGACCCGCTGCTGGCCCGCGCCTCGCTGCGGTTCTCGCTCGGGCACACCTCGGTGCCCGAGGACGTCACGGCGCTGGTGGCGGCCATCGGCCCGGCGGTGCAGCGGGCCCGCAACGCGGGCCTGGCGTCCGTACGGCGCTGACCTCGGGCTCCCGCGGCCTCCGACGGGCTCCCTCGGCCTGCCCTGGCCGCCCCGGCTTCCCCCGGTTCGTCTCGGCTTCCGGGAACAGCCGGGCCACCCCGTACCCTTGTTGCCATCATGACTGACTTCCCGGGTGCCCCGACCACTCCGTCCACCGGCCGCCTGCGCGTGCTCGCGGCGATGTCCGGCGGAGTCGACTCCGCCGTCGCCGCCGCCCGCGCCGTCGAAGCCGGCCACGAGGTGACCGGCGTCCACCTGGCGCTGTCCGCCAACCCGCAGTCCTTCCGGACCGGCGCGCGCGGCTGCTGCACCATCGAGGACTCCCGGGACGCCTGGCGGGCCGCCGACGTGATCGGCATCCCCTTCTACGTCTGGGACCTCGCCGAGCGCTTCCGCGAGGACGTCATCGACGACTTCGTCGCCGAGTACGCGGCCGGGCGGACCCCGAACCCGTGCCTGCGCTGCAACGAGAAGATCAAGTTCGCCGCGCTGCTGGACAAGGCGATCGCGCTCGGCTTCGACGCCGTCTGCACCGGCCACTACGCCCGCATCGTCGACCTGCCCACCGGCGAGCGCGAGCTGCACCGCGCCGTGGACGCCGCCAAGGACCAGTCCTACGTCCTCGGCGTGCTGGACTCCGACCAGCTCGCCCACTCGCTCTTCCCGCTCGGTGACACCACCAAGGAGCAGATCCGCGAGGAGGCCGAGCGCCGCGGCCTGGCCGTCGCCAAGAAGCCCGACAGCCACGACATCTGCTTCATCGCCGACGGCGACACCCAGGGCTTCCTGGCCAAGCACCTCGGCACCGCCACCGGCGACATCCTCGACGCCGACGGCACCAAGCTCGGCGAGCACGACGGCGCCTACGGCTTCACCATCGGCCAGCGCAAGGGCCTGCGGATCGGCCGCCCGGCCGCCGACGGCAAGCCCCGCTACGTCCTCGACATCTCGCCGGTGAACAACACCGTCACCGTCGGCCCCGTCGAGGGCCTGGACGTCACCGCCCTGACCGCCATCCGCCCCCGCTGGTGCGGCACCGAGCCCCTGACCGAGGGCCGCTACACCGCCCAGCTCCGCGCCCACGGCGAGGAGGTGCCCGTCACCGCCGCCATGGCCGACGACACCCTCCACGTCCGCCTCGACACCCCGGCCCGCGGCATCGCCCCCGGCCAGGCCGTCGTCCTCTACGACGGCACCCGCGTCATCGGCTCCGCCACCATCGCCACCACCGAACGCCCTGCCGTCGGCGTCGTCGGGAGCTGACCGGATCGGTTCGAACGCCGCGCCGCACCGACATGCCGCCCCCTACGCCGGAGGCATGTCAGTGCAACCCGAGATCAGCCAGCGGGACCTGCGCAGCAGGCCCGAGGAGATCATGGACGCCGTCCAAGCCGGTCAGTCCTTCACGGTGACCAGGGACGGCCACCGGATCGGTGAGCTGATCCCGCTCCGGCGGCGTCGACGGTTCGTGTCCCGGGCCGAGTTCGCCGCCATGTCGCGAAGCGCTCCGGACATCTCCCTGGACGCCTTCCGCGCTGACCAGCAGGCCACGGCCGGGCCCGGCGCCTCGATGTGCTCCAGCGGGCCGAGCACGAGTTCGACCCCATTCCCTTCGACGCCGAGGCGGCCCGGATCTATGGGCGGGCCTGTGCGGCGGTGGTCGGATCAGGGCGCAAGCCGAGGCGCCGGGTGGCCGACCTGATGATCGCGGCGATCGCGATCGCCGAGGACCTGCCTCTGTTCACCACCAATCCGGACGACTTCAAGGGCCTCGAAGGACTCCTCACGGTGGTCCCGGTGACCAGGCCGTTGGTCGAGCACACCTGAGGCCGTCCACCACCACCGAACGCCCGGCGGTGTGGGCCTGAGGGGGCCATGGTGGGTGTCATCCGGAGGGATGACGGGGCTGAACCGGGCGGATGACGGGGGCCGGAGAGGGCATTCGGCGGGCTGATTCGGGGGTTCGGGGCCCGGACCTACCGTCGGGGGCATGAACCGAATCCGTCGTGTCGCGGCCGTCGCCGCCCTCGCACTCGCCCTGCCCCTTCCGCTGGCCGGGGCCGCCATGGCCTCACCCTCGCCCACGGTGGCCGCCGCCGCGGCCGTCTCCAGCGCCCCCGCCGCCTTCCACGCCGAGCTGCCCTCCCCGACCGGGCGGTACGCGGCTGGGGAGGAGGTGCTGCACCTCACCGATCAGAGCCGCACCGACCCCTGGGTGCCCTCGGCCGGGCCGCGGCAGCTGGCGGTGTCGATGTTCTACCCGGCCCGGCAGGGCACCGGGAAGCCCGCTCCGTACATGACCCTCGGCGAGGCGCAGGGCTTCGTGGCGACCAGGGTCCCGGCCGGGACCGGGCTTCGGCCGCAGGACGTCGTGGGCGTCGACACCCACGCCTCCACCGGGGCGAAGGCCGTCGGCGGGAAGTTCCCGCTGGTGGTGCTCTCGCCCGGCTTCGAGAACCCCCGCGCCACGCTGACCGGCCTGGCGACCGAACTGGCCAGCCACGGCTACGTGGTGGCCCTGGTCGGCCACACCTACGAGGACTCCGGCGAGACGCTCGCCGACGGCAGCACCCCGGGCTGCGCGCTGTGCGACACCGGCGCGCCGGACTCGCTGCCGGACAGCCGGGCGAAGGACGTGTCCTTCGTCCTGGACCGGTTGACCGGGCAGCACCCGGCCTGGCGCCTGGCCCACCTGATCGACCGCGACCGCATCGGCATGGCCGGGCACTCGATCGGCGGGGCTTCCACGCTGAACGCGATGGCCGACGACCGGCGGATCCTGGCCGGGGTGAACATGGACGGAACGTTCTACCCGCCGATTCCGACCGACAAGCTGGAGGGACGCTCGTTCCTCCTGCTCGGCAAGCAGAGCGACCACGCCGTCGGCGGCGAGGACAAGTCCTGGGGCGAGACCTGGGCGGGCTGGGACGGCTACAAGCCCTGGCTGGCCGTCGCGGGCGAGAACCACTCCAGCTTCACGGACGTCCCGGTCCTGGCCGCCGCGGCCGGCCTGCCGTCCCCTCCCGGGACGACCACCTCGCCGCAGCGCGGGATGCAGCTGACCCGGGAGTACGTCGGGGCGTTCTTCGACCAGACCCTCAAGGGCGTCCACCAGCCTCTGCTGGACGGTCCCTCGGCCGCGAACCCGGAGGTGCAGTTCCAGCACCCGTGACCGGTCCCGTGACCGGAGTCGTGACCGGACCCGGGGCCCGGCCGCACCGCGCGGCCGGGCCCCGGAGGTTAAGCCGGTGAGCGGGGGCGGCCGGGCGTGATAGACCAGACGGCATCATGAATATCTGCGTCTTCTGCTCCGCGTACTCGCTCGACGACCGCTACTCCGCCCCCGCCGCCGAATTCGCCCGGCTGCTCGGGGAGGGCGGCCACACCCTGGTGTGGGGCGGCTCCGACGCCGGCCTGATGGGGCTGCTCGCCGACGAGGTGAAGGCGGCCGGCGGCGGGCTCGTCGGGGTGATGGTGGAGATGCTGCGGCACAAGGCCTACGCCGGAGCGGACGAGCTGGTGTGGACGGCCGATCTCGCCGAGCGCAAGCGGGAGTTGGCGAACCGGGCGGACGCGATCGTGGTGCTGGTCGGCGGGCTGGGCACGATGGACGAGGTCACCGAGGTGCTGGAGCTCAAGAAGCACGGGCTCTTCGAGAAGCCGGTCGTCGTGCTGGACACCGAGGGCTTCTACGCGGGCCTGCGCACCCAGCTGGAGCGGATGGACGCCGAGGGCTTCCTGCCGAAGCCGCTCACCGAGCTGGTCACCTTCGCGGACACGCCCGCCGAGGTGTTCACCCAGCTCAAGGCCTGAGAGGATCGGGCCCATGGCTGCACATCTGATCACCGGCGCCGGCTCCGGCATCGGCGCCGTCCTGGCCGAGAAGCTCGCCGAGCGCGGGGACGAGCTCTGGCTGCTCGCCCGGGACGCCCGACGGGCCGGCGAACTGCGCGACCGCTTCCCGGGGGCCCGCACCCTGGTCGGGGACCTCGGCGACCCGGGCAAGCTGTCCTGGGCCTTCGGGCACCAGGCGCTGCCCATCGAGCTGGACTCGCTGCTGCACGTCGCCGGCATGGTGGAGCTGGGCACCGTGGGAGACCTGCCGGTGAAGGCCTGGCAGGACACCCTGAACGTCAACCTGGTCGCCCCCGCCGAGCTGACCCGGCTGCTGCTGCCCTCGCTGCGCCTGGCCAAGGGCCACGTGGTGTTCGTCAACTCCGGCGCCGGCCTCACCGCCCACGCCGAGTGGTCGGCCTACGCGGCCAGCAAGCACGGCCTGAAGGCGCTGGCCGACGCGCTGCGCCAGGAGGAGCACCCGAGCGGCGTGCGGGTCACCTCGGTCTACCCGGGCCGCACCGCCACCGCGATGCAGGCCAAGGTGCACCAGCAGGAGGGCAAGGAGTACGACGCCGGCCGCTGGATCGAGCCGGAGTCCGTCGCCCGGGCCGTCCTCGCCGCCCTGGACGCCTCCCGGGACGCCGAGATCACCGACATCAGCGTCCGCCCCGGGCGGTAGTCACCCCCCCCGGGGCCGACGGTCCCGAGGCCGGTGGAATTCGCGTTGGCCAGATCCCCTCGGGCATGCGATGATCCGCTCCGCCCTCCGCCTGATCATGGTCGGACCGCGGGGGGCCGGAAAGCGTCGTCCACGCTTCGAAGTCGCCCAGGGGGGCTCCTATTTCCAGAACTCGTACCGCGCTGACCGTCGGCGCGCTGCTCGTCGGGACGATCGGTCTGCCGGTCGTCGGTGCGAGCGGCGCGGCCGCGGCGGGCAGCACGCTCTACGTCAACAACGCCGCGGGTGCCAACTGCACCGACAGCGGCACCGGCACCTCGGCCGCGCCGTTCTGCACCGTCGCCGCCGCGGCGGCGGTCGTGCAGCCCGGGCAGACGGTCGACATCGCCGCGGGCGGCTACAACGGCTCCGCGGTGACCCTGACCCACTCCGGCACCGCCGACGCGCCGATCACCTTCCGCGGGCCGGCCCAGCCGTACAGTCCGGGCAGCCCGGCCTACATCAGCGGGGGTGCGCCGAACTACCCGGACAGCGTCTTCGTGGTGAAGGGCGCCGACCACCTCCGGTTCGAGAACCTGTCGCTGCACAGCTACCAGCGGCCGTCCGTGATCGTCGACGGCGGGCACGACGTCTCGTTCACCAACGTCTACGCCGTGGGCGGGGGCGTCAAGATCACCAACGCCTCCGACAAGGTGACCTGGGCCCGCGGCGCCTTCGCCTACGCGCCCGGCCCGCTGCTCCAGGTCGACGGCGGTTCCACCGGGACCGTCCTGACCACCAACCTGGTCCAGCCCAACAGCGTCGACAACATGACCGGCATCCTGGTCAAGGACGCTCCCAACACCGTCGTGGTGGCCAACACCGTCTACTCGCCCTGCTTCGCCGGGATCGTGCTGGACGGCGCGTCGACCGGCGCGGTGGTCGAGAACAACGTGGTGAACACCGCGGCGAACCAGAACGCGGCCTGCGCCACCCCGGCCAACGCCACCGGGATCAGCGTCGCGGCCAACTCCACCGCGGGCACCAAGGTCGACTACAACCTGATCGACCCGCGCAGCGGCGGCGCCGCCTACAGCTGGGCCGGTGCCGGCTTCACCACCCAGAACCAGTTCACCGCGAACACCGGCCAGGGCTCGCACGACTTCGTCGACCTGACCTACGTGCCGAAGGGCCCGGACGCGCCGGTCGACCACCGGATCGACTCGGCCGACGAGAACGCTCCGGGCATGCTGCCGGTCGACCGCGGCGGCTACGCCCCGGTCGACGCCCCGACGGTGCCCAACACCGGTACGGGCAGCGGCATCCGCGACCGCGGCGCGCAGGAGGACATGGACTTCGGCAGCGCCTTCACCCCGGCCGGCCCGACGCGTCTGCTGGACACCCGTCAGCCGATCGGCGTCCCCAAGGCGCTGCCGGTTCCGGCGTGGGGCACCGTCGACCTGCCGGTGACCGGTGTGGCCGGTGTTCCGGCCACCGGTGTGACGGCGGTGACGATGAACGTGACGGTGACCGAGCCGCAGCAGGACGGGCACCTGACGGTCTTCCCGCACGGTGACGACCTGCCGACCGCCTCCAACCTGAACTGGACGGCCGGGCAGACGATTCCGAACCTGGTGACGGTGCCGGTGAAGGACGGCAAGGTGTCGTTCTACAACGCCTCCGGCGGCACCGCGCACGTGCTCGCCGACCTCGCCGGCTACTACAGCCCCAAGGGCTCGCTGTTCCACGCGCAGGGTCCGACGCGTCTGCTGGACACCCGTCAGCCGATCGGCGTCCCCAAGGCGCTGCCGGTTCCGGCGTGGGGCACCATCGAGGTGCCGGTGGCCGGTGTGGCCGGTGTTCCGGCCACCGGTGTGACGGCGGTGACGATGAACGTGACGGTGACCGAGCCGCAGCAGGACGGGCACCTGACCGTGTTCCCGCACGGTGACGACCTGCCGAGCGTCTCCAACCTGAACTGGACGGCCGGGCAGACGATTCCGAACCTGGTGACGGTGCCGGTGAAGGACGGCAAGGTGTTGTTCTACAACGCCTCCCCCGGCACCGTGCACGTGCTCGCCGACCTCGCCGGCTACTACGCCACCGAGGGCAAGGTCACCTACCGCCCGGTCGGTCCGATCCGGGTCGTCGACACCCGTGAGCACACCTACTGGGAGTCCGGCGACCGTCCGGCGGGCACCGTCCCGGCCCGGGGCACCCTGGACATCCCGGTCGGCGATCTCCCGAACGTCACGTCGGTGACCCTGAACGTGACCGTCACCGAGCCGGGAGCCCAGGGCCACCTGACGGTCTACCCGCACGGTGACGCCCTTCCGGACGTGTCGAACCTGAACTTCCTGCCCGGACAGACCATCCCGAACCAGGTGGTCGTCCCGGTCAAGGACGGCAAGGTCTCGCTCTACAACGCGAGCGACGCCCCGCTGCACCTCGTGGTCGACGAGTTCGGCTACCAGGCGTACTGACCCCGCTCCCCAGCCGACGGCCCCGCTGCCGAGCCCCGCGCTCGGCACCGGGGCCGTCCGCATGAGTAGGCTCGGGCGGGTGAGTACCGGACACCCCTTCCCCGACCTGCGCGGCGCCGCCACCGGCGTCGGCTCGCTGCCCGGCACCGACGCCCGGGAGGCCGCCAAGACCGCCACCGGTGCGCTGGAGCACCTGCCGTTCCTGCCCGAGCTGCCCGCGCGCGGCCCGGGCGCCGACATGATCGGCCGCGGCGCCGGCCTGCTGGTCGAGCTGTTCGCGCAGACCGAGCCCAGCGGCTGGCGGTTCACCGACCGCCCCGGCCGGGACACCCGGCGGGCCCACTCCTGGCTCGGCGAGGACCTGGACGCGCTGGAGGAGTTCACCCAGGGCCACCAGGGCGCGCTCAAGGTCCAGGCCGTCGGCCCGTGGACGCTGGCGGCGGCCATCGAGCTCAAGCACGGCGAGAAGGCGCTCGCCGACCGGGGCGCCTGCCGGGACATCGCCGGCTCGCTCACCGAGGGCCTGCGCCGCCACCTCGCCGAGGTCCGCAAGCGCGTCCCGGGCGCGCAGCCGGTCCTGCAGCTGGACGAGCCCTCGCTGCCCGCCGTGCTGGCCGGGTCGGTGAAGACCGCCAGCGGCTTCCAGCGGCTGCGCGCGGTGGACCGGCAGGTCGCCGAGGAGGTGCTGCGGCAGGTGATCACGAGCCTGGACGTCCCCGTGGTCGTGCACTCCTGCGCCCCGGACGTCCCGGTCCCGCTGCTGCGCCGGGCCGGGGTCGCCGGGATCTCGCTGGACTTCTCCCTCCTCACCGAGCGCCAGGACGACGATCTGGGCGAGGCGGTGGAGGGCGGCACGGCGATCCTCGCTGGTGTCGTCCCCGCCACTGACCAGGCGGTGTCCGACCCGGCCGGTAGTGTCCAGGGGGTCAGGACCTTGTGGCGCAGGCTCGGGTTCGCTCCGGAGCTGCTGGGCCGTCGTGTGCTGGTGACGCCGACCTGCGGTCTGGCCGGGGCCTCCCCGGCGTACGCGCGCAGGGCGCTGTCGCTCGCGGCACGGGCGGCGCAGAGCCTGGTGGACAACCCGGAATGAGAACGTAGGAGGGCTTGCGGTGACGGCTGTCGAGGGCTGGGAGGACGTCCCGGCGGAGGTGCGCCGGCGGCACGCCGAGCTGGCGAAGGAGATCACCGACCACCGCGCCCGGTACTACGAGCAGGACGCTCCGGTCGTCAGCGACGCCGAGTTCGACGCGCTGATGCGCGAGCTGGAGTCGCTGGAGGCCGAGCACCCGGCCCTGGTGACGCCGGACTCGCCGTCCCAGCGGGTCGGCGGAGCCGCCACCGCGCTGTTCGCCGAGGTCGAGCACCGCGAGCGGCTGCTCAGCCTGGACAACGCGATGGACGACGAGGAGTTGGCCGCCTGGGCGGACCGGGTCGCCACCGAGCTGGACGGCATCGAGTACCACTACCTGTGCGAGCTCAAGGTGGACGGCCTGGCCGTCAACCTCACCTACGAGAACGGCCAGTTGGTGCAGGCGGCGACCCGCGGCGACGGCCGGGTCGGCGAGGACATCACCGCCAACGTCCGCACCATCAGGGAGATCCCGCACCAGCTCAAGGGCGAGAACGTCCCGGAGCTGGTGGAGATCCGCGGCGAGGTCTACTTCCCGACCGAGGAGTTCGACGCGCTCAACGCCTCCTTCGCGGCGGAGAACGAGCGCCGCCGGCAGGAGAACGAGGAGCGCGCCAAGGAGGGCCGGCGGCCCCGGGCGATGATCCGGCTGTTCATGAACCCCCGCAACGCCGCCGCCGGTTCGCTGCGCCAGAAGGACCCGCACGTCACCGCCTCCCGCCCGCTGCACATGGTGGTGCACGGCATCGGCGCCCGGGTCGGCTTCGACATCGACAACCAGTCGCACGCCTACCGGCTGCTGCACGACTGGGGGCTGCCCACCGCCCGGCACAACGAGGTGGTCGGCACGCTGGCCGAGGTCCGGGCCTTCATCAAGCACTTCGGCGAGCAGCGGCACTCGGTCGAGCACGAGATCGACGGCGTCGTGGTGAAGGTGGACGAGATCGCCCTGCAGGGCCGGCTCGGCGCCACCTCCAAGTCCCCGCGCTGGGCGATCGCCTGGAAGTACCCGCCGGAGGAGGTCACCGGCAAGCTCGCCGAGATCAAGGTCGGAATCGGCCGAACCGGCCGGGCCACCCCGTACGCGGTGCTGGCCGAGCCGGTGAAGGTGGCCGGCTCGATGGTGCAGTACGCGACGCTGCACAACCAGGAGATCGTCAAGGCCAAGGACGTCCTGCTGGGCGACACCGTCGTGCTGCGCAAGGCCGGCGACGTGATCCCGGAGATCCTCGGGCCGGTCTACGACCTGCGGGACGGCACCGAGCAGGCCTTCGTGATGCCCTCGCACTGCCCGGAGTGCGCCGCCGTGCTGCGCCCGATGTCCGAGGGGGACATCGACCTGCGCTGCCCCAACGCCCAGCACTGCCCGGCCCAGATCCGGGAGCGGATCGCCTTCCTCGGCGGGCGGCAGTGCCTGGACGTCGAGGGGCTCGGCTACGTGGCGGCCACCGCGCTGACCCAGCCGCTGGAGCCGGCCGAGGCGCCGGTGCGCAACGAGGGCGACGTCTTCGGGCTGACCGATGAGCAGCTGCTGCCGATCAAGGTGCTGGTGCGCGACCAGAAGACCGGCATGCCCAAGCTGGACGACAAGACGGGCAAGGAGAAGGAGGTCTTCTTCTTCGCGACCACCAAGGGCGAGCCCAAGAAGTCGCTGCAGACCCTGCTGGACAACCTGGAGGGGGCGAAGGAGCGTCCGCTCTGGCGCTTCCTGAACGGCCTGTCGATCCGGCACGTCGGCCCGGTCGCGGCGCAGGAGCTGGCGCGGGAGTTCCGTGACCTGGACCGGGTCTTCTCGGCCACCGAGGAGGAGTTGGCCGCGGTCGAGGGCGTCGGACCGACGATCGCCCGCTCGATCAAGGAGTGGTTCGAGGAGGAGTGGCACCGGGAGATCCTGGAGAAGTGGCGTGCCGCGGGCGTGCGCTTCGTCGAGGAGTTCGCGGACGAGGAGGCGGCGGAGCGCCCGCTGGAGGGGCTGACGGTGGTGGTGACCGGGACGCTGGCCGGCCACACCCGGGACGGTGCCAAGGAGGCGCTGACCTCGCGCGGAGCGAAGGTGACCGGTTCGGTTTCGAAGAAGACCGATTTTGTGGTCGCCGGTGACAACCCTGGATCGAAGTACGACAAGGCCGTCCAGCTCGGACTGCCGGTGCTGGACGACGCGGGCTTCGCCGTCCTGCTCGCCGACGGACCGTCGGCCGCCCGCGCCCACCTGGGACTTCCGGAGCCGGAGCCGGCCGCCGAGCCCGTCGAGGCCCCCGCCGAGGGCTGATCCGGAGCGGACCCGAGCGGCCGGTGGCCCGATCCGTGTTGTTATCGTCCTGATGCAACGTCACCGGGTGTCGTCCAGTGAAAGCGGGCATTGTGTCACTGTGTGACACCCGGGAGCGGTGGCGCGTTTCCGGTTGTCCGAAAGTCTGCCCACCGGGTGGACCCCGGCATACCCTGGAGCGCAACAGAGTGTCAGCAGGGGTGGGGGCACCGGCTGAGCCGGTGCTCCTCGGGGTCGCTCCATGCCCGGCAGCTGTCGGTACCAGCACGGTGCCTCACCGTAAGGCGGCCTGACGGGGCGGGCCCGACGGAGGACAGGGCTTATGGATCGTACGACCGGCGGCGCGCCCACACGCCCGCCGCAGGGGGTGGCGGGTGCGGTCCTGCTGCTCGGCGTGCTGCTGGCCGGAGCCGCGCCGCTCATCCCGCTGGCCGTCCTGGTCTACCGGTACGAACCCGAACTGCTGCCGCTGTTCGCGGTCCCGCTGGCCGTCCTGGTGGCGGCCTGGCGGATCGCCCGCGACCGCGCCCGCGACCAGCTGACCGACCCCCTGACGGATCTGCCCAACCGTCAGGCCTTACTGCTGGCCGCCCAGGAGGCGATCGTCGAGCGCGAGGAAGGCTACAGCGTCGGTCTCATCCTGCTTGACCTCGACCGCTTCCGATCGTTGAACGACACACTTGGTCATACGGCCGGTGACCGCCTTCTGGTTCACATCGCCCGCCGACTCCATCGGGCGCTGCGCTCCGGCGGCCCGGCCGGCAGCGCCACCCGGGAGTCCATCGACGACGTCTTCGCCGGCCTGCCCCGGCACTACCGGCGCGGCCGCCCGATGGTGGCCCGGATGGGCGGCGACGAGTTCGCCGTCCTGCTGCCCGGGATCAACTGCCCGGACAGCCTGGAGCGCGTCGCCAAGGCGCTGATCGCCGAACTCGCCGCGCCGATCCGGCTGGACGGGCTGCTGCTGGTGCTGGAGGCCAGCGCCGGCGTCTGCGTCTACCCGCAGGGCGCCCAGGACGCCGAGTCACTGCTGCGCCGGGCCGACGTGGCGATGGGCCATGCCCAGCGCGAGTGCAGCGGGGTGGCCCAGTACGACGAGACCCAGGACGCCGACACCCCGTACCGGATCGGCCTGCTCGGGGACCTCCGCCGGGCCCTGGAGACCGGCGAGGTTCAGCTGCACTACCAGCCGAAGGTGGCCTTCGACGGCCGGGTGGTCGGCCTGGAGGCGCTGCTGCGCTGGGAGCGGCCCGGGCAGGGGAACGTCTCCCCGGACGAGTTCGTCGGGCTCGCCGAGTCCAGCGGCCTGATGCCCCGGCTCACCGACTACGTGCTGGAGGCGGCCGTCGGCCAGCTCGCCTACTGGCGCGACCTGGGCCTCCAGGTGCAGGTCGCGGTCAACGTCTCGCCGCGCGACGTGCTCAACCCCGGCTTCGCCCAGCGCGTCGCCGGGCACCTGGTCCGCCACCAGGTGCCGGCCCACGCGCTCCAGCTGGAGATCACCGAGCGGCTGCTGCTGGACGACTCCCGGCGCGCCGCCGACACCCTGGCGGAGCTGCGCGGCTACGGCGTCGGGATGTCCCTGGACGACTTCGGCACCGGCCACTCCTCGCTGGTGCGGCTGCGCAGCCTGCCGGTCGGCGAGCTGAAGATCGACCGCTCCTTCGTCTCCCGGATGGTCATCGACGACCACGACGCGGCGGTGGTCCGCTGCTCGGTGGAGCTGGCCCACTCGCTCGGTCTGACCGTCGTCGCCGAGGGCGTCGAGGACGACGAGACCTGGGAGCGGCTGCACTGCATGGGCGTGGACGCCGTCCAGGGCTGGCTGGTGTCGGCCGCGCTGCCCGCCGAGCAGGCCACCGCCTGGCTGCGGGTGCACCGCACCACCGGCGCCCCGACGGTGGAGCGCTTCGGCCCCGCCTCGCAGCTCCCGTCGATCATCAAGCCGGTGGACCGGCCCGCCGCGGTCAAGCCGGCCGTCCAGCCCGCCGCGCTGCCACCGGTGCTGCCGGTGCTGCCACCGACCCTCCCGCCGGTGCTGCCGCCCGCCGTCCAGGGCGTCCAGCGCGGCCCGGCGATGCCGGCCGCGCAGATCGGCTTCCAGGCGCCGGGCGCCCAGGGCTGGGCCCGCACCAGGCCCCAGTGACCGGCACCCGCGGATCGCGGTAACGGGGCCGTACCTCTACTCGTTGGCCGGTGGCCGGGCCGGGCCCCATAGGATGGGGTCCAAAGACCACGAGGACGGAGCGCCGAACCGGCTGCTCCTGCCCGGGCCCGGCGGCGCCGCAGGCTCCGCCGGGCCTCACCAGAACTCACCCTGAGGATCGCTGCATGCCTGGCATCACGCGCGAGGAGGTCGCCCACCTCGCCCGGCTGTCGCGTCTTGAGCTGAAGCCCGAAGAGCTGGACCACTTCGCCGAGCAGCTCGACGTGATCATCGGCGCGGTCGCCCGCGTTTCCGAGGTCGCCGGACAGGACGTCCCGCCGACCTCCCACCCGCTGCCGCTGACCAACGTCATGCGCGCGGACGAGGTGCGGCCGTCGCTCACCCCGGAGCAGGCGCTGTCCGGCGCCCCCGCCGCCGAGGAGCAGCGTTTCCGTGTGCCGCAGATCCTCGGGGAGGACTGACCGATATGACCGAGCTGATCCGTTTCACCGCCGCTGAGACCGCGGGCGCCATCGCCAAGGGCGAGGTCTCCGCCGTCGAGGTCGCCCAGGCGCACCTGGACCGCATCGGGGCCGTCGACAAGAAGGTCAACGCCTTCCTGCACGTCGACACCGAGGGCGCGCTGGCCGCCGCCAAGGCCGTCGACGACAAGCGCGCCAAGGGCGAGGAGCTGGGCCCGCTGGCCGGCGTCCCGCTCGCGCTGAAGGACGTCTTCACCACCAAGGGCATCCCGACCACCTGCGGGTCCAAGATGCTCGAGGGCTGGATCCCGCCCTACGACGCCACCCTGACGACCCGTCTCAAGGACGCCGGCGTCGTCATCCTCGGCAAGACCAACATGGACGAGTTCGCGATGGGCTCCTCCACCGAGAACTCCGCCTACGGCCCGACCGGCAACCCGTGGGACCTCACCCGCATCCCCGGCGGCTCCGGCGGCGGTTCGGCCGCCGCGCTGGCCGCCTTCGAGGCCCCGCTGGCGATCGGCACCGACACCGGCGGCTCGATCCGCCAGCCCGGCGCCGTCACCGGCACCGTCGGCGTCAAGCCGACCTACGGCTCGGTGTCCCGCTACGGCCTGGTCGCGTTCTCCAGCAGCCTGGACCAGGGCGGCCCCTGCGCCCGTACGGTGCTGGACGCGGCGCTGCTGCACGAGGCCATCGCCGGGCACGACCCGCTGGACTCCACCTCGATCGACGCGCCCGTCCCGGCCGTGGTCGAGGCCGCGAAGATGCGCGACATCCGCGGCATGCGGATCGGCGTCGTCAAGGAGTTCGCCGGCGAGGGCTACCAGACCGGCGTGATGCAGCGCTTCAACGAGTCGGTGGAGCTGCTGCGCGAGCTGGGCGCCGAGGTCGTCGAGGTGTCCTGCCCGTCCTTCACCCTGGCGCTGCCGGCGTACTACCTGATCGCGCCGTCGGAGTGCTCCTCCAACCTGGCCCGCTTCGACGCCATGCGCTACGGCCTGCGGGTCGGCGACGACGGCTCGCGCTCGGCCGAGGAGGTCACCGCGCTGACCCGCGAGGCCGGCTTCGGCGACGAGGTCAAGCGCCGCATCATCCTGGGCACCTACGCCCTCTCCTCGGGCTACTACGACGCGTACTACGGCTCGGCCCAGAAGGTCCGCACGCTGATCTCGCGCGACTTCGACGCGGCCTTCGCCGGCGTGGACGTGCTGGTCTCGCCGACCACGCCGACCACCGCCTTCCCGATCGGCGAGCGCGCCGACGACCCGATGGCGATGTACCTGGCCGACCTGTGCACGATTCCGTCCAACCTTGCGGGCAACGCGGCCATGTCGCTGCCGGTCGGCCTGGCTCCGGAGGACAATCTCCCGGTCGGCCTGCAGATCATCGCTCCCGCGATGGCGGACGACCGCCTGTACCGCGTGGGCGGCGCCGTCGAGGCCGCTCTCAACGACAAGTGGGGGCACACCCTGCTGGAGGAGGTACCGGCACTGTGAGCAAGATCGAAAAGGCGAAGGCCCCGAGCTCCATCAAGGGATGGAAGCATTCGAAGCCCGGCCTGTGGCTGTCCATCGGCACCAGCGCGTTCGGTGCGGTCTCCATCGCCAAGGACGTCCGCAAGGCCCGCGAGGAGAGCGACACCCTCAAGCTGGTCAACGCCCTGGTCGGCGCCGCCGCGCTGATCACCGGCACGGCCCTGCTGGTGCGCGAGCTGCGTCAGCTCGCCTCCGACGACGTGCTGCTGGGCTGAGCTGAGCTGAGCGCCCAGGGCGTGTCCTGCGGGTTGTGGCAGCCCCGGCAAGGACCCGCAGGGCACGCCCTGGAGTCCGGCCCCGCGCGACGCGGGGCCGGGCCCGTACCTCCCAAGCTTCAAGTGAGAAGGGACGCTGTGAGCGTCATGAACCTGGTCTCCTACGAGGACGCTCTCGCGTCGTACGACCCGGTGATGGGCCTTGAGGTCCATGTCGAGCTGGGTACCAAGACCAAGATGTTCTGCGGTTGCTCGACCGAGCTGGGCGCCGAGCCGAACAGCCAGACCTGCCCGACCTGCCTGGGCCTGCCGGGCTCGCTGCCGGTGGTCAACGCGGTGGGCGTGGAGTCGGCCGTCAAGATCGGCCTGGCGCTGAACTGCGAGATCGCCGAGTGGTGCCGGTTCGCGCGGAAGAACTACTTCTACCCGGACATGCCCAAGAACTTCCAGACCTCGCAGTACGACGAGCCGATCGCCTTCAACGGCTACCTCGACGTGCAGCTGGAGGACGGCTCGACCTTCCGCGTGGAGATCGAGCGCGCCCACATGGAGGAGGACACCGGCAAGTCCAGCCACGTCGGCGGCGCCACCGGTCGCATCCACGGCGCCACCCACTCGCTGCTCGACTACAACCGGGCCGGCATCCCGCTGATCGAGATCGTCACCAAGCCGATCGTCGGCGCCGGCGCGCGCGCCCCCGAGGTCGCCAAGGCGTACGTGGCCGAGCTGCGCGAGCTGATCAAGGCGCTGGGCGTCTCCGAGGCCCGGATGGACAAGGGCCAGATGCGCTGCGACGTCAACCTGTCGCTGCGCCCGAACGGCACCGAGAAGTTCGGCACCCGCTCGGAGACCAAGAACGTCAACTCCCTGCGCAGCGTGGAGCGGGCCGCCCGGTTCGAGATCCAGCGGCACGCCACCGTGCTGACCGACGGCGGCACCATCGTCCAGGAGACCCGTCACTTCCACGAGGAGGACGGCTCCACCACCTCGGGCCGGATCAAGGACAACGCCGAGGACTACCGCTACTTCCCCGAGCCGGACCTGGTGCCGGTGGCCCCCGCCCGGGCGTGGGTCGAGGAGCTGCGGGCCGGCCTGCCGGAGCTGCCGCGGGTGCGCCGCGCCCGGCTGCAGGCCGAGTGGGGCCTGTCCGACAAGGACATGCAGTCGGTGCTCAACGCCGGCGCGGTCGAGCCGATCCAGGAGACCATCGCGGCCGGCGCCCCCGCCGACCAGGCCCGCAAGTGGTGGATGGGCGAGCTGGCCCGCCGGGCCAACGAGACCGGCACCGAGCTGAGCGAGCAGCCGATCACCCCGGCGCAGGTCGCCCGGGTCGCCGCGCTGGTCGCCGAGGGCAAGCTGAACGACAAGCTGGCCCGTCAGGTCATCGAGGCCGTGCTGGCCGGCGAGGGCGAGCCGGACGAGGTCGTCGAGAAGCGCGGCCTGGCCGTGGTCTCGGACGACTCCGCGCTGGGCGCCGCCGTGGACCAGGCCATCGCCGAGAACGAGGCGGTCGCCGCCAAGATCCGCGACGGCAAGGTGGCGGCCGTGGGCGCGCTGGTCGGCGCGGTCATGAAGGCCACCCGTGGCCAGGCGGACGCGGCCCGGGTCAAGGATCTGATCCTGGAGCGGCTTGCCGTGGAAGGTCAGTAGGCACAGCCTGGAGCGGCTTGCCGTGGAAGGTCAGTAGGCACAGCCTGGAGCGGCTTGCCGTGGAAGGCCAGTAGGCACAGCCTGGGGAAGCTGGGCGGCTCCCGCCTGAGAAGCATCGGGTTCCTAGGTCGTCAAGCCCGCCTTCCTAAGGCGTCTAAGGCATCTAAGGCCCTCTAAGTAAGGCCTAAGGCCCTGTCTCACCTATGTATCTAGGTGAGGCAGGGCCTTAAACCTTTCTTGGCTCCCCATCTAAGGCACCCGGCCTTCGAAAGATGGGGCACGCTCCCGATGTGGCACCCCCCACTGGGGGAGGAAGCTCTTACTTGTCAGGGAAACGAAAGTGAAACCCGAGGGGGAACCCGAAGTGATCGAGTACCAGCTCATCCAGCAGCAGGCCCACGAGCTCGAACTCCGCGCCGAGCACGAGCGTCTGGTCCGCGAGGCCAAGCAGGCCGCCCGCCTGCGCCGCCGTCCGGTGGCCGCCCGCTTCCAGCGGCGCCCCGTGCGTCAGCCGGAATGCTGACGGTGCGGCACCGCGACGGTGCCGATGGAGTTCCGGAGGGGGAGGCGCCGCGGGTGAGCGCCTCCCCCTCCGGGCGTTCGCCGGCGGAGATAACCCCTCTCACCGGCGGCTCCGGCTATGGCATGCTCGCCTCCATGCAGCAGATATCGGTGAGTCCCGTCTTCGTCGGCCGCGGCAGCGAGATCACCGAACTGACCGACGCGCTGCGCCGGGCGGGCACCGGCAGCCCGCAGGCCGTACTGATCGGCGGCGAGGCCGGCATCGGCAAGACCCGGCTGCTGGAGGAGTTCCTGCAGCGGGCCTCCGACGGGGGAGCGGTCACCACGCTCGGCAGCTGTCTGGAGGTCGGCGCCGAGGGCCTGCCGTACGCGCCGCTGGCCGCCGCGCTGCGCCGGCTGCACCGCGCGCTGGGCGCCGAGTTCGAGGCCGCGGCGGCCGGCAGCGAGGGCCACCTGGCCAGGCTGCTCTCCGAGTTCGGCGAGGCGGACGGCGAACCCAACGACGAGTACGGCCGGGCCCGGCTGTTCGAGCACACGGCACGACTGTTCGAACGGTTCGGCGCGGAACGTACCCTCGTGCTCGCCATCGAGGACCTCCACTGGTCCGACCGCTCCACCCGCGAACTGCTGGCCTTCCTGGTGCGCACCCTGCACCGCTCCCGGGTGCTGCTGGTCGCCACCTACCGCACCGACGACCTGCACCGCCGCCACCCGCTGCGCCCCTTCCTGGCCGAGCTGGAGCGGCTGCGCACCGTCCAGCGGCTGGAGCTGGCACGCTTCGGCCGCCGCGAGGTCGCGGCCCAGCTGGCCGGCATCCTCGGCACCGGCGCGCCCGACCGCCAGCTGGTGGACCGGATCCTGCGCCGTTCCGAGGGGAACCCGTTCTTCGTCGAGGAGCTGGCCACCGCCTTCGAGGACGGCTGCGGCGCCGGGCTGACCGACTCGCTGCGGGACATCCTGCTGGTCCGGGTCGAGGGGCTGGACGAGGAGGCCCAGCGGGTGGTGCGGATCGCCGCCGAGGGCGGCTCGCACGTCGAACACGCCCTGCTGGCCGCTGTCCTGGCCGACGACGAGGAGGCGCTGATCGAGGCGCTGCGGGCGGCCGTCGGCGCCAACATCCTGCGCCCGGACAGCGAGGGCGAGGGCTACCGGTTCCGGCACGCGCTGGTCCGCGAGGCGGTCTCGGACGACCTGCTGCCCGGCGAACGGCACCGGATCAACCGCAAGTTCGCGCTCGCCGTGGAGGCCCGGCCGCAGCTCGTCCCGGCCGACGCGCTGCCCGCCCGGCTGGCCAACTACTGGTACCACGCCCACGACCCGGCCCGCGCGCTGCCGACCGCCCTGGACGCCGCCCGGGCGGCCCGCCGGCGCAACGCCTTCGCCGAGCAACTCGGCATGCTGGAACGGGCCCTGGAGCTGTGGGACCTGGTCTCCGAGGAGGTGCTGACGCACACCCTGCGCCCGTACGACTGGGCCGAGACCTACCCGCCCGGCTCCTGCGACCACAGCCCCACGGACGCGGACTGCGACCGGATCCAGCTGGTCGACGTGCTGGCCGAGGCGGTGGTCGCGGCCCGGCGCTGCGGCGACCGCGAGCGCGGCCTGAGCCTGGCCAAGCGCGGGCTCCGGCTGGTCGACGAGGCGGAGCACCCGGTGCGCTCGGCCTGGTTCCGGATCAACCGGGCCCGGATGCTGGGCAACCTGCGCCGCTCCGGTGACGACGAGGAGATCACCCGCGCGCACCGGCTGGTGGAGCACATGCCGCCGTCCGCGGTGCAGGCCGAGGTGTTCGCGCTGGCCGCCGGGGTGGCGGTGGTCAAGACCCCGCGGATGGAGCACCTGGAGCTGGCCGAGCGGGCGATCCGGATCGCCCGGCAGGTCGGCGCCCACTCGGTCGAGGTGCACGCCCGGATGACCCTCGGCAGCCTGCGCTACGACCTGCTGGGCGACGCCGAGGGCGGGCTGGCCGAGCTGACGGCGGCGATCGACCGGGCCCGGCTGCTGGGCATCCCGGACCTCCTGCTGCGCGGCATCAACAACCTGGCCAGCATGCAGCGCGGTCTCGGCCGGGCCGACGAGGCCGTCCGGCTGGCCCGGGAGGGCCTGGAGTTCGCGGAGGGCAACGGGCTGCAGCGCAACATCGGCAACATCCTGGCCGGCAACCTGGTCGAGGCGCTGACCGACCTCGGGCAGGTGCGGGAGGCCGAGGAGATGCTCACCGCCAGCGAGCTGCTCGGCCTGCCCGGCTCCCATGCCGAGTTCCTGGACCGGATGCGCGGCGACCTCGCCGTGCTGCGGGGGGACTTCGCGACCGCGGCGACCATGCTGGCCCAGGCCCGGGCGGCCAACCGGGTCGGCCAGGCGCAGCACAGCGTGCCGATCAGCCGGCTGGCGGTGCGGATCGCCGCGCACGGCGGGCGGCCGCTGGACGCCCGGGCCGAACTGCTCGCCGCGCTCGCGGAGGAGGGGCGGCTGGGCTACGAGTCCGACGTCTACCCGCTGCTGGTGGAGGCCGCCGGAGTGGAGGCGGACTGCCTGGGACGGCCGGAGACCGAGGCGGGCCGGGCCGGGACGCTGGCGGCGATCGCCGCGGCCGCCGCCGACCTGCGGCCCCAGTCTCCGCTGCACCACGGCTGGGCCCGGCTGCTGGAGGCCGAGTTGGCCCGGGCCGCCGCCGCGGACACCGCCGAGCAGTGGGCCCGGGCCGTCACCGAGCTGCGGCCGACCGGTCTGCCGTACCCGCTGGCCCTCGCCCTGCTGCGGGCCGCCGAGGCGCAGGTGCGGGCCGGGCGGCGCGAGGCCGCGACCGAACTCCTGCGCGAGGCGGGCGAACTGGCGGCCGTCCGGGGCGACCGGCCGCTCGGGGCGCAGGTCACCGCGCTGGCCGAGCGGGCCGGGCTGGCGCTGACCCCGGCCGAGCGGCCGCCCGTCGCGGCGGTGCCGGCCCAGGCCGTCGGGGACTCCTTCGGGCTCACCCCCCGTGAGCGGGACGTGCTCCGGTTGCTCGCGCGGGGCTGGACCAACCGGCAGATAGCCGAGGAGTTGTACATCTCTCCTAAGACCGCAAGCGTGCACGTGTCCAACATCCTGGGCAAGCTGGAGGTCGGCGGTCGCGGCGAGGCCGCCGCGCTGGCCCACCGGTTGCGGCTGTTCCCCGATGACCTGGCCCCCTCGGGTCGGTGAATCCGCAGGTCGCCGACCGTACCCGGACGGTCGGCGACGGCCCGTCCCGGGTGGGCGGGCGCCGTCGCGTGCTCCCGTGCGCGCCGCGTGAGCCCCTGCCCGCGCGCCGCCGCCAACCGGGCCGATCGGTCGGATTCGGCTCCATTTCCCCGCCTTGTCGCCATTACTCTAAGTTGAGTGTGCGTGTCATTGAGTGACGGAATTGGTGTAGGGTCCCGAGCGGGAGCATCGGTGCGGTGCGGCGGCCGGAAGGCCGCCCGCCCCCTGGGTCGCCGTCCTGACGGGGCGCCAGGCCACCGCGTACGGCCGAGAGGTACGCGGCCGGTGGTCCGTGGCCGGGGCGCCAGGCCCCGGGCCGGAGGGGGAGAGGCAGAGTGAGCTCCACCGATACGGTGCTGCCCGAAGCCGGACGACCGGGCGCGCCGCCCGCCGACGCGTCCGTCGCCGACCCGCCCGGGCCCGTCCGGCGCGGCCCGCTGAGCCGGCTCCGGGGGAGCCGCACACTGCCCGGCCTCACCCTCGGCGCGCTCTGCCTGGCCTATGCGCTGGGCGCCGCCGCCGGCTGGGGATCCCACCAACTCGCCATCTTCATGGGCGACTTCGGGCTCGCCGCGGCGGCCCTCGCGGCCGCGCTGTCCTGCCTGGTGTACGGCTGCACGGTCGGCGGCCACGCCCGCCCGGCCTGGCTGCTGTTCGGTCTCTCCTCGTTCATGGTCGCCTTCGGCAACGGCACCTGGGGCTGGTACGAGCTGGTCGTGCGCACCCCGCTGCCGCAGGACTCGCTCGCCGTCTACGCCTTCCTGCTGTTCCCCCCGCTCGCCATCACCGGCGTGCTGGTGCTGGCCCAGCACCCGCGTTCGGCGGCCGGCTGGCTGTGCCTGCTGCTCGACGGCTGGCTGATCGCCGGCTCGCTGTTCACCCTCAGCTGGAGCCTGGCGCTCGGCCGGATCGCGGCCGGCGAGAGCGGCTCCCCGCTGCGGCTGGCCCTCAACCTGGCCTACCCGGTGCTGGACATCCTGCTGGTCAGCCTGGTGGTCGGGCTGCGCTTCGGTGGCCGGGACGGCAACCGGGCGGCGGTGCACACCGCGATGCTCGCGCTCGCCGTCACCGTGACCTGCGACGCCCTGTTCACCTCCCCGGAGCTGCGCAGCAGCTACCACTCCGGCGAACTGCTGGACGCCGGCTGGTTCTCCGGCAGTCTGCTGCTCGCCTGGGCGCCGTGGTCCCCGGGCCGGCGCCGTCCGCTGCGCGAGCACCCCTCGGCCGGTGGCCTGCCGCGCCGCCGGGTGGCCACCACCTTCAGCGCGCTCACCCCGTACGCGGCCGCCGCGGTGTGCACCGCCGGAATCCTCTACAACGCCCTCGGCGGGCGGCAGTTGGACCGCGTGGTGGCCGCGGCCGCGTGCACCGTCGGGCTGGCACTGATCCTCAGGCAGGGCGTGATGCTGCTCGACAACCTGTCGCTGGCCCAGGAACTCGCCCACAAGGAGGCGCACTTCCGCTCCCTGGTACAGGGCTCCAGTGACGTCATCATGATCGCCGGGGCCAACGGCGTGCTCTCGTACGTCTCCCCGGCGGCGCTCGGCGTCTACGGGCGGGACCCGGAGGAGCTGGTCGGCGGCAACCTGCTGGACCTCGTCCACCCCGAGGACGTGGGCCGGGTGCTCTCCGAGGTCCGCCGCTACCTCGCCCGGGTGCGGCTCGCCGCCCACCGCACCCCGGGCACCGTCGAGCCCTCGGCCCGGGTGGAGTGCCGGATCAGCTCCGGCGTCGGCGAGTGGCTGCACGTCGAGTCGACCGTCAGCCGGCACCGCGACGGGCTGCTGCTGAACAGCCGGGACGTCACCGAACGCGTCATGCTCCAGGCCCAGTTGCAGCACAACGCGTTCCACGACCCGCTCACCGACCTGCCCAACCGGGCGCTGTTCGCCCAGCGGCTGCGCGGCGCCCTCGGCACCCGCGGCCAGCAGGGCGGCACCGGCGCCGGCATCGCGGTGCTCTTCCTCGACCTGGACGGCTTCAAGGCGGTCAACGACACCGCCGGCCACCAGGTCGGCGACGAACTGCTGGTGCAGGCCGCCCGCCGGCTGCAGGGCGCCGTCCGCTGCGGGGACACTGTCGCCCGGTTCGGCGGCGACGAGTTCGCCGCGCTGGTCTGCGGCCCGCTCGGCCGGCTGCAGGTCCAGGAGCTTGCCGAGCGGCTGCGGGTCGCGCTGTCCGAGCCGTACTGGATCGGCGGCGTCGAACTCGGCGTCGCCGCCAGCATCGGCATCGCCTTCGGCACCCCGGAACGCGGCCCGGCCGCCGACCCCAGGGCCGCCGCCGACGAGCTGATGCGCAACGCCGACCTGGCGATGTACCGGGCCAAGTCCGAGGGCAAGGGCCGGGTGGTGCTGTACGCCCCCGCGATGCGGGCCGACCTGGAGCGCCGCACCGAACTGGAGGAGCGGCTGCGGGTGGCCGTCCGGGAGGGCGGATTCACCCTGCTCCACCAGCCCGTGGTGGACCTCGCCAGCGGCGCGATCACCGCCGTCGAGGCCCAGGTACGGTGGCGCTCGGCGGGCGGACTGCTGCTCACCCCGGCCGAGTTCCTGCGCTCGGCCGAGCACGGCGACGCCGGCACCCGGTTCTCCCGCTGGCTGGTCCACGAGGCGGTCGCGGCCGCCGCCGGTCGGCGCGACCCGTCCGGCCGGGGCCGCGGCGCGCCGTCACCCGTCCCGGTGGCCGTCCGGCTCTCCGTCGAGCGGCTCTGCTCGCCCGGCCTGTACGAGACGGTGGCCGCGGCGCTGCGCGACAGCGGGCTGCCGGCCGGCGAGCTGATGATCGAGGTGGCCCGGATGGGCCCGGACCGGCTCGCCGACGAACTCGGCCGCCGGCTGGCCGCGCTGCGCAGACTCGGCGTCTCCACCTGGCTGGCCGGCTACGGCGCGGGCGGCGGCTCGCTCGGGGCGCTCGCCCGGCTGCCGCTGGACGGGCTCAAGCTGGACCGCACGCTGGTCCAGGACCTGGGCGAGTCCGGGCTCAGCCGCACCCTGGCCGGGCACGTCCTGCGGCTCGGCCGGGACCTCGGGATGGCCACCGCCGCCGAGGGGGTGGACCTGCCCCGGCAGGTCGCCGCGTTGCAGGAGCTGGGCTGCCGGCTGGCCCAGGGCTCGGCCTTCGCCCCGCCGCTGGACGAGACCCGGCTGCGCCGGGCGCTGGCCCGCCGCGGCTACCCGCCGCCCAAGCCGCTCGGCTCGCTCTCCGCCCGCCGCGCCTACCTGGCCGCGGACGCCCGTACGAGTGGCCGCCAGGACACCCCGGGAGGACGTGTCGTACCTCACCACGGGGCCTCCGACCTGCCCGAACACCGGGCCGTGGCCGGTCCGGGAGCCGGTCCGCATGGCGAGACGGTCATCCCACCTGCTTGACACGCCACCCCGGACGGGAGGATGGTCGTTGCCATGCGCACCCGAATTCTCGTACTTGGCGGGCGCGTCGGCTGAGTGGGCTCACACGCCCCGCTCGTGACAGACCGACGCGCCACCCCTCGCATGCCCTTGGGCACGAGGGGTTTTTTGTTGCACTGACGCTGTTCCATCCGCAAGACCCCTGGCCCCGACCGGCCCGAAGAGTCCGACGTGTCGGATCGAGCGGGACGATTGAGGCAGAGCCGGCGATCGGCCCGGACCGGGACCCCACCCTCGCACCACCGGGGCCCGCAGTACCGGACCGGCAAAACCCGAGAAGAGACAGGCAGATGACCGAGCACGCCGCATCCCCCCGCCGCGGGGACAACCCGGCCGCCCACGCTCCCGCTCCCCAGCACGTCGCCGAGACCATGACCGGAGCCCAGTCGCTCATCCGCTCGCTCGAGGCCGTGGGCGCGGACACCGTCTTCGGCATCCCGGGCGGGGCCATCCTTCCCGCGTACGACCCGCTGATGGACTCGGTCAAGGTGCGCCACATCCTGGTCCGGCACGAGCAGGGCGCCGGCCACGCCGCCACCGGCTACGCCCAGGCCACCGGCAAGGTCGGGGTCTGCATGGCCACCTCCGGCCCCGGCGCCACCAACCTGGTCACCCCGATCGCCGACGCCTACATGGACTCGGTGCCGCTCGTCGCGATCACCGGCCAGGTCTCCTCCAAGGCGATCGGCACCGACGCCTTCCAGGAGGCGGACATCTGCGGCATCACGATGCCGATCACCAAGCACAACTACCTGGTCACCGACCCGGCCGAGATCCCCCGGGTGATCGCCGAGGCCTTCCACATCGCCGCCACCGGCCGCCCGGGCCCCGTCCTGGTGGACATCGCCAAGGACGCCCTGCAGGCCACCACCACCTTCCGGTGGCCGGTCGAGACCGCGCTGCCGGGCTACCGCCCGGTCACCAAGCCGCACGCCAAGCAGATCCGCGAGGCCGCGAAGATGCTGGTCGCCAGCAAGCGGCCGGTGCTCTACGTCGGCGGCGGCGTGCTCAAGGCGCGGGCCACCACCGAGCTGCGGATCCTCGCCGAGCTGACCGGCGCCCCGGTCGTCACCACCCTGATGGCGCTCGGCGCCTTCCCGGACAGCCACCCCCAGCACCTGGGCATGCCCGGGATGCACGGCTCCGTCCCGGCCGTCACCGCGCTGCAGAAGTCGGACCTGCTGTTCACCCTCGGCGCCCGCTTCGACGACCGGGTCACCGGCAGGCTGGACAGCTTCGCCCCGTACGCCAAGATCGTGCACGCGGACATCGACCCGGCCGAGATCGGCAAGAACCGCCCGGCGGACGTGCCGATCGTCGGAGACGCCCGCGAGGTGCTGGCCGACCTGATCGTCGCCGTCCAGGCCGAGTTCGACGCCGGCCACAAGGGTGACTACACGGAGTGGTGGCAGAAGCTCGACGAGTGGAAGAAGACCTACCCACTGGGCTTCGAGCCGGCCCCGAACGGCCAGCTCTCCCCGCAACAGGTCATCGAGCGGATCGGCCGGCTCGTCGGCCCGGAGGCGATCTACGCGGCGGGCGTCGGCCAGCACCAGATGTGGAGCTCGCAGTACATCCGCTTCGAGAAGCCCGGCACCTGGCTCAACTCCGGTGGCGCCGGCACCATGGGCTACGCCGTCCCGGCGGCGATGGGCGCCAAGGCGGGCCGGCCGGAGTCGGTGGTCTGGGCCATCGACGGCGACGGCTGCTTCCAGATGACCAACCAGGAGCTGGTCACCTGCGCCCTGAACGACATCCCGATCAAGGTCGCGGTCATCAACAACGGCTCGCTGGGCATGGTCCGGCAGTGGCAGACGCTGTTCTACAACCAGCGCTACTCCAACACCGTGCTGCACTCCGGCCCCGAGCACGACGGCATCGCGCCGCCGGCCCAGGGCACCCGGATCCCCGACTTCGTCAAGCTGTCCGAGGCGATGGGCTGCGTCGGCCTGCGCTGCGAGCGCCCCGAGGACCTGGACGCGGTCATCGAGCAGGCGATGGCGATCAACGACCGCCCGGTGGTCATCGACTTCATCGTCCACCAGGACGCGATGGTGTGGCCCATGGTCGCGGCCGGCACCAGCAACGACGAGATCCAGTTCGCCAAGGGCGTCCGGCCCGACTTCGGCGACGACCTCGACTGACCGCCTCCCTGGCCCGCCCGTCGCCCACCGCCACCCTTCTCGGGGCCGGCTGCGCCGGACCCCCTCCTGTGCGACTGAGGAACCACATGTCCAAGCACACCCTCTCCGTCCTGGTCGAGAACAAGCCCGGCGTGCTCGCCCGCATCGCCGCGCTGTTCTCCCGTCGGGGCTTCAACATCGACTCCCTCGCCGTCGGCCCGACCGAGCATCCGGACGTGTCCCGGATGACGATCGTGGTCAACGTCGAGGACCTCCCGCTGGAACAGGTCACCAAGCAGCTCAACAAGCTCGTGAACGTGATAAAGATCGTCGAACTCGACCAGTCCGCTGCGATCCAGCGGGAACTGGTCCTGGTGAAGGTCCGCGCCGACAACGAGACCCGGTCGCAGATCGTCGAGATCGTCCAGCTGTTCCGTGCCAAGACCGTCGACGTGTCGCCGGAAGCGGTGACCATCGAGGCCACCGGCAGCTCGGACAAGCTGGAGGCCATGCTCCGGATGCTGGAGCCTTACGGCATCAAGGAGTTGGTCCAGTCCGGCCTGGTCGCCATCGGCCGCGGCGCGCGTTCCATCACGGACCGCTCGCTGCGCGCCCTCGACCGCAGCGCCTGACCGAGCGCTGTCTCGCCCTCCCGTCGCCCACCACCGCCCGTTCCACGGCGCGCTGGCGCGCGGCACCTTCCGAAGTACAACGACCGCACCCCGCCGGGACGGAATACGGTGAATACCGCACACCCGGCAACCATCACGCAAGGAGATGTGCCCCCGTGGCCGAGCTGTTCTACGAAGACGACGCCGACCTGTCCATCATCCAGGGCCGCAAGGTCGCGGTCATCGGCTACGGCAGCCAGGGCCACGCCCACGCGCTGTCCCTGCGCGACTCCGGCGCCGACGTCCGGGTCGGCCTGAAGCCGGAGTCCACGTCCCGCGCCAAGGCCGAGGAGGCCGGCCTGCGCGTGGTCACCCCGGCCGAGGCCGCCGCCGAGGCCGACGTCATCATGATCCTGGTGCCGGACCCGATCCAGGCCGACGTCTACGAGGCGGACATCGCCCCGCACCTGAAGGCCGGCGACGCCCTGTTCTTCGGCCACGGCCTGAACATCCGCTTCGGCTTCATCAAGCCCCCGGCGGACGTCGACGTCTGCATGGTCGCCCCGAAGGGCCCGGGCCACCTGGTCCGCCGCCAGTACGAGGAGGGCCGCGGCGTCCCCGCGATCGTCGCGGTCGAGCAGGACGCCTCGGGCAACGCCTTCGCCCTGGCGCTGTCGTACGCCAAGGGCCTGGGCGCCACCAAGGCCGGCGTCATCAAGACCACCTTCACCGAGGAGACCGAGACCGACCTGTTCGGTGAGCAGGCCGTCCTCTGCGGTGGCACCGCCGCCCTGGTGAAGGCCGGGTTCGAGACCCTGGTCGAGGCCGGCTACCAGCCGGAGATCGCCTACTTCGAGTGCCTGCACGAGCTGAAGCTGATCGTCGACCTGATGTACGAGGGCGGCCTGGAGAAGATGCGCTGGTCGGTCTCCGAGACCGCCGAGTGGGGCGACTACGTCACCGGCCCGCGCATCATCACCGCCGACACCAAGGCCGAGATGAAGAAGGTCCTGGCCGAGATCCAGGACGGCACCTTCGCCAACACCTGGATCGCCGAGTACAAGGCGGGCCTGCCCAAGTACAACGAGTACAAGAAGGCCGACGAGGACCACCTGCTGGAGACCACCGGCAAGAAGCTGCGCTCGCTGATGAGCTGGGTCAACGACAAGGCCTGAGGCTTTTCGCCCCATTTCGGTTCGTAACTCCCTTGTACAAGTAGGCTGCTCCCGTCCGGGTGATTTCGCCGGACGGGAGCAGCCTGGTACCCGGCCCGTCGATACACTTCCGAACACTTCCGAGTGCGCGTCAGGCCCACAGCGTCGTGCGTCTACCTACGCGGCATGCCACCTTCCCCGCCCTCGCACGCCACCTATGTGCCGTGGGGAACCGGACAGTTAAGGACCCACTGTCGTGAGCACTGCTACAACTGTGAAAACTGGCGTGGTACTGATCGCCGAAGAGCTGTCGCCCGCCACCGTCGACGCCCTCGGCCCCGACTTCGAGATCCGCCACTGCAACGGCGCCGACCGCACCGAGCTGCTCACCGCGATCGCCGACGTGGACGCGATCCTGATCCGCTCCGCCACCAAGGTCGACGCCGAGGCGCTGGCCGCCGCCCGCCGGCTCAAGGTGGTCGCCCGGGCCGGCGTGGGCCTGGACAACGTGGACGTGGCCGCCGCCACCAAGGCCGGCGTGATGGTCGTCAACGCGCCGACCTCCAACATCGTCACCGCCGCCGAACTCGCCTGCGGCCTGCTGATCTCCGTCGCCCGCAACATCGCTCCCGCCAACTCGGCGCTCAAGCAGGGCGAGTGGAAGCGCAACAAGTACACCGGCGTCGAGCTGAGCGAGAAGACCCTCGGAGTGGTCGGCCTCGGCCGGATCGGCGTCCTGGTCGCCCAGCGGATGTCCGCGTTCGGGATGAAGATCGTCGCGTACGACCCCTACATCCAGGCCGCCCGCGCCGCGCAGATGGGCGTCAAGCTGGTCTCGCTGGAGGAGCTGCTGGAGGTCTCGGACTTCATCACCGTCCACCTCCCCAAGACCCCCGAGACCATCGGCCTGATCGGCGACGAGGCGCTGCACAAGGTCAAGCCGAGCGTGCGCATCGTCAACGCCGCCCGCGGCGGCATCGTGGACGAGGAGGCGCTCGCCAGCGCCCTGCGCGAGGGCCGGGTGGCCGGCGCGGGCCTGGACGTGTACGCCAAGGAGCCGTGCACCGACTCCCCGCTGTTCGCCTTCGACAACGTGGTCGCCACCCCGCACCTGGGCGCCTCCACCGACGAGGCACAGGAGAAGGCCGGCATCGCGGTCGCCAAGTCGGTGCGCCTGGCGCTGGCCGGCGAGCTGGTGCCGGACGCCGTCAACGTCCAGGGCGGCGTGATCGCCGAGGACGTGCGCCCGGGTCTGCCGCTGGCCGAGAAGCTCGGCCGGATCTTCACCGCGCTGGCCGGCGAGGTGGCCGTCCGCCTGGACGTCGAGGTCCGCGGCGAGATCACCCAGCACGACGTGAAGGTGCTCGAACTGTCCGCGCTGAAGGGCGTGTTCGAGGACGTGGTGGCGGAGACGGTGTCCTACGTCAACGCCCCGCTGTTCGCCCAGGAGCGGGGCGTCGAGGTCCGGCTGACCACCTCCAGCGAGAGCGCCGAGCACCGCAACGTGATCACCGTGCGCGGCACGCTGGCGACCGGCGAGGAGATCGCCATCTCCGGCACGCTGGCCGGCCCGAAGCAGACCCAGAAGATCGTCGGCGTGGACACCTTCGACGTCGACGTGGCGCTCACCGACCACATGGCCTTCTTCAAGTACGAGGACCGCCCCGGCGTGGTCGGCGTGCTCGGCCGCCACCTCGGCGACGCCGGCATCAACATCGCGGGCATGCAGGTCGCCCGGGACGGCGGCACCGCCCTCGCCTCCATCACCGTGGACAGCGAGATCCCGCAGGACGTGCTGACGGCGATCGCCGCCGAGATCGGCGCCCGCTTCGCGCGCTCGGTCGACCTGGGCTGAGTTCCAGCGCCCTGACCAGGGCCCGGACCGCCGTTCGCCCGGTGGTCCGGGCCCTGCTGCGTCCGCCCCGGTGGCACCCGTCTCAGATACTAGGAAATCCGAGTATTCGTGCAGACACGGCCGGGGCGGGGTCGTACCGTGGAAGGGCCATACGGTGTGCCGCCCCTGTAGCCAGGGCGCGCGGCCCGTGTGCGCGTGCGCCCCCACGGGCAGGCGATCCCTGCTCCCGCGCGTACCCATCTCCCCTCCCGCGCCGCTCTGCGGCGCCGCTTCCAAGGAGCCCGGTATGCCCACCACTGCCGACCGCCACGCCACTTCCGCCCCCGCCGCCACCCCCGTCCGCGCCCCGCGCCGCCGCCGGGCGACCGAGCGGAACCCCTTCGCCGCCGCCGCGCTGCAGCGCTCGCTGGACCGCCGGGACAACGGCGGCGCCACCGGTCACCACTGAGCGGTCACCACTGAGCGGTCACCACTGAGCCGGCCGCGCAGGGCGGCGCCGACGGCGGCGTTCATCGGCCTACTGAGCCGATCGGGTTGACGCGACGTCACTCCAAGGAGTGCAACTGACGGCCATCCGGGGGAAGTCGCTCGTGCGCGGTGCGCGATCATCCTAATTTGGGGCCCCCGGAAGGGTGATCGACGTCCGCGCGGGCGGGCGTCAGCGACCTCCTCGGTATGCGGATCATTCTCCCCTTGCCGGGGAGAGGGTCCCTCGTGCGCCTGCCACCCGTCCGCCGGCCGATCGCCCGGATCGGTCTCACCCTGACCCTGCTGCTCGGAACCGCGGTGCTCGCCGCGGCCCCGGCGTCCGGCGGTCCACCGACCGCGGGCCCGCCGTCCGGGCGCCAGGCCTCCGTCCTGCTCGAACTCGACACCGAGGCGGCCGGCCCCGCCTGGCGGCGCGCCGCCGAGGGCGCGCGCCGGGCCCAGCGCTCGCCGGAGGCCGTCCGCCGGGAGGCCGCCCAGGCCGGCGCCGGCCAGCGCTCCCGGGCCGGGGACGCGCTCGACCGGCTCGCCGTGGCCGTCCAGCGCGTGGCACCCGCCGCCCAGGAGCTCTACCGCACCCGCACCCTGCTCACCGGCCTGGCCGTCAGTGCCCCCGCCGACCGGCTGCCCGCGCTGCGGGCGCTGCCCGGCGTCCGGGCCGTCCACCCGATCGTGAACAAGCAGCGCGACAACGCCTACTCCGTCCCGCTGACCGGCGCCCCCCAGGTCTGGTCCGGCGATGCGGCGGTGGCCGGGAACACCGGCCAGGGCGTCCGGATCGGCATCATCGACAGCGGCATCGACTACACCCACGCCGACTTCGGCGGCCCCGGCACCGAGGAGGCCTTCCGCTCGGTCGAACGCGGCAAGCCCGCTCCGGCCGCGCTGTTCCCCAACGCCAAGGTGATCGGCGGCAAGGACCTCGTCGGCGACGACTACAACCCCGACCCGGCCGCCCCCAACCACCAGCCGGTGCCGCACCCCAGCGACAACCCGCTCGACTGCGTGCGCAACGGGCACGGCACCCACGTCGCCGGCACCGCGGCCGGGTACGGCGTCACCGCCGACGGCCACCCGTACACCGGCCCGTACCGGCCCGGACTCGACCCGGCCTCGTTCCGGATCGGCCCCGGCGCCGCTCCCGGCGCCCAGCTGTACGCGATCCGGGTGTTCGGCTGCGACGGCTCCACCGACCGGCTCGCCCAGGCCCTCGACCTGGCCGCCGACCCGAACGGCGACGGCGACCTCGGCGACCGGCTCGACGTGGTCAACCTGTCCCTCGGCAGCCGCTTCGGCAGCCCCGACGACGCCGACGCGCTGGCCGTCGACCGGCTCGCCGAACTGGGCACCGCGGTGATCGCGGCGGCCGGCAACGAGGGCGACGTCTACGGCATCGGCGGCAGCCCCGGCACCGCCGTCCGGGCGATCACCGTCGCCGCCTCCGTGCACGGGCACGCCGACGTGGACGGCATCACCGTGCTCGCCCCCGCCGACCTGGCCGGAGTCGTCCCCGGCCACTGGAGCGAGCGCTACCAGGGCTGGTCCGGCACCCAGGTCAGCGGCCCGCTCGCCGTGCCCGCCGACCAGGCGGACGGCTGCACCGAGTTCAGCGAGGCCGACAAGCAGCGGCTGAAGGGGCGGATCGCGGTGCTCACCTGGCGCACCCGCGACCCCGACCGGGCCTGCAACTCCGGACCGCGGGCCGACCACGCCGCCGACGCCGGGGCGATCGGCGCGCTCTACGCCGCCGACACCGACCATCTCGCCGAGATCTCCGGCGACGACCGGATCCCGGCCGTCCTGCTCGGCCGGGCGGACGGCGAACGACTGCTCAAGGCCGCCGCCGAAGGCGACGTCCAGGTCCGGCTTGCCGCACCCGGCAACCCGCTGCACGGCTCCGTCGCGCAGAACCAGCCGGCCCGGGTCGACACCCTCACCGACTTCACCTCCCGGGGCATCGGCCTGCCCGGCGTGGTCAAGCCCGACCTCGCCGCCCCCGGCGAGACCATCTGGTCCGCCCTGGTCGGCAGCGGCACCGGCGGCGAACGCGAGAACGGCACCTCGATGGCCACCCCGCACGTCGCCGGGCTGGCCGCGCTGGTCCGCGCCGCGCACCCGGACTGGCCGGTCGAGCAGGTCAAGGCCGCGCTGATGAACACCAGCACGGACACCTACCTCGGCGACGACCACGGCGGCCCGGTCTACGGGCCCGAGCGCACCGGCGCCGGCCGGGCCCGGGTCGACGGGGCGGTCCGCACCCCGGTCGTCGCCTACGCGGCGGGGGAAGGCGCCCGGGCGGGCGGCGTCGGGGTCTCCTACGGGCCGGTCGAGGTCGGCGGGCCGACGACCCTCGACCGGGAGATCGAGCTGCACAACCACTCGTCCGCACCGCTGAGTTACCGCACCCGGTACGCGGCGGCCACCGAACTGCCCGGCGCCGCCTTCGAGGTGGCGCCCGCCCAGGTGGACGTCCCGGCCGGCGGCACCGCGCGAGTCCGGGTGACGCTGTCCGTACCCGGGCGGTTGGGACGCACGCCCGACCCGACCATCGACACCGTGCAGGGCGGCCGGGCCCGCAGCTACCGGGGCGAGCTGTCCGGACAGGTGCTGTTCAGCCCGGTCACTGACCAGTCCCTGCCGCAGCTGAGGGTCCCGGTGTTCGCCGCCCCGCGCCCCACCGGCGACCTCGGCGCCACCGCCTCCGTCCGGACCGCCCGGGACGGCACCCTCGTCACCCTCGGCGGCAGCGCCGCACCCGGCGAGGCGCCCGGACTGGTCAGCGCCCTCGCCCTCGGCGGCGAGGACGACCGCTGGCCCGACTGCCCGCCCGGCGGCGGCAAGGCCGTCGGACCCGGCGCCGGCATCCGGCCCGCGGACACCCAGGAGGACGCCGGCCAGAGCCGCGACCTCTGCGTCGAACACCCCGGCGACCGGGCCGCCAACCTCCGGGCCGTGGGCGCGGCCGCCGACTCCGACCTGCTGTACGTCGGCGCCCGGCTGTGGGCCCCGGCGGCCACCCCGGTCGGGCTGTACGGGGTACGGGTGTCGCTGGACACCGACGGGGACGGCGTCACCGACGTGATCCTCGAGGCCGACCGGCTGCGCGGCGGCGACGTCCTGGTCTCCCGCGCCCTCGACGCCCGCACCGGCGCCGAACTCGACGTCCAGCCGCTCAACGCCCACTGGGGCGACACCGACACCGAACTGCTGGACAGCGACGTCGTGGTCCTGCCCGTCCGGCTGAGCGCCCTGCCCGGTGTCACGCCCGGCCACGGCACCGTCCACTACGGCGTCTGGACCGGCGTCGCGGCTCCCGGCCGGCCCGACCCGGCCGAGGCCTTCGCCACCATCGGCCTGCGCGGCACCAGCCCCACCCTGCCGCTGGACGTCCTGCACCCGGCCCTGACCGTCCGGACCGGCCTCACCGGCCCGCCCACGATGGTCACCCCGGCCGGCCCCGGCACCGTCCTCGACGTGCACCGCACCCCGGGCGACACCTCCCGGCTCCTGCTGCTCTACCACCTCAACCCGGCCGACCGCCGGGCCCAGGTGCTCGACCTGCCGTAGGCCCGTACGCCGAAAGGGGCGGCCCGCCGACACCGGTCGGCGGGCCGCCCTTCCGCTGCCCCTTTCGGCGCCCCGGTCGCCGTTCCGAGCGCCGCCCGGCTACGGCCGGGTGGCCAGACGGCGCTCGCGGCGGGGGGTGCGGGTGGGGCGCCGGGAGAGGCGGGCGAAGGCGGCGACCAGGGCGAGGACGGCGGCGGTGCCGGAGGCGACGGTCAGGCCCTCGGTGAGGCCGGGCGGGCGGAAGGCGCAGGAGATCCGGCCGGCGCCGCCGCCGAGCGGGACGCCGATCATGCCGAGCACCGGAGTGGGGGCGGTGGAGCCGCCGCCGTCGGTGGCGCAGGTCCAGCCCTCGGTGGCGGGGACGGAGAGCAGCGCGGTGCCGGTGGAGCCCGGCGGGAGGGTGGCGGTGAGGGTGTGGCCGCCGGCCTCGACCCGGGTGGCGCCGGTGGCGGTGAGCCGGGTGACGGCGGCGGTCAGGGCGTCCGCCCGCAGGCAGCCGATCGGGCGGGCGGGGACCTGGCTGACGATGTCCGAGCGCAGGGTCACCCGGACCACGCCGTCGGCCGGGACCGTCCCCAGCCGGTGGACCGCCACCGCCGTGGTGGGCTGCTCGCCGTCGCTGCGGTAGTCGGTGCCCAGGCCGCTGACCGTGCCCCGGTACCAGACCCCGTGGAAGTACGCCGTCGAGCCCGGTGTGCAGGCGGCGGTGAACACCGTGCCCTCCCCGCCGCCCGGCACCGACCAGCCGCTGGTGCCGTGCAGGGTGGGCACCGGGCCGCCCGCCGGGACGGGCAGCGGGGTGTCGTACACCTGGCTGCCGAGCAGCGACTCCTGGCGGGCCCAGACCGAGGAGGTGCCGGTCCGGGCGCCCGGCGGCAGCACGGTGACCAGCGGCGGTGCGAGGGCCCGGACGGGGGCGAAGCCGTGCGGCGGCGGACCGTCGTCCAGATGGGCGCCGATGCCGAACAGGGCCTGTCCGACCGGGTCGGTGACGCTCCCGGTCTGCCGCCCGCCGGCCGTCCAGCCGGCGCCGAGGTCGTGCAGCAGCAGGGCGGCGGCGGTCGGCAGGTAGCCGCTGGAGTAGCCGCCGCCCTGGCCGTTCAGCAGCAGCGGGTCGTTGGGGGTGAAGGCGTGCGGGCCCGGGTCGCTGCGCCCGTCCGGCCAGTCGGCGCCGGCCCGCACCGCGGCGTGCCCGGCCCGGACGGCCGCCGGGGAGACGCTGTCGTCGGGGGCCGCGCCGAGCGCCGCGTACCCGGCCCAGACGGCGTTGCCGAGCACCACGGCGCCGATCACCCAGGTGGCGAGCGCGTTCGCCCGCCGGTCGGTGTGCCGGCGCTCCAGCACCCGGAGCGCGGCCAGCAGGACGGCGCCGCCCACGCCCAGCAGCACCCAGGTGGCGGCGGGCACCGAGCGCCCGACGGCCACCAGGACGGCGATCACCGCGACCAGGGCGCCGCCGCCCAGCAGGGTGAACCGGTCCGGCCGGTGGGCCAGCGACACCCAGCCGGCCAGCACCAGCAGCCCACTGAGCACGAAGGAGACCCGGTACGGCCCGCCGGCCGGGATCGCCAGACCGTGCCAGACCAGCACGGTCGGCGTCCAGACGAAGCTGAGCACCACCAGCAGCAGCGTCACGCCCCAGGCCGCCCGCTCGCGGACCCGCACCCGGCGGTTGAACGGCAGCCCGCACACCAGCAGCAGCCCGAGCACCCCGATCGCCACGTCCGGCAGCGGCCGCCCGCCGGTGGCGGGCAGCAGCTGGGCGAGGTGCCCCTCGAAGCCGGACGGGCCGAGCGGCTGCACCGGGGACTCCGGCTGGGCACCGCGCGCGGCCCGGACGGCGACGAACAGCACGGGGGAGGCGAGCAGCAGCCCGACGGCGGTCAGGGTGACGGCCCGGCCGGTGGACCGGACCCGGTGCCGGAAGGGGCGCGGAGTGGCGAACAGCCGTACGGCGAACAGGAGTCCGGCGACCAGGGTGGCCAGCGCGGCGGTGTACAGGTTGCCCGCCCAGGCGAGCGCGACGCACAGCGCGCCGGCCACCCAGCGGCGCTCGTGCAGGCACCAGTCCCCGACCAGGCCGAGCAGCGGCAGCGAGACCAGGCCCCACAGCCACATCGGCGCGCCGCCGCCGACGTCCAGCACCCAGGCGCAGAGCCCGTACCCGACGGCCGCGGGCACCCGCAGCCAGCGCGGGCCGGGGTGCAGCCGGCCGAGCAGGTGGGCCATCAGGGCGGTGCCGAGGCCGATGCTGGCCAGGGTGACCAGGAAGACGGCGAGCTGGCCCTGGTCGCGGGGGAGCAGGGCGGTCGGCCAGGAGAACGGGTTCATCAGGTAGGCGAAGAAGTCGGCCAGGAACGGGACGCCGTAGCCGCTGTTCCAGTTGAACAGCAGGTCCCCGGCGGCCTGTCCGTGCAGCAGGTCCCACAGGTGCGCGTGGTACGGCACGGCCACCGTGCCCGCCCCGCCCGGCCACCGCCCGCGCAGCCCCGCCGCCAGCGCGTACCCGCCGATGGCCAGCCCGGCCGCCGCCCCGCAGACCAGTGCCTCCCGCCGCCGTTCGGTCCTCACCCACGCGCCCCGTTCTGCCAGGAATCCCGGACCACGCCACCCTAAGCGCGCCCCCGGCGCACCACTTGCAACGCACGCTCCCTCAGAGGAGTGGCGTGTGAGGATGCTTTGCCGAGTAGCCCGAGAAGGCCGCAAGGATGCCAGTGAATCGCGCGAGCGTGACCGCGCGATCAAGCCGGCCAGTATGCGGCGGCTGGTATCCGCCACTTCTGGCGGGTCGGGTGCGACGAAGGTCGACCGGTCGTCTACACCTACGAGCTGGAGCCGGCGTCGAAGCGGTATTTCCCGACCGGCATCCATCACCAGCAGTCGAAGGTCGATCAGCCGTTCCCGGTGGAGATCGACCTGACCTGACCCAGTCCAGATGCTGGACGCCAGGTGTCAGCCTCTGGGACGGCGGAGTAGGGTCCGAGCATGTCTCGCACCATTCGTCTCGCAGTTGTCCCGGGTGATGGCATCGGCCAGGAAGTGGTGGCCGAAGGTCTGAAGGTCCTCGGCGCCGTGCTCCCCGCCGACGTGAAGCTGGAGACCACCGAGTACGACCTCGGGGCCCGGCGCTACCACCGGACCGGGGAGACGCTGCCGGACGCCGTGCTGGCCGAGCTCAAGGGCTTCGACGCGATCCTGCTGGGTGCCATCGGGGACCCGAGCGTGCCGTCCGGGGTGCTGGAGCGGGGGCTGCTGCTGAAGCTGCGGTTCGCCTTCGACCACCACATCAACCTCCGGCCGGGCCGGCTGTTCCCGGGCGTGGAGTCCGTGCTGGCCGGTCAGCCGGAGATCGACTTCGTGGTGGTCCGTGAGGGCACCGAGGGCCCGTACGTCGGCAACGGCGGCTCGCTGCGCACCGGGACGCCGCACGAGGTGGCCACCGAGGTCAGCCTGAACACCGCGTACGGCATCGAGCGCGTGGTGCGCGACGCCTACCGCCGGGCCCAGGCGCGGCCGCGCAAGAAGCTCACCCTGGTGCACAAGAACAACGTGCTGGTGCACGCCGGGCACCTGTGGTCGCGGATCTTCGCCGAGGTCGGCCGGGAGTTCCCCGAGGTCAGCACCGACTACCTGCACGTCGACGCGGCCACCATCCACCTGGTCGCCTCGCCGGAGCGCTTCGACGTCATTGTCACCGACAACCTGTTCGGCGACATCCTGACCGACCTGGCCGCCGCCGTGACCGGTGGCATCGGGCTGGCGGCGAGCGGCAACATCAACCCGAGCGGTGAGTTCCCGGCCATGTTCGAGCCGGTGCACGGCTCGGCCCCGGACATCGCCGGCCAGGGCAAGGCCGACCCGACCGCCACCGTGCTGTCGGTCGCCATGCTGCTGGAGCACCTCGGCTTCGCCGCCGAGGCCGCCACGGTGGAGGCCGCCGTCGCGGCGGACCTGGCCTCGCGGGCCGGCGCCCGGTCCACCTCCGAGGTCGGCGACGCGCTCGCCGGGCGAGTAGCCGGCTAGCGGGCCGGACCCCAGCGGATCCGGCCAGGTGGGCCGGACCGCATAACCGCAGCTTGCAGCTCCCCAAGGAGCGGGCGGCTGTTCGGCACGGCCCTCTGGATGCGAGTATCGACAGTGGGCCGTGCCGTTGTGCGTTCGTTTCGGCGATGGATCGCCGTAACGTTCCTTCGGCGGTGGCGGCCCGAACGAACCCCACGGTGAAGGAAACAGCCATGAGCACGCCGACCCAGGCGCCCATCACGTTCGACCTCAAGCCCTCCGCCCACCCGCTGTCCGCGGCGGAGCGCGAGGCCCGGCTGACCGATCCCGGCTTCGGCCGCGTCTTCACCGACCACATGGTCACCATCCGCTGGACGGAGGGCCGTGGCTGGCACGACGCGCAGCTCGTCCCGTACGCGCCGGTCGAGATGGACCCGGCGAACATGACCCTGCACTACGGCCAGGCGATCTTCGAGGGCCTGAAGGCCTACCGCCAGGCCGACGGTTCGATCGCGACCTTCCGTCCCGAGGCCAACGCCCTGCGCTTCCAGGCCTCGGCCCGCCGGCTGGCGATGCCGGAGCTGCCGGTGGGGGCCTTCGTGGAGGCCGTCGAGCTGCTGGTCCAGCAGGAGCGGGCGTGGGTTCCGAGCGAGCCGGAGCAGAGCCTGTACCTGCGCCCGTTCATGTTCGCCACCGAGGTCGGTCTGGGTGTCCGTCCGGCGAACTCCTACCTCTTCATGATCATCGCCTCCCCGGCCGGCGCCTACTTCCAGGGCGGCATCAAGCCGGTCTCGGTCTGGCTGTCCAAGGAGTACGTCCGGGCCGCGCCCGGCGGCACCGGCGCCGCCAAGTGCGCGGGCAACTACGCCGCCTCGCTGGTCGCCCAGGCGCAGGCCGCCGAGAAGGGCTGCGACCAGGTGGTCTGGCTCGACGCCGCCGAGCACCGGTGGGTCGAGGAGATGGGCGGCATGAACCTGTACTTCGTCTTCGGCGAGGGGAAGGACGCGAAGATCGTCACCCCGGAGCTGTCCGGCGCGCTGCTGCCCGGCATCACCCGCGACTCGCTGCTGCAGCTCGCCGGCGACCTGGGCTACGCGGTCGAGGAGCGGAAGATCTCCACCGACGAGTGGCAGCAGGCCAACGCCGACGGCACCCTCACCGAGGTCTTCGCCTGTGGCACCGCCGCCGTCATCACCCCGGTCGGCTCGGTGAAGTCCGCCGCCGCGGACTGGACCGTGGGCACCGGCGAGCCCGGCCCGATCACCATGGAGCTGCGCCGCGCCCTGCTGGCCATCCAGGGCGGCCAGCAGCCGGACACCCACAACTGGCTGCACCGGATCGTCTGATCGGACGGACGCCGGCACCCCCTCCGGCCCGCCCCGTTCCGCATCGCGAGACGGGCGGGCCGGATCCCGGATGCTGTGCCAGACTGCCAGCGTGTCCTCGCTTTCGCTGATTATTAGCAGCAGGCGCGCCGGTCCGCAGTGACCGCTCCCGCAGGACCCGATGCGGAGCGACCACGAGCGTCCAGACCCGCGCGCAGACCTCTCGCACCCGCGAGGGGTCTTTTCGCTTTTCGGCGCAGCCCCGTGAACACCGTGGGCGCAGCCCATTGAGCACAGCCCTCGGACCGGCCGACGGCCCCCACAAGGGGCCCGGGGAACACCGGGGCCGCGCGCGGGATCCTGGACAGTGGAGCCGGGACGAGAATCCGGCAGAGCAGTACAACCTCCCCGAACGGAGAACCAGGGGTCATGACCGAGGTCAGCCGCACCGACGACAGCTTCCACGTGTTCGACACCACCCTGCGCGACGGCGCGCAGCGGGAGGGCATCAACCTGACGGTGGCGGACAAGCTGGCCATCGCCCGGCACCTGGACGAGTTCGGGGTCGGCTTCATCGAGGGCGGCTGGCCCGGGGCGAACCCCCGGGACACCGAGTTCTTCGCCCGCGCCGCCGCCGAACTGGAGCTTCACAACGCCCGGTTGGTCGCCTTCGGTGCCACCCGCCGGGCCGGCGGCAAGGCGGCCGACGACCCGCAGCTGGCCGCGCTGGTCGCCTCCGGCGCGCCCGTGGTCACCCTGGTCGCCAAGGCCCACGACCGGCACGTCGAACTGGCGCTGCGCACCACGCTGGACGAGAACCTGGAGATGATCCGGGACAGCGTGGAGTTCCTGCGGGCCCAGGACCGGCGGGTGTTCCTGGACTGCGAGCACTTCTTCGACGGCTACCGGGCCAACCGCGAGTACGCCCTCGCGGTGGTGCGCACCGCGCACCGGGCCGGGGCGGACGTGGTGGTGCTCTGCGACACCAACGGCGGGATGCTGCCGGCCGGCGTCCGGGACACCGTCGCGGACGTGATCGCGGCGACCGGCGCCCGGATCGGCATGCACGCCCAGGACGACACCGGCTGCGCGGTGGCCAACACCCTGGCCGCGGTGGACGCCGGCGCCACCCACGTGCAGTGCACCGCGAACGGCTACGGCGAGCGGGTCGGCAACGCCAACCTGTTCCCGGTGGTCGGCGCGCTGGAGCTGAAGTACGACCGCCGGGTGCTGCCCCCGGGCCGGCTGGCCGAGATGACCCGGATCTCGCACGCGATCGCCGAACTGGTCAACCTGGCCCCCTCCACCCACCAACCGTACGTCGGCTTCTCGGCCTTCGCCCACAAGGCGGGCCTGCACGCCTCCGCCATCAAGGTCGACCCGGACCTGTACCAGCACACCGATCCCGAACTGGTCGGCAACACCATGCGGATGCTGGTCTCCGACATGGCCGGGCGGGCCTCGGTGGAACTCAAGGGCAAGGAACTCGGCTACGACCTCTCCGCCGACCGCGACCTGGCCGGCCGGGTGGTGGCCAGGGTGAAGGAGCAGGAGAACCTCGGCTACACCTACGAGTCCGCCGACGCCTCCTTCGAGCTGCTGCTGCGCGACGAGGTGCGCGGCAGCCGGGACCGCTTCTACCGTCCGGAGTCCTGGCGGACCATCAGCGAGCAGGGCCCGGACGGGGTCTCGGGCAACGAGGCGACGGTGAAGCTGTGGGCCAAGGGCGAGCGCCGGATCGCCATCGGCGAGGGCAACGGCCCGGTCAACGCGCTGGACCAGGCGCTGCGGACGGCCCTGGAGGGCATCTACCCGCCGCTGGCCACCTTCGAGTTGGTGGACTACAAGGTCCGCATCCTGGAGGGGCAGCACGGCACCGGCTCCAAGACCCGGGTGCTGATCGAGTCCACCGACGGCGCCGCGACCTGGTCCACGGTCGGGGTGGCCGACAACGTGATCGCCGCCTCCTGGCTGGCCCTTGAGGACGCGTACACCTACGGCCTGATCCGGGCCGGGCTGGAGCCGACCGAAGGGTCCGAGCGCTCCGCGTAGTCCACCCCGCCCCGACCCGGCCGAGCCCGACCCGCCGACGGCCCACCGGACTTCACCCCGTCCGGTGGGCCGTGGCCGTGCCGGTCAGCGCAGTCGGGCGAGGAGGGCGTGTTCGACGAGGGTGATGAGGGCGCTTTTGGCGCTGTCCCGGCGGCGGGCGTCGAGGGTGATGACGGGGGTTTCGGT
>NZ_JBVHIP010000041.1:42665-71908 GCF_055560495.1 Kitasatospora sp. NPDC023176 | reverse complement strand
GTGGCTGACGACAAATGCCAAGTTGCCAGACCGGATCGGCGGTCGCCAAGACCCCCTCTTACGATCCGCAGTCGTAGTCGAAGAGAGCCGGCACCAATTCGACCGGCGGTCCGCCCCGAGCGCGACGATCCTCACGGACCCTTCTGGCCTGCGCAAACACTCGTCAGCCCACCATCAAATAACCTCAAAGTCACACAAAACGGACATCACTATCCGCCGTCGTGCACCGCATTCACGTGTGAGGGCACTCACCCATCAGGCGCCCGCCACATCACCGACCGACCCACCGCCACCACGCTGGGTCAACACCAGGTGACCGCCATTGAGACCGCCACCACACCCGGCCGAAGATCGCGGACATGCCCTCATGTAGGCGATACGCGACGCTGATACGGTCGCCGGAGTCGGAGGCCGGATCGGTGCGGGCGGTGTAGTCGCCGACCTCCGGATCGGTGCCGCCCGGCACCGGAATGCCCAGCCGCGGGAAGACCGCCAGGCGCTCGACCAGCTTCTCGACCGCGTCCAGCTCGCCGGGGCGCAGCGCGGCCAGTGCCTGCTCGGCGGCGTCGGAGACGAAAACGTGCAGCGGGCCGGGTGTTCGGGCTGGTCGGTCACCGGTCGCCGCAGGCGGCGCGGAGCCGGGCGAAGGTCTCGGCGGCGGGGGTCCACTGCTGGCCGCCGATGGGTGCGGCGAGGGAGGCCATGGCCTCCGGGTTGGTGCGCAGGGTGAGGCGGTGGCGGTAGGTGGCGATGACCTCGGCGACGGCGGTCAGGTCGCCGATCGGGGAGGTGTCGAGGGCGGCGGCCAGGTTCCGCTCGAACAGGTCGCGGTCGCCGGGCAGGCCGTAGCGGGACAGGGCGGTGCGCAGCTCGTGCAGGGTGGCCGGCCGGGGTGCGGCCGCGACCGGCCCGCAAGGGCGAAGCCGAGCGGGCCGGATCACAGCTGTTCAAACCCTTGCGGCAGGTCATCAAGTCGATCAACGAAACCTTCAAGGGACAACTCGACCTCGAACGCCACCGCGGCCGCACACCCGGCGGTGGCACGGTCCGCGTCCTCCAACGGATCCTCGCGCTCACCGCCGCCATCTGGCACAACGATCACACCGGCCAGCCGGTCATGCGGGCACTGACCGCCTACGACCACTAAACCCCTTGGAATCGATCATCTAGTGCTGATCGGCGATTCCGGCACCGGCAAGTCCCGCCTGCTGATCGGCATCGGCACTGCGATCACCGGGACCGGCCTGTCGGTGCGCTACACCACCACCAGGGCGCTGGTGAACGAACTTGCCGAAGCCGACGCGGCCCGCCGCCTGTCCTCCGTGATCGCCCGCTACAGCAAGATCGATCTTTTGTGCCTGGACGAGTTCGGCTACCTCAACCTGGACCGCAAGGGCGCCAAGCCGCTGTTCCAGATCTTCACCGAGCGCGAGGAGCGAAAGGCCACGGCCGTCGCGACGAACTCACCCTTCACCAAAGCGCACATGTTCCGGCGAACCTGTGCGAGCTGACGGCGAGATTCAACGGGTTCCAGCTGGATTGCCGCGGTCGAGAAACCGACGGACGTCTACGGCAAGGGCGGTCATCTGTTCCCCACCCTCCAGCCAGGTGGTGACCGAGGCTTCCCAGGAGTCTTCCCGGGTGGTCCATGGCCGGAGAGTCCAGGTGAGGCCGACGTGGCCACCGGACCGGAAGACGGCCCGCAGGGCGAGGTGGTGGGTGCTCCAGGTGCGCTCGCCCTCCCAGCCGCGGAAGTCGGCGGCGAGCTTGTCGAGGAAGTCAGCCAGGTACTCGGGCCCCCAGACCCAGGTGATGACCGAGTCGAGCCGGGCTTGGAGGCCTTCAGCGTGCAGTTCCACCGCGAAGCCGGTCCCGTACTCGTCGGGGAAGTAGCGGTCGGAGAGCCTGACCTGGGTGGTCGGGTCGTCCTGGCTGCGGACGATGACGGCCGACGTATCGGTGAGCTCGGTGTCCTTGGCGTTCATCCGCTGGACAGTAGACGGCTTCGCGTCGGAAGTCATCGCGATTCTGCTCGACTGGGCAGGCGGGAGGCATCGACGTGATCGGCGAGATAGATCAGGGTGGCTTGCGGGTCCATCCCGAAGGCGGCGGCCACGAGCTTGGGGTCCATGGTGTTCGCCAGGTCGACAAGCCGGGTGCTTCGAATCATCCGGGGCGGGTATCCGCAGTCGTCAAGGACATCGGAGAGATAGGCAGTTGACGCCGGACGCCTCCCGGCCTTTGTCCCTTTGGTGACCATCACATGAGGGTCGGCCGTCGGCCACGCCGCACGGTGAGCGAGACAGCGGTGCAACACCGTCCAGGAGGCCGGGTCCAGAGGGACGGGGTGGGGCCGCTTTCCGAGCCGGAGCGTCTGGGCCACCGGGTCGACGTGGGTGATCTGCAGCATCCGGACCTCCGACAGCCGCGGGCGCCGCGACCCGCGCGGTCACCACCCTCCATGAGGTCGCCGAACGGAAGCTCGCGGCGATGGACACCACCGCGCTCACCCGCCTCGACCCGCACCTGGAGACGATTGTGCTGAATCCTCGGACCGTCGGCGTCCAGGCGCGTGCCCACAGTCCCGTCCGGGACTACGCCAAGGACGGCGTCCGCATCGCCTACGTCTCCGAGCTGCTCAGCACGGTCGTCCTCGTCGCCTACGTCGAGGTCGACCGACACGGATCTTCTCCCCGGGGCCTTACCAGCTGGGCCCCGGACCCCGGGACGCCCTCTCGACCCACCGTCGCCCACCGGAGACCTGCCGGGCAGGCGGGGTGCGGGATCGCGTTCTGCCGTACCGTGCCCCGACGCCGGAGGATGGATTTTCACCGTTTCGGTGGCGCCACGACCAACTGCTGAGGGATCGTCGATCCCGCCGCCCGCAGCGCGGGCGCGCGTCAGGCTGACGCCGGAGAAGGGGTGCCGCTGTGCAGGAGACGTGGACGACGGACGAGTTCGGGGCGTCGCACCAAGGCCGGGTCGGTGTGCTGCTGGCAGACGGCACCGTTCCCCGCCCGGTCACCTACATGACGGCGAATGGCGGCGGCGGACCGACGACCTCGTTCTGGACCGCCTACACCGGAGGGCACTTCGGCCTCGCCCCCAAGGCTCACGCGCTGCGCGCGGTGTGCTCCTGCGGATGGAGCGGTCCCGCTCAGCCCGCCGATGTGGACGAACCCGAAGGGGAAGAGCCGGAGTTCGGCGACCAGGCCTACGATGTCGCGGACACCTGCCAGGAGCAGTGGGACGAGCACATCACCGAGGTGGAGCGTGCAACGGTGCCATTGCCGGAGGGGGTCACCGACCTGCTTCGCCGACTGGGGGAGGAGATCGAGAAGCTGGGCAGCACCTCCCCGGTGGCGGCGCTGCGGGCGGCCCGGAAGCTGGAGCTGGTAGCCGGTCAGGTCGGCCACTGGCCGGCCCGCGCGGTCAGGAACGAGATGACCCCGCAAGCTGCAGGCGCCGCTCTCGGTCTCGACGACGACGGCGTCCGGCGCCTGCTGACCCGGTTCGGATCCACAGCCACCTACGCCGAGTTCGGTCTTTAGCCCGACGTCAGCGGGAGCAGTGCACCCGCTGGGTACGGCTTGCTGCGGTGGGTAGCAGATGGTATTTCCGGGGGCAGAGCCGATCATGCCCTGCTACTCCTCGGCGATGCCGCCGCCACCGATGGCGCGGCTCACGACACAGAGGCCCGCCCGTGACCACCACCACCCAGGATGAAGATGGCCGGCTGACGCGCGCAGTAAGAGAGGGCGCCCGGCCAAATCTGGTGGTTGGGCGCCCGCTTGCGTACGCACGGCACCCTGCCCGAGTCCCTCGACAGCCGGGCTCCAGCGGCCCGCCGGGGCGACCGCGGGCGAGGCGTGGACCGGAACACCAGCGAGCTCGGCGGCGCGCGGCGACTTACTCGCTGGAAGCGCAGGGCGGGCGCCAGCGCTGTCGGGGGTGTAGGCGACGGTCAGCCCGGCGCCGTCCAGGGTGGGCCCGGCCCCGTTCCACACCGCGCCGTCCTCACCGCGTTCGGCGGCTGCGACGAGCCGGTACCGCGCCTCACGCAGCCGTCCCAGGGAGTAGGGCGCCTGGCGGACGGTCGCGGCGATCCCCGCCGGTGCGTGGGCCAGCAGGTCGGTCACGTGCTCGGGGACGTCGCCGTGCCAGTACAGCGTCAGGTGCCCCAGCTCCGGGTCGATGGCGTGCCCGGCGTAGCCGGGCACGTACGCGCGCTGGCCCTCGCTCACCCCGAGGACCGCGTCGGCCAACTGCTCCAGCTCGCCCTGACGCCGCAGCACCCCGGGATCTACGACACCGGCCCGGCGGTGGCCGGTGCCCGCCGTCGACGACGAGTCCGCGTGGGCAGGGGCCGCAGGGAGCAGGGCGAGCACGGCGGCCCAGGCAAGCAGCACCCTCCTGCTGGTACGCATCCGCCCAGTACCGCACGGCATGCACCACCGCGGCCAGCGCGCATCCGTCCTGTCACCCGCACGGGCGACGACACGAAGGCGGTCCGGTGCCGGACTGGTTGCCGATGGCGTTAACGGTCTGAAGTGGCCCCACTTTTCCGGGGCGAACTGGCTCCACCCTGCGACTACGGTGAGGATCGTTCCGGCCTCAGCCGGCCCCGTCTTCCGGCGCGAAACGGCCCCAGCTCGGTTCGGCCGGGGTGGGAGAATGCTCTGCGTCACTAGGTGGAGGGCGCGGTCGGTGCTGACGCGCGGGAGGGGGAGGACATGACTCTGAGAGCACTGGGTTTCTGGAGGTCTGAGCGTGCACCGGAGCTGCCGGATCCGGTGCCACTGGTGGACGATGAATGGGACGAAGAAGAGCGATGGCTGGTCGCGATGTACCTCGATCAGGGCCAGCTAGGACGCGAGTTCATGGGTTTTTCCCGGTGCCGCATCTGCCACTGCGTCAACGGCAATGCCGAGCGGATGGACGACGAGTTCCTATGGCCCAGCGGACTCAGCCACTATGTGAGCGACCACTCGGTCAAGCTCCCCGCAGAGTTCATCAGCCATGTTCTGCATCGACTCGATGCGATGGAAGAAGGTGACTTCGACTTCACCTGGTGGAAGGAGCAGGCCTACCAGGCCTGAGCCGGTGGGCCTACTTCGGGTTCCGCTGCTGTTTGGCCTTGGTCTGGGCGAGGCGGTAGGACTCGGTGCCGGTCTCGATGATGGTGCCGTTGAAGAGGAGGCGGTCGACGATGGCCGCGCAGAGCCTGGGGTCGGTGAAGGTCCTGGTCCAGCCTCCGAACGATTCGTTCGAGGCGATGGCCACGCTGTTCTTTTCCTCACGTTCCGTCAGAACCTGGAACAGCATCTCGGCGTCGCGGCGGTCCAGTTCGAGGTATCCCAGCTCGTCGATGCAGAGGAGGTCGACGCGGCCGTATCGGGCGATGGTCTTGGTCAGCTGCTTCTCGTCGGCGGCTCGACGAGTTCGTTGACCAGCTTGGCAGCGAGCGCGTATCGGACCCGGAACCCGGCCATGGCGGCGGCCGCCCCCAGGCCGATCAGCAGGTGGGACTTGCCGGTGCCGGAGTCGCCGATCAGGCAGAGCGGCTCGCCTTTCCTGATCCACTCGCAGGTGGCCAGATTGTGGATCTGAGCCGGGGTGACGTTCGGGTGGCGTTGTAGTCGAAATCCGAGAGCCACTTCGAGCGTGGGAAGCCGGCCGCGCGGATGCGGCGCTCGGACCGGCGCCGGTCGCGGTCCTCACACTCGGCCATCAGCAGCTCGGCAAGAAAGCCGCGGTAGGACAGATGCTCGCGTTCGGCGCGGGAGGCGGTATCGGCGAACTGGGCCCGCATCGTCGGCAGCCGCAGGACGCGACAGGCAGTGTCGATGGCGGCATCTGCAGCACGCTCGGTCAGGGTGTGGTGCGGGCCATTCATCAGGAGTCCCTTCCGGGTCGGTGGTGCAGGAGTTGGTCCGCGACGTGCGCTCGCCGGCCAGGTCCACCCAGGCCTCGCCGAAGTCGACCTCCGCGTCCATGCCGGGCTGGTTGTGCCGGATCACGAACCCTGCGGCTGGAGCTGCCCCGGCGGCCTCGGCGATTTCCTGACGTCGCTGGTGGACGTAGTCCCACACTGTCGAGTACGCGATCTCGGCACCGCACTCCTGCCGAAGCCGGGTCAGGATCCGCTGCACGGTGTGACGCTGCTTCGGTGGAGCCTCCAGGTCGTCCAGCAGCTATTGGTCGATCGTCTTCTTGAACACCTCCAGCCTGGGCGAATGCCGCCGGGGCGTGCGCCGCGGAGTCGGCACCGGCGAGGACAGGGCCTCACGCACCAGTCGCCGATGGATCCGGTACGTGCGCGCCAGCGCGCGAACCGACGACCCCTGCCGCCAGGAGTCTCGGCGGATCTGCAGGAACAGCTCTTCCTTCGAGGACGCCACCCGGCATCGCCCCCTCACGGCGACCTGCACCGAGCGTCCCAGCCAACCGGCCGGGGTGGGGCCAACTCAAGCCGGAACAAGCCCCGAACGCTCCCGTACGCCCCACCGGTGGGGCCAACTCGGACCGGAAGAGTGCGGCCAACTCGAGCCGTTAATGCCATGCCGAAGCGCGCGTCGGTCAGGACGCCTTTCGCCGCGGCCGGCCTTGGCGGCGGTGCTCTCCTTGGCGCCGGCTGGCTTGGGGGAGTGGCCGGTGCGGGCGCCCTGGGTCCGGCCGGCGCTGGTCCTGCCCTGTTTCTCGGCGTGTTCGCCCTTGCGGGCGCTCTCCAGGCTCTGGCGCAGGGCGTCCATGAGGTCGATGACGTTGGTAGCCTCGGGGGCGGGGCCTGTTGCTCGTGTTCACCATCGGGACGAGCCCACCCCTGACCGGCGCCGCACCGCGGACGGCTCGGAGCGCCGGCCGGCGCTCCGAGCTGATCCCGGTCCGAGCCCGGTCCGTGAGAAATCCCCTTGAACACCGGGCCGCCCCTTCCCCTACGGTGGTCTTGATCATCTCGCTCGGATGAATGGCGCGAGATGTCGGATCGGGGGATCAACCATGTACTTCGGCCTACTCGGCCCGCTCGTCGTCCGCCCCGGGAACACCGATCGCGACCAGCGGGCGGTCGGCGGCCCCAAGGTGCGCACCCTGCTCGCCACACTGCTGCTGGAGGCCAACCGGCCGGTCCCGCCGGACCGGCTCAAGGCCGCACTCTGGGGCGACCGGCCGCCGGCCTCGGCGAACGCCTCGCTCCACAACATGCTGGCCAGGTTGCGGACGCAGCTCGATGACGCACCCGGCGACCGCTTGCGCTCCACACCGCTCGGCTACCTGCTGAGGGTCGCCGACGGTGAACTGGACGCCCAGCTCTTCGACCTGGGCGTCCGGCGTGCCCGTGACGCGCTGATGCGCGAGGACTGGGCCTCGGTGCGACGGGAGTCGACGGCGGCGCTCGCGCTGTGGCGCGGCGTACCGCTGCTCGAGTTTCCGGACCTGCCGCAGGCGCAGGTGCCACGCCAGCAGTGGCAGGGCACCCGACTACAGGCGCTGGAGTGGCGGATCGAGGCGGAGCTTCACCTCGGTCAGGTGCGGGGCCTGGTGCCCGAGCTGACCGGGTTGACCGGCGAGCACCCGCTGCACGAGGCCTTCCACGCCCAGCTGATGCTGGTCCTGCACCGGCTCGGGCAGCGCTCCGAGGCTCTGGCGGCCCACCAGCGCCTGCGCCGCACACTGGTGGAGGAGCTCGGCACCGAGCCCGGAGTCGGTGTGCAGAACGTCCTCGAACTGGTGCTCAGGGATGGCCCCGCTGCGCCCGAGCCAGTCACGACGACCCCGTCCGTGCTCGACGTGCAGGCCCAACTTCCCTCCAGAATCGCCGACTTCACCGGCCGCCGAGCCGAGTTGGCGGCTCTGACCGGCCTGCTCGAGGCCCCTCCCGCCGCCGACGTGCCCCGGGTGGCGGTCGTCTCGGGAATGGGCGGCATCGGCAAGACCGCTCTTGCCGTCAACGCCGCCCACGCCGTGAAGCACCACTACCCGGACGGCCAGCTGTACGCGGACCTCCGGGGCTTCGGAGCCGCCCCCGCACGTGATCCGCACGAGCTGCTCGCCGTCCTGCTCACGGCCCTGGACGACCGGTCGGCCGGGCCCGGCCGACCGGGTCGGCCGCTTCCCGAGCACACCGACGACCGGGCCGCGCTGCTGCGCACCGCCCTGGCCGACCGCCGGGTCCTGCTGGTGCTCGACAACGCCCGAGACGCAGCCCAGGTCACTCCGTTGTTGCCGGGAGGCTCCCGGAGCGCCGTGATTGTCACCACCCGCAACACCCTCACGGACCTGCCGGCGAGCGTCCGGTTCTCCCTGGCGCCGCTCGACGTCGAGGAACAGCGTTCCCTCCTCTCCCGGCTCTGCGGGCCGGAGCGGATCCAGCGGGATCCCGACGGTGCGCTCCGTCTGCTGGCCGCCTGCGCGGGCCTGCCCCTCGCCCTGCGGATCACCGGCGCCCGGCTGTCGTCCAGGCCGGCCTGGTCCCTGGGTACCCTGGCCGAGCGCGTGGAGGACAGCCGGGGCCGGCTGCGCGCCCTGTCCGTGGGGAGCCTGGCCGTCGACGCCACCTTTGCCACCAGCTACCTCGCGATCCGCGACAGCGACGACCCTGCGGAGCGCGAGGCTGCGCGTGCGTTTCGGCTGCTGGGCCTGTGGGCGGGCCATACGTTGGGGGTGGACGCCGCGGCCGCCCTGCTGGACCGTCCGCGGGAGCACGCGGCCGACTTGCTCGAACGGCTGGCGGACGTCCACCTGGTGCAGACGCCGGAGCCGTTGCGGTACCGGTTTCACGACCTGTTGGGGGAGTTCGCGGCGGAGCGGGTCCGTGCGGAGGAACCGGCCGAGGCGCGCGACGCGGCCGCCCTGCGGCTGGGCATCTGGTACGCGGTCGCCCTGGAGTCGGCCGGCACGGCCGTCGATCCGTCCAGAGCGCCACGTCTCGCCGAACCCCCTGCCGTACCGGCGCCCGCCTTCACCGACCCCCAGCACGCGCTGGACTGGTGCCTTAAGGAGTTGCCCGTCATCAAGGAGGTGATCCGCAGGGCCGCGGACTCCTCTCGCCCCGATCTCACCTGGCGACTCGCGGTCTGGCTGATGGCGTACGCGCACACCTTCTGGTGGACCGGCGAGTGGGACGCGTGCCTGACCCTGGCGCTGAAGTCCGCCCAGGAGCACGGCGACCTGCTCGGCCAGGCCTGGACACTGCGCCGGCTCGGCGCGTCCCACGGTATGGCCTACCGCAACGACGAGGCGATCGAGGCCCTCGAAGCCGCACTGGCCCTCTTCGAGAACCACGGTGACGACGTCTGCAAGGCGGTCATCCTGGGGAACCTGTCCATGGCCTACAACCAGCAGGGCAGGTACGGGGCTGCCCTGGCGTACGCGGAGGTGGCCTGGGGACTCCAGCAGCAGGGCGGAGGGGAGGAGGGCGGGATCGGAGTGCTCGCCGCCCTGGCCCAGGCGTACCTGCAGATCGAGGACTTCGACGCCGCGCTCACGCACTTCCGGGCGCTCCTCGAACGCTGCCGGAGCCGGGGCAACCTGACCTACACCGCCGTGGCCCTGGCCAACCTCGGTGACTGCCTGCGCGGACTCGACCGGCAGGAGGAGGCCTTCGCGGCACTCGACGAGTCCCTGACGATCCGCCGGCGGCTGGGGGACATGAGCGGCATCGCCGACACCCTGGTCATCAGCGGCCGCGCCCACGCCCACTTCGGCCGGCAGTCCGAGGCCCGCGCCTGCTATGAACAGGCGGCCGAGATCGGCCGCGCCCACGGCATCCCCGCCCTGCTCCGGCAGGGCCTCGACGGCCTGGAGCGGCTCGGGAACCTCTAGCGGTGAACGCGCCGGTGCCGCCCGGGGGTCGAGGCCCTCGGGCGGCGCCGGCGGGGGTGGCCGTCAGCTGGTGGGTATGCCGGTGGCTACCTGACCGAGGCCGTTCCAGCTCCCGTGGCCGTCGCCGCCGTTCCAGGTGTAGACGGTGGCTGCGTTGGACGGCGGATCGGTGCGGATGTAGTCCGCGTTGCCGCCGCCGTCGAAGTCGGCGAACTGGACGCGGTCCCGGTCGGTGGTGAGGCCGGTGGCGACCTGGCCCAGGGCCACCCAGCCTCCGCCGGTGTCGCCGCCGCGGTTCAGCCAGACCCGTACGGCGCCGCTGGGGTCGATGACGGCGTAGTCGGCCCGGCCGTCGCCGTCGAAGTCCGCGAGCCGCACCCGGCCGGCGTCGGTCGTCAGCCCGGTGGCGACCTGGCCCCGGTCCTGCCAGCCGCCGCGCCCGTCGCCTCCGCGGTTGAGGTAGACGTGCACCGAGCCGTCCGGGTTGACCACCGCGTAGTCGGCCCGGCCGTCGCCGTCGAAGTCCGCGAGCTTCACGCGGTCGGCGTCGGTCGTGAGGCCGGTGGCGACCTGGCCGAGCTCCTGCCAGCCGCCGTGGCCGTCGCCGCCGCGGTTCAGCCAGACCCGTACGGCTCCGTCGGGGTCGATGACCTCGTAGTCGGCCCGGCCGTCGCCGTCGAAGTCGGCGAAGCGCACGCGGCTCGGGTCGGTGGTGGCGCCGGTGGCGACCTGGCCGTAGTCCTGCCAGCCGCCGTGGCCGTCGCCGCCCTTGTTCAGCCAGACGTGCACCGAGCCGTCCGGGTTGAGGGTGATGTAGTCGGCCTTGCCGTCGCCGTCGAAGTCCGCGTACCGGACCCGGCCCAGCCCGCCCGATTCGCTGCCGGTGTTCGACGTCACCGAGGCCCGGGCGGCGCCAGCGGAGTACGCCTGGTCCAGCCCGGTGTAGAAGGCCTGCGCCATCCGGTTGTAGCCGCGGTCGTTGGGGTGGAGGCGGTCGGTCATCTCGGCGGGCGTCAGGGCCGGCGGCTCCACGTACCGGAAGCTGTTCCCTGCCTGGGCCTCGATCGCCTGCAACTGCCGGGCCCGGTCGTTGTAGCCGGACGGCGGGGCCTGGAGGCCCTGGGTGGTGGGGATCACGCCCTCCATGACCACCGCGATCCCGGGCCGGTCCGCGTAGATCCGGTCTACCAGTGCCTTGAGGCGGTCGGGCGCGTGGGTCGGGTCGGTGCTGCGGTCGAGGTCGTTGACGCCGATGTGCAGCAGGACCACGTCCGGGTGGGCCTCGGCGAGCCACTGGTCGATCCCGGCCCGGATGTCGTCAACCATGTAGCCGGAGTGGCCCTCGTGGGCGAGGTCGGGCAGCTGGCCGCCGGCCTGGGAGCCCACGAACCGTACGGTGTAGCGGGACTGGCCGGCGACGAGCTTCCACAAGGGAGCCCGGTAGGAGGAGGCGGTGGCGCTGCCGGCGCCCGCGGTGATCGAGTCGCCGAGCGGCATGACGCGCAGCGACGGTACGGCGCCGGAGGTGGCGGCGGCCGGGGTCGCGGCGTGTGCGGCCGGGAGGGCGGTGGTGCCGGCCGCGCCCAGCAGGGCGGTCAGGCCGAGGGCCAAGGTGCGTTTCAAGGTTCCCCCCATGATGTGAAGCGGGTTTAGGGCAGGAGGTGGGGGCTTCGGCTGACGGACCGAAGCCCCCACGTGACAGGTGGCGAGGATCAGGCGCCGGTGGCGACCTGGCCGAGGTTGGTCCAGCCGCCGTGGCCGTCGCCACCATCGTTGCGGTAGACGTTGACCGAACCGTTCGGGTTGGTGGTGACGTAGTCACTGCGGCCGTCGCCGGTGAAGTCGGCGAGGGTCACGGCGTTCTGGTCGCTGGTGGTGCCGGTGGCGATCTGCCCGTAGTTGGTCCAGCCGCCGTGGCCGTCGCCGCCGCGGTTGAGGTAGGTGACGACCGAGCCGTTGCCGCCGATGGCGGAGTAGTCGGCCCTGCCGTCGCCGTCGATGTCAGCGAGGCGAACGCGGCTGGGGTCGGTGGTGAGGCCGCTGGCGATCTGCCCGTAGTTGACCCAGCCGGCGCCGGTGTCGCCGCCGCGGTTGAGGTAGGTGACGACCGAGCCGTTCGGGTTGATGACGTTGTAGTCCGCCCGGCCGTCGCCGTCGATGTCGGCGAACCGCACCCGACTGGCGTCGGTCGTCAGGCCGGTGGCGACGATGCCGAGGTCCTGCCAGCCGCCGTGGCCATCGCCGCCGCGGTTGAGGTAGACGTGCACCGAGCCGTCCGGGTTGATGCAGATGTAGTCGGCCCTGCCGTCGCCGTCGAAGTCGGCGAAGCGCACGCGGCTGGTGTCCGAGGTGAGGCCGGTGGCGACCTGGCCGAAGGACGTCCAGCCGCCGCCGGTGTCGCCGCCGTTGTTCAGCCAGACGTTGACCGCGCCGGTGGAGCCGATGGTGATGTAGTCGGCCCTGCCGTCACCGTCGAAGTCCGCCCACTTCACCCGGCCGGTGCCCGCCTCCGTACCGTTGTGGTGGTTCGGCTGGGTCCTGATCATGCGCCACTGGGCGTTGCTGCCCTGGAAGCCCGGCATGCAGGTGAGGGTCTGGCCGTTGAGGAGCTTGAGGAAGCAGCCGTTGGGGCTGCTGATGGTCGTCCAGTCGCCCGTGGTGGAGCCGAACATCCAGGCAGTGTTGTAGTCGTGGGTCCCGCAGGCCACGGACAGGGCGTTGGCGTGGGTGTCCGTGGCAAGGCAGGAACCGCCGGCGGAGAGGTCCTTGAGCTGGTTCTGGGCCTGGACCCCGAACCACTGGTCGGGGCTGCTGCCACAAGGGGCGATCTCCAACTGCGCGACCTCCCAAGTGGGCGAGCCCTGAAGACACAGGCCGGTCGCCTGGTTCTGGATCTCGAACGCGTAGTAGGGCTGTGCGGTCGCCTGCCCCACGGAGAACGACAGACCGGTCAGCAGCATGACGACGACAGTCAAGGCGGCTCTGATGCGGCGGAGTCGGAGGAATCCGGGTTTCACGTGTCCTGCCTCTGGCGTTGGGTGTGCGTGCCCCGCCCCGGGCCTCGCTGCCGGGGCGGTCACGCGGGAACGGCACGAGGCTGGCGGCGACCTCCAACCGCGGCCCAACAATCGACCAACCGCGCGAGGCAGCACCCGGATCAGCGAACCCGGGCCGTACGCCCGACCCGTCGGCGCCCGGGTCCCACGCGTTCGCGCGGACCTCGCCGTCGGTGGGACAGGTGGTGACCCGGAGCGGCAAGAACACCAGCGGCACGGAGAAGGTTCCGTACAGCGCGTTCCGACCAGGCGCCTCGTGGTACCCGCAAAACCTGAGCCAGTGGGTGTGCCCCCGATGCGCCACTGTACTGCGGTCGGCCTGACCGCTTCTTCTTTGGCCCGAGGTAAGAAATCCGCACCTCGGGCTCACTCATTCCTGCGCACCGCCAGACTGCGCCTGCGCGCTCTTGACGTGCCGTCACCGGCGGCTGGAACGTCGTGCAAAACCGCGCAACCGACGTGGTACGGGAGGCCGTCATGACGCTACGGTTCGCCGGGGTGGACCCCAACACCGGCAAGGACGAGAGCCCGATGGTGTGGGTGGACGACGCCAAGAGGGAGCTGGTCTTCCAGGCCTCAAGCCCGATGAGGCGCTGCTGACGGAGATCGGTACGACCGAGTGGGTGGCCGGCCACGCCGTCGGCACTCCCGACCACGAGAATGTGACCCGCATCCCGCTGCGCATGGCGGCGATCATCAGGAAGGCGTTGGACGATGCCGAACGTGACGGCCTTCTCTGAGCTGCTGGCCGGCGCCGAGCACTCTGCGGTGCACCTGGAGATGCGCGACTCCTATGGAATCGCCGGCGAGGCCGCGGAGTTCGAGCAGTTCCAGCGAACCGGCGTGCACCCGGACCTCGATCCCGAGGGCGAGGGATGGTCCGGCTGGGTGTCGATGATCCGGGCCGCCGTCGCCCTCGGTGTCGTGGTGCGCCGGGCCCGGATCGTCTCCGAGCCGGTCACCGCGTACATCCGCTACGAGCACGCCGGGACCGTGGTCAACCTCGCGGCCGGCGAACAGGTCCGCTGGCTGCCGCGCCGCCGGGCCTCCGACCTCGCGCTGCCGGGCAACGACTTCTGGCTGTTCGACGGCAGGATCGTCCGGTTCAACCACTTCACCGGCGACGGAGTCTCGGCCGGACCGGAGATGTGCGAGGGCCCAGCCGTCGCGAAGCTCTGCGCGGACGCGTTCGAAGCCGTCTGGGAGCGCGCCGTCCCGCACGAGCAGTACACCGTCTGACACCCCGACCGGACGACCAGCTCCATGCCCGCCTCCCCGTCCTCCAGCGCCCAGGAAGCCCGCCTGGCCGTCGCCGCACGGCTGCGCGAGATCATGCAGGACGCCGACCTGACGGGGCAGGAGCTGGCCGCCCGGTGCGGCTGGAACGGCGCCAAGACCTCCCGCATCATCAACGCCAAGACCGCGCCCTCGGACGCCGACATCCGCACCTGGTGCCGGGCCTGCGACGCCGACGACCAGGCCGAGGACCTGATCGCCGCCAACCGCGCCGTGGACTCCATGTACGTCGAGTGGCGCCGTCTCACCCGCACCGGCCTACGCCGGCTCCAGGAATCCGCAGCCCCCCTGTACGAACGCACGCGGCACTTCCGCTCCTACTCCTCCCGCGTCGTGCCGGGCGTCCTGCCGACCGAGGCGTACGCCACCGCCCTGCTGGCCACCGTCGCCGACTTCCGCCGCACACCCGACGACGTCGCCGACGCCGTCAAGGCACGCCTGGCCCGCTCCCGCGTCGTGCGCACCGGCCACCATTGCTTCGCGATCCTCGTGGAGGAGTCCGTCCTCTACTACCGCCTCGGCACCGTCGAGACGATGGCCGAGCAACTGGAGCACCTGCTCGCCGCCATGGCGCTGCCGGCGGTCTCACTCGGCGTCATCCCGTTCACCGCCCAGCGCACCATGTGGCCGGTGGAGACGTTCGTCGCCGCGGCTTCCGTCACCCGCCAGCAGGGAGATCACCTTGACCGCGACGCCCCGCCCCAGCGTCTCGTCCAAGGCCTCCCACACCTGCCCCATGCCGCCCTCGCCGAGCTGTCGCACCAGCCGGTAGCGGCCCCCGAGTAACTGGTCTCGCATCATCGCGCCCCGCCTGTCCCCCACATCCGTCCCTCCCGATTGCACGCCTGCTCCACTTGCAGGGAAACGCCATCCGGCTCCGGATGAGCCGGCCGTGCCAGGTGCGAGGCGCCGACTCAGCCGCGAAGCTGCGCCCGTTCTCGCCATGTGCGGGGTACCGCTTCGGCGGCAGGCGCCGTCCAGGCGGCGGCGCCAGCCTGCCGTGCCTGCCGCCCCTGGGCCCTGCATCATCCCGCACAAGCCGGTTGGCGCGGAAGAACGGGTGGGCCCAGGTCCTGCCCGCCCACCCCGATCGAGGCCACTGGAGCCGATACGCCGCCGGCGAGCGTCGGCGATGATGGCACTCTCCGAAAATGGTTCCGACCACCGTCGCGCCCACACCGAGGGACCACGACCTGCGCACCGGCCTTCCCCCAGGCCTGCTCTGCCACCGCTGCCGCACCCAGGCGGAATGGGGCGCGGCACCGTTCTGGGTCCGGGACGACGAGCAGCGGCCCGCCGCCGTCCTCGGCCTCGAGCTGCGCTACCCGGCGCTGCGTACGGAGCCGCGGGGCTGAAACCGGGAACGGCACCCGCTCCACCCGCACGGCACACCCCCGCCCCTTGGAGCAGCGACAGCCGATGCGCGGAACGCGACCGCCGCTGCCGAGCGGATCGGGTCTCCCGCTCCGTCCCCGTCGGCTTCTCCTACCCGACCGCCGCCGCCGTCACCGCTGCCCCCAGTCCCACGGGGCCAGCTGGGCGCCGCGCAGGCACGCCACTTGGTGGACCGCCAGGTCGCGGGTCCGGGAGTCGAGGCGGGCGCGGCGCACGGTGTCCATCACGGCGGTGAGCACGACGACGTCGCGCACGACCTGGTAGCCCGACCACGCGCCGATGCGGTCGCAGGGCATCGCGGCGTCGGTCCGGCCGTGCGCGGTGTAGGTGCGGTGATAGGCCTGCAAGTCGTCGCGGCGGCCGCGCAGCAGCTCGTTGCTCCAGCGCGCGGCGACCAGGTCCCACTCCCGGTGGCCGCGCCACAGCGGTCCGCGCAGCGCCAGCCGCGGGTGCGTCCCGCCGCCGTGGCAGCGAGCGAGTCGTCGGGCGCCGAGGATGACGGTGGGCGGGGTCGGCCAGTCGATGCCTGCCCACTCCGCGCGCAGCCAGGTGGTGCACTCGAACAGGAACCGGCGGGCGGACTCGCTCAGCGGGGTGTCGTCCAGGCCGTCCAGCAGGCCGGCGAACGGGTCGTGGTCCTCCAGCCACAGCGCGGACCCGGGATGGATCCGGTGCACCGCGGCGGTCACCCGGGCGCTCAGTGACTCGTCCCGGCGTCGTTCCCCGGGGTCGTGCCAGAAGGTGACGGCCCGGCCGGCAGCCGTGCGCACGCCGCCGTAGTACGGGGTGACGACGGCCACCCGGTGCTGTTCCAGCAGCTCCGCGCCCCGCACCAGCGCCCATGCCTCGTCCTGACCCGTGTGCACCAGGGCGATCGCGCGCGAGGCGGGCAGCGACCAGACGTCGTGGGGGTGGTCGCTGACCAGCTCGGCGTGGCGGGCGTCGTCGCCGGTGGCCGCGCAGGCCTGGGCCAGGGCCACGTAGGACGCTGTGACGTCCTGTCTGCGGGTGCGGCCGGTGGTCTTGAGCAGCGCGCTGGTGCTCGGTCCGATGCTCACGGAGCAGTCCTTGGGTGCGGAGTCGACGGACACGGTGTCCTGCGGGCTCGCGCCCCGGCGCCGGTGGTCCGGCCGGGCCGGTCCAGGGCGATCGGGCCGTCGTGCGCGGCGACCGTCCGGCCCGCCCCCCTCGGCGCCCTCCGGAAGCAGGCGATGACCGCCCCGCGGGTGGTGGTGACCGACAGGTGGGGTTGGTCCAGCCGTCGGCGGATCCTCACCTCGTTGCCGACGAGACCCGCGGGGAGCAGGTAGAAGTTGCCCTCGAACGGCACGACTCCGCCGGGGTCGACCCTGCGCTGGACGCAGATACGCGCCGGGAACGGCTTCGAGGGCAGGGGCAGCAGGGCTCGGCTGCGGCAGCCCGACCGCCGGTTCCGGCTGCCCAAGCGCTCGGTCAGGCGGTCGAGGCTGTCCTGGGCCGCCTGCACGCCGGGTTCGCCGGCCGCGGTGTCCCACCAGTGGAGGACGACGGAGCGGTGGGCGCGGACGACGGGGTTGGGCGCTCCCGTCCGCGGGCGGATCGCGATGGAGGCACCGTAGTGGATCGCGATCTCGTGGAAGACGGCGGTTACCTTGCCGCCCGTCGAGCAGACCGGCGCGGTCCGGTCGAATAACCAGCGCTCGCCGGTGCCGCCGAGGCGGCGCAGCACCTGGTCCAGGGCTTCCACGTAGTGCGGGAGGTCGCTGGTGCCGGCCAGGGCGGCCCGCCAGTGGCCGGATCGCGTGAGCGAGCCCATGAGCAGGTACATCTCTTGCCCGCAGTCCCATTCGACTGGTGGGGCCGGGAGCCGTACCCAGTCGAACTGCACGTCCTCCAGGGGGCCTCGGCCGGGGCTGGCCCTCCCGCGGTGGCGCGGTCCGCGACGCGGCCACATCAGATGCCTGCGCAGGGCGCGGGTGAAGGTCGAGTAGGCGCGGTTGTAGCCCAGCTCGACGATCTCGCGGTGGAGCATTCTCGCCTGCAGGTGCGGATCGTCGTCGAGGCGCTGCCGGCAGTACGGGACGAACTGCAGGAACTCGTCCCGGGTCTCCGCCCGGGCCCCTACGGTCCGCTCCCCGTTGAGGTAGGCCGTGACCGTCTTGCGGTCACGGCCCATACACCGGGCGATCGCCGAGATGGACCAGCCCTGGTGGCGCATGGCGCAAATCTCTCGGTATTCCTCTGCACTCAGCATCCAGACCCCCGGGTATCGGAATTTCGTCGCAAAGCGCCTTGAATTATCGGCGGCCGCCAGGCATGGTCGAAAATACAGCATGCGACCGAACCACTCAAGGAGCGGAAACGTTTCTTTCCGGATATGTCATGGGCAATTTCAGGGAGCGAGTTTACCGCCACCCCGACCGGGAATTCCACCCCGGCTTCGCAATACAATCACGTACACTTATCGGGGAATTCTGCCGAGCGGCGCGGGAATTGCATTGAAGGACGCTCGAATCGCGCGCGCCGTGAGGACCGGTGCCGAACCGTTCGTGCGGCGGGCACGGCCGGCGGGGTCCGGGACGGCGCGCGCGGCCTCACAGCGGCAGTCGGCAGGAAACCGTCTTGGTTCCGTCGAGATGGAAACGGTACCCCCACGAGCCGGCGATGCTCTCCACCAGGAGCAGCCCGCGCCCGCCTTCTTGGGAGGCGGTTGCCCGGTGCGCCCGGGGAGCAATCCCGGAGCGGTCCCGGATCCCGATCGACAGCCACCGCTGCTCGAGCGCGATGGTCACCCTGATCCGGTGCTCGCTATCGGTGTACCGGATTGCGTTCGTCAGGAGCTCTGAGGTCAGGAGTTCGGCGTCCTCGGTGAGGTGTGCTATATCCCAGAGTCTGAGGATGGCGTTCACGGCACGGCGCACGGGTCCCACGCAGTGGGTCTCCGGCAGGACGAACATGGTGACGCGCCGTCCCTGCGTGTCGTGCGGGCCCGAGCGTGGCGAGGTCATGGTCGTTCCCCGATTCCCTTCCCCGGGCAAGGCCGGGATCCCGTGCTTGGCGGTCCGGCAGTGGCCTGGCGCCGGCGGCCCGGAGTGAGCTCATGGGTTCTTCCTCGGCGGTTCGGTGCCGGCGGCGGCGTCCGGCGGCCGGGCCGACCGCGGCGAGCGGGGAGCGATGATGTCGGCGGCCCGGGGCGTGGTCCGGCCGGGGGGATCCGGTGGAGCGTCGGCGGTCAGGCTGATGCCGATGTGCTGCGCGAGGCCGTCTGCGAGAGCTGCCAGCGTGGGGTGGCCCGCGACGAAGTCGCCGGCGAGCCTGACGCCGAGGGAGGCCTCCAGGCGGGTGCGCAGTTCGATGCGGAGCAGGGAGTCGAACCCGAGCGCGTTCAGCGGGGTCTGCGGGTCCAGGGTGCTGGCCCCCAGCCGGAGCACGGTGCGGATGTGTCCGGCCAGGTGGTCCTCGAGGACCGTGCGGCGGGCGAGGCCGGGTTCTGCGGCCCGCAGCTCGCCCCGGATGTCGCGTGCCGCATCCTGCCCGGACGCCTGTACGGGGGTGCCGGGCGCCTCGGGCGTGAAGAGGGCGAACAGCGAGGACGCCCGCCCCACCGGGGGGATCCAGGTGTCCGGCGGGCCCGGGATCACGCCGGTGCGTACACGGCCGTGGGTCAGGAGCGCTGCCAGGGCCTCGAGTCCTTCTGCGGTGGGAATGGTCTGGTAGCCGCGGGCCGCGAAGCCGGTGGCGACTCCGGTTTCGCCCCAGGGCCCCCAGTTCACGGCCAACGTGGGCAGGTCCAGGGCGGTGCGCCAGGTGGCGAACGCATCGAGCCACGCGTTGGCGGCCGAGTAGGCGCCCTGGCCCGGGTTGCCGAGCAGGGAGGCCATGGAGGAGTACAGGACGAACCAGTCGAGCGGCAGTCCGGTGGTGGCCTCGTGGAGGCGCCAGGCGCCGGTGACCTTGGGATGCCAGACGCGTTCGAGCTGGTCGTCGGTGATGTTGGACACCGCGGCGTCGTCGAGGACCATCGCGGCGTGGACCACGCCGCGCAGTGTCCCGCCGCCCGCGGTGGCCTCGGCCACCAGCTGCTCGGCGACACCGGGCTGCGCGATGTCTCCGAGCACGACGCTGACGCGGGTCCCCTGTTCGCACAGTCCGGCGAGGACCCGTTCGGTCTCGGCCGAGGGGGACGTGCGTCCGTTGAGGACGAGGTGGGCGGCGCCACGGCCCGCCAGCCAGAGGGCCGTGGCGAGGCCGACGCCGCGCAGGCCGCCCGTGACGACGTAGGCGCCGTCCGCCCGTACCGGCGAGGGCGGGTCGCGCAGTACGGCGGTGGCGTGGCCTTCGCCGGGCACCGTCAGGACCAGTTTGCCGATGTGCCCGGCGCCGGCCATGAGGCGGAAGGCGTCGGAGGCCTGCGCGAGCGGATAGGTCCGGCACGGCAGCGGGGCGAGGGCGCCCTGGCGGAGTTCGGCGAGGACCTCGCCCAGCAGTTCGGCGAAGGTGTCCGGGCGGGTGTCCTGGAGCTCGACGAGGTCGACTGTGCTCAGGGTGATGTTGTGCCGTAGCGGTGCGAGACCCAGCGGGGTGTCGGCGAGGATGTCGCGCACACCCAGCTCGATGAACCTGCCGAAGGGGCGCAGCGTTTCCAGTCCGGCCCTGATGGCGGGCCCGGAGAGGGAGTTGAGGACCACGTCGACGCCCTCTCCGGCGGTGGCGTCGCGGGTCTGCTCGGCAAAGTCCAGCGAGCGGGAGTCCATGACGTGCCGGATGCCCATCGCGCGCAGGTACTGGCGCCTGTCCTCGCTGCCGGCGGTGGCGAGCACCTCGGCGCCCAGGCGCCGCGCGACCGCGATCGCGGCCAGTCCGGTCCCGCCGGTGGCGCTGTGGATCAGGACGCGCTCGCCGCCGGCGAGCCTGGCGAGGCGACGCAGTGCGTACCAGGCGGTGAGGTAGGCGACGGGCAGCCCGGCGGCCGTCTCCGCGGGCAGGCCCGCCGGGACGGGGGCGACGGCGGCGGCGGGCAGGGTGGCGAAGGTCGTGAAGAGTCCGCCTCGCACGTCGGCGGCGAGGACGCTGTCGCCGACGCACACGTTCCTGACGCCTGGTCCGACTGCGGTGACCACGCCGGTGGCTTCGAAGCCGATGCGGTAGCCCGCCTCGTCGTCGGTCGCCAGCATGCCCATCGCGGTGAGCACGTCGCGGAAGTTCACGCCCGCGGCGTGGAGGCGCAGTTCGACCTCACCGGGGCCGGGGGCACGCCGTGGTGAGGTGGTCAGGCGCAGGGCGTCGAGGTCGCCGAGCCGCCCCGCGTGGAGCTGGAAGCGGTCGGCGCCGTAGCGCACGGTGCGGGTGACGGCGGTGGCGCGTTCGGTCTCCGACAGGGGGGTGTAGGACAGCCGGGCGATGTGCCGGGTGTCACCGCGCAGGGCGATCTCGTCCTCGGGGGGGTCCGCGAGGAGTTCGGCCGCGAGCTGGTGCAGGCCGGTGTCGGCACGGTCGGCGTCGATGAGGGTCGCCCGCAGCTCCGGGTGTTCGTGCGTCAGGACGCGCACGAGTCCTCGCAGGGCGCTCTGGGCGGGGTCTGCGGGCTGCCCCGGCTCCGGAGCGTGGGCGGACCGGGTGACGGCGAACAGGCGTGCGGGTGTGCCGCGCGCGATCGCGCTCTGTGCGGCGGCGAGCAGGCGGCGGGTGCGGCGCAGTGCGATCGCGGCGGCGTCGTCCTCGGGCGCGGACGGCGCGGACAGGAGGACCACGGCGCACGGTGCGGGTGAGGAGTCCCAGTGCCCGGCGATGCTCTGCTTGAGCGGCTGGAGGGCGGCACTGTCGACGGGGACGTCGAGGACGTCGGTGCGGGCTCCGGCGAGCTCGAGGGCGTCCGCCAGTGCCCGGGCGGATCCGTCCGCCTCGCCGATGACGAGCCAGGGGCCCGGGGCGGGCGGTTCAAGGCCCTCCCGGCGCGGCACCGGCTGCCAGCAGGTCTCGAGGAACCACCGGTCGACGGTTTCATCGGCCCCCGCGCCCCTGCGTACGAAGCGCAGCGCGTCGATCTCGACGAGGGGGTTTCCCGCCTCGTCCAGCAGCCGCACGTCCCCGACGATGGCGTCCGCAGCGGTGTGGGTGAGCCGGGCGTGCGCGTAGCAGGCGTCCTCGGGGGCTGCGAGGATCCGCACGGCGCGCATCCCGACTGGCAGTACCAGGCCGTGGCCCGGTTCGTCGATCAGGCCGGCGACGACGAGCTGGGCGCACAGGTCCAGGAGCACCGGGTGGATCCGCAGGCCGTGGCGGGCGGTGCGTGCCGGGTCCGGCAGCGTCACGCGGGCCCAGAAGCTGTCGCCCTGGGCGCAGGCGCGCAGCTCGGTGATGCCGCTGAAGGCGGGTCCGTGCTCCAGGCCCCGTGTGCGCAGGCTCGCGTAGAGGGCGTGCGGATCCAGGACGACGGGGTGGTCGGCGGCCAGTGCGGCTGCGGGGAGCACCGGTGTCCGGGGGGAGGCGTCGATGCGGCGCAGGACCGCGGTGGCCTGCCGTACCCAGGTCCCGTCCTTGTCGCGGCCGAAGACTTCGCAGTCGGCGCGGTCGGCGCCGGTCAGGGTGACGGTCGTGCCGACGGGCGTGCGGGCGTCAAGGTGCAGCAGCTCGCGGAAGCGGATGTCGGTCGCTTCGACATCGTGCGCGGCGCCGTGGAACACCTCGCCGGCCGCGGTCAGGGCCAGGGCGCAGTAGGCGGCGCCGGGCAGGACCGGCCGGCCGTGGACGCGGTGGTCGGCCATCCAGGGCAGGACGTCGGTGCCGGTGTCGGCGTGCCAGGTGTGGCGGGGCTGGTCGCCGGGCACCTCCGTGTGCGCTCCCGGCAGGGCGGCGGGAGCGCTCTCGATGTGCGGGGAGGCCGCTGCGGGCGGGGTGGTGTCGGTCCAGTGGGGTCGGCGGTCGAAGGTCAGCGCGGGTACGTCGGCCAGGCGGCCGCCTGCGTAGAGACGGGACCAGTCGACGCCGACTCCCGCGCAGTGCAGGGCGGCGAGCTGGGTGCGGAAGGTGGTGCGGTCGTCTTCCCCCTTGCGCAGTGTCGGCAGGATCACGGGCTCGTGGAGCAGGCCGATCAGGCTCTGGGCGAGGGGGCGGGTGACGACGGCGTGCGGCGAGATCTCGAGGTACACCTGGTGGCGGTCGGCGGCGGCCGCGGCCACGGCGGCGCCGAAGCGTACGGGTCGGCGCAGGTTGGCGCACCAGTAGGCGGCGTCGAAGACCGGGGTGTCGAGGGGGTCGTCCAGGACGGTGGTGTAGAAGGGGACGGTCGGCCGGCTGGGGGTGAGCTCGGCGAGCTCGGCGGCGAGGTCCGCGAGCAGCGGGTCGACCTGGGGGCAGTGCGAGGCGACGTCGACGTCGATCAGACGTGCCACGAGTCCGCGGGCCTGCCAGGCGGTGGTCAGGTGCCGGACGGCGTCTGCGGTGCCGGCGACGACGGTCGAGTCGGGGGCGGCGACGACGGCCACCGACACCGTGCCGTCGCCGATGGCGGCGAGGTCGTTCTCGACGGTCGCGCTGTCGAGGCCGACGCTCGCCATGGCGCCGGCTCCGGCGATGCGGGTGAGGAGGGCGGACCGCCGGCAGATGACGCGGACGCCGTCGGCCAGGGTGAGCGCTCCGGCGGTGACGGCGGCCGCGACCTCGCCCATGGAATGGCCGATGACGGCGGCCGGTTCGACCCCGTGGTCGCGCCAGGCGGCGGCCAGGGCGACCTGCAGGGCGAACAGCGCGGGTTGCACGCGGCCGCAGCCGCTGACGTGTTCGCGGTCGCGGACGGCGCGCAGGACGGAAAACCCGGTCTCGGCGTCGATCAGCGCATCCGCTTCGGCCAGGGTCTCGGCGAAGGCCGGCTCGTGGTGGAGCAGGCCGTGCCCCATGCCCTGCCACTGCGAGCCCTGGCCGGAGAACACCCAGACGGGACGGCGGGTGACGCCCGCGCCCACGTGGCCGCGTACGACGCCGGGGTGGGCCCGGCCGGCTTCGAAGGACTGCAGGGCGTGCGCCAGGTCGCGGTGGGAGTCGGCCACCACGCCGAGCCGGCCGCGCCCGGGGGAGCGGCGCAGGGCGAGGGTGTGGGCGATGTCGCGCAGGGGGGTGGCGGTTCCCTCGGCCTCCAGCCAGTGGGCCAGGCGCGCGGCGGCGGCGGGCAGTGCGTCCGGGGAGCCGGCGGCGAGGAGGAAGACGTGGGGTGGGGCGTCCTGCGGCCGTGACGGCGGGGCGCCGGCGGTGCCGGCGGCCGCGTGTGCGGCGGTGCCGGGGGTGGGAGTGCCGGCGAGGACGACGGTGTGGCGGCGGGCCGGGGCCTGTTCGAGGACCACGTGTGCGTTGGTCCCGGAGAAGCCGAAGGAGGACACCGCGGCCAGTCGCGAGGCCGTCCGGGTGGGCCAGGCGGACAGGCCGGTGGGGACGAACAGGCGGGTGCCCTCGGCGCTGATGGCCGGGTTCCACCGGGTGAAGTGCAGGTTGGGCGGGACGACCCCGCGCCGGAGGCAGAGCACCGCCTTGATCAGGCCGATGACGCCGGCCGCCGGTTCCAGGTGGCCCACGTTCGTCTTCACCGAACCCAGCGCGCAGCGCCCCTGTCCGGTGCCGTAGACCGCGGCCAGGCTGGAGAACTCGACGGGGTCACCGACGGGCGTGCCGGTGCCGTGCGTCTCCACCAGGCCCACGTCGCGCGGGTCGGTTCCGGCTCGGGCGAGGGCCTGGCGGTAGAGGGCCTGCTGGGCCTCGGCGGAGGGTGAGGCCAGGACGTCGGAGCGGCCGTCCTGGTTGACGGCCGAGCCGCGGACCAGGGCCAGGACGCGGTCGTCGTCCCGTAGCGCGTCCTCGAGGCGCTTGAGGACGACGACGCCGCAGCCTTCGCCGCGGACGAAGCCGTCCGCGGCCGCGTCGAAGGTCCGGCACCGGCCGGTGGGCGAGAGCATCCCCATGCGGGCGAAGGACATCGTCGTCCTGGCCCCGAGTATGAGGGTGACGCCGCCGGCCAGCGCGAGATCGCACTCGCCGTCGCGCAGGGCCTGGCAGGCCAGGTGGACCGCCACGAGCGAGGACGAGCACGCGGTGTCCAGTGCCACGCAGGGGCCCTGCAGACCCAGCAGGTAGGAGATGCGCCCCGGGGCGACACAGTGCCCGTTGGTCAGGACCGCGCCCTCGAGTTCCCGGGGGTGGCCGGCGAGGGACTCCATGTAGTCGGTGTAGCTCAGGCCCGAGAACAGTCCCGTGGAGGTCCCTGCCAGCCGCTCCGGGGGGAGTCCGGCGTGTTCGAGTGCCTCCCACGTCACTTCCAGGAGCAGCCGGTGCTGGGGGTCCAGGACGTCGGCCTCCTTGCCCGAGACCCCGAAGAAGTCGGCGTCGAAGCCGGCGACGTCGCCGAGGTATCCGCCCCACGGCGGCATCGGCCCGGCGGCGTGGGCCGGGGCCGCGGCCACGTGCCCCGCGCGGCCGGTCGGCGGGTGGCCGACCGCGTCCCGGCCGGCTTCGAGCAGCCGCCACAACGCGGCGGGCGAGTCGATGCCGTGGGGAAGCCGGCATCCCATGCCGACGACGGCGATGTGCGCGTCAGCGGCTCTCAGGTTCTCTGTGTGGCCCATCACATGCTCTCCTACGCGCTTGCGCGGACGGGGGTGGGGAGCGCTCGCCGTCCGGCGGTGCGGTCGGCGGATGCCGGGGTCAGTCGACGTCCGAGCTGCCCAGCAGGATCGCGCTCTTGACGCCACCGATCTGGTAGTTGCAGGTGAGCGCGTAGTCGAACTCCAGGTGCCGGGTGCGCAGCCCGGGGACGGGGTCGAAGCAGATGTTGTCGGCCGGCTCCTCGCAGTTCGCGGTGGGGCACACCTCCCCCCGCCCCAGCATCAGGAGGGTCAGGGCGACGCCCAGGGCTCCTGCCGGAGCGCCGTTGTGGCCGAAGCAGGCTTCCTGGGAGGTCATCAGGAGGTCTCCGACGGCGTCGCCGTAGAGCTGTCGGGCGGCGTTCGCCTCGAACGCGGTCACGACGACGTCGCCGTCGCTTCCGCCGTGGATGTAGGGGATCTGGCCGATGGCCCACCGGTCGCCGAGGCACTTGCGGATGGCGGCGACCAGCGAGGCGCCGTTCTCGTCGCTGGCGAGCGGGTTGGACAGGCCGTCGCGGGTCATGCCGTGCGACAGGACCTGGCCGTAGGTGAACGCCCCGCGCTGCTGGGCGTGGTCGCGGCTCTCCAGCACCAGGGTCACCGACCCCTCCCCGTGGTTCACGCAGTCGGCCCGCCGATCGTAGGGCCTCATGACCCGGTCGAAGGCCGGGAGGAGATCGGGCATGCCGTCGACGCGGATCGTGTCGTAGGCGCGCTGGGCGCCGTGCAGCAGACGCTGGACGTTCTGGATCACGTCCAGGCTGAACACGTCCACGCCGGTGACGACGGCGAGGTCGGTCTCGCCGTCCGCGATCATGCGGCGGGCGTTGCCGATCTGGACGGCGGAGGACGCGCAACCGCACGACACGGTGAAGCAGGGGCCGCTCGTACGCATCAGCGCCCCTTGGACCAGCGCCACGTCGGAAGGGGTGAGTCCCTGCTGGGCCCTGACGAACAGCTCCATCGCCTGGTGCGGCGAGATGGTGCCCGCGTCGGCGTGCAGGACCTCGAGGTAGCTGGCGACGTTGGCGTCGATGCCCCCGCGCCCGACCAGGACGGCGGCGTTGGTGAGGTCGCCGTCCCCGATGCCCAGTTGGGCGTCCGAGCAGGCTTCCACGAGGGACACCAGCCCGTAGCGGTGCGCGTTGGTGTAGTGCTGGGAGAAGATGCCCGGCAGTCCGGGCAGGCGCTCCGCGAACGCCGCGTCCGGCAGATCGACGGAGCCGTAGTAGACACCGTGGTGCTTGAGGCACGAGCGGCCGTTGGAGGCCACGTCCCAGACCTCGCCCGCGGTGAACAGCGGCTGCTCCTCGCCCGGCAGGCAGAACCCCATGCCGGTGACCACGGTGTCCCGCCCGCCGCTGCCGCCTCGCGGGCGCCGGCTGGAGGGCCCGCTCACGACGCGTCCTCACGGGTGCGGGGCTGACGCTCTGTCCGTACTCGTACGGGACGGTCGCTGGTCATTGCTCACCTCGGAGAGTGGGGGGGTGGGGCGGGGCGGCGCCGCGTCGGTGCGCGGCTCCCGGGGCCCGGCGCCGGTGTCGGATGCCGGGCAGGCGGTGGCGGGCGCACCTACTCGGCGATGGCGGTCCGGTACGACCACTGGTAGACGGGCATCAGTACGCCGCCGACGTCCTTGAAGTCCTGCGTGATCTCGAAGTGCTCATAGCCGTTCCCGCGGGGGATCCTCAACCGGATCTCGGCGCCCCCGGATTTCACTTCCCGAATCTCAGGAATGTCGCCAGGGCCGCCCTTGAGGAAGACAAGCAGACCGTTGGGCATACACTCATCCTCCCATTCGGGAACGCAGAAGAATTCTTCGAGACGATCAGCCGACCGGTTGACGGCGCACATCCGGAATACCCCCATGGAAAGCCGTTCAACCTAGGAACACCAACAGCGCATGAAGTGAGCCGGGGGCGCACTCGCGCCGCAGTCACCAGATCACGGGGACGCCCCGGAAGCCGTGATGCCGCCCGAACAAAGCCCCGATCCCGAATCACCGGCAAGAATAAGTATGAAAACTGCGCCACGCTCCCCGAGGCGTGCCGCGCCATGAGCATAACAGCAGGCCAGGGGGCTGTGCTTGCCGACTTTCGAATACGATCTCCCCAGTTTGTTGGCGCTCCCACCGTGATTACCTCCCGAATTCTCAAGAACTCCTCTACGGGACGTCCAGGAAGACTCTTGCCGGCGCTCACCTAAAATACCCAGTGGCAAGCCTTCGGTCGCTTTCGACTCCGCTCGGTGAGGCGTCAAAAAAGTTGTGCGCCCCCGATCCGACCTCATGCTCCCACCCTTATCGAGTTCCCTATTGCCACCCGATGGAGCCCGAACCTACCGTGAGGAAAACGCCTCCCCGACTTGGCCGCAATGGTCTTGTCAGGCGTTCGGAAGACGGAAAAGAGGAATCCTATGTCCCCGATTCTCCTCGCACTCGTCCCCTCGCAGGGTCCGGCGACCGGGGGTAGCCCCGTGCTCCTCGTCGGCACCGGACTGACCGGGGCCACGGCGGTCCTGTTCGGCGCCACCCCCGCGCTCAGCTACACCGTCCAGTTCGACGGCGCCATCTCGGCCGTCGCCCCGCCCGGGACCGGGACCGTCCCGGTCACGGTGGTCACGCCCTCCGGCACCAGCAACAACCTCAGCTACACCTACCAGCCGCCGACCCCGCCGACCATCCTCGCGCTCGTGCCGCCTATCGGCCTGGCCACGGGCGGTCTGCCCGTCCTCATCGTGGGCCACGGCCTGTCCGGTGCGACGTCGGTCCTGTTCGGCGCCACCCCGGCCTCGAACTTCACCGCGCTGGGCGACGGAGCCATCCTGGCCGTCTCGCCGGCCGGAAGCGGAACCGTCCCCGTCACGGTGACCACGCCCGCCGGCACAAGCAACGGCGCCTCCTACACCTACCTGTAGGACGGCGGCCGAACCGCCGGTCCGCGCGCGAACATGATCCGGCGGGATGAGAACAGTGAGCTCCGACAGCAGGCGCTGTCGGAGCTCACTGTTCGTCGGACGCTCGGCCATGGGCGGGGTTCCGATGCCCGCGCCGCTCCCGAGAGGGGCGGCGGCCCTAGGGTGATGCGCCACAAATCGCGAGGGTAATTTCTACTCTGCTGGCGGATTGATCTTGGTGAGGAAGTCTGCGAGGGACGCGCTCGACCTGGTTGATCCAGGAGGAGTCGGTCGGGGTGAAGTGGACGTGGAAGCGCAGGTGCCTGGCCATTTGAAGGCGTCCTGCAGATGGGGCTTGAGATCGAACTTCTTCCAGATCCGCCCGATGGTCGACTTCGACAGGCCGGTCCGCTTGGCCTTCGAGGCCCGCGACCAGTGCGAATCCTTGCCCGGCGTCGACTCCAACGTCGCCACCACCTGGTCGAGCAGGATCGACGACGGTCGGCCGGGCCTCGGCTCGTCCTGCAGCCCGTCCAGCCGCTTGGCAACGAAGCGGGCCCGCCAGCGCTCCAAGCCGCCCCACTGCGATATCCGACATACCGTCAGCGCACGCAAGGATGATCCGGGCCCGCTCGGCAGCTCTCCGGTCCCACGACCCCGCCTGACACACCAACTCGGCACGCTCGTCCTCAGACAGCGTGATCACCACGGCAGAAGGCCCAGGATGCGACACCCAAATAGGATCGCAACTTACCCTCGCGATTTTGTGGCGCATCACACTAGATCACCGGTGCGGCGGTGTAGGTGTAGGTGAGGCCGTTGCTGGTGCCGCCGGGGGTGGTCACGGTCACCTGCACCGTGCCCGAGCCCGCGGGCGCCGTGGCGACCAGGTTGCTGTCCGACACGGCGGTGAAGGCGGCCGGCGCGGACCCGAAGGCGACCGCGGTGGCAGCGCCCAGCCCGCTGCCCGTCAGCGTGACCGTGTTCCCGCCCGAGGTCGGCCCCGCTGCGGGAACCACGCTCACCAGCTGGGGAACGGGAACGTAGGTGAACGCCACACCGTTGCTGGTGCCGCCGGGGGTGGTCACGGTCACCTGTACCGTGCCCGACCCCGCCGGAACCGTCGCGGTGATCTGCGTCGCCGACACCACTGTGAACGACGAGGCGTTGA
>NZ_JBVHIP010000041.1:7030-42566 GCF_055560495.1 Kitasatospora sp. NPDC023176 | reverse complement strand
AACCGCACCGCCGTCACCCCCTCGAACCCGCTGCCCGTCAGCGTCACCACCGACCCCGCCGCCCCCGACGCCGGACTGACCGAACCGATCACCGGTATGTTGTGATCAACCATGACATACCTCCATAGGGTTGTGCAGTCTCCGAGTTGACGGATGTCGTGCGTGCGCAAGCGGCTTCAGAGAGTCGGTTGTTCGCCTGGGGATGCGCGACGACGGGCGCCGAGGCGGGGAGCCCCGGTCGACGGAGGAACATCGACCGGGGCTCGTCAGGGGTGCGTCGCTGGGCGGGTCAGGCGGAACAGACCGGCTCGTCCCAGCGAAGGAGATCGCCGCCATCCGCCCGGTCGCCGTTGTCGGAAGCCTCCCCGGGACGGCCAAGACGCCGTCCTCGGCCGATCCGCCCCCGGCGCCGCCGGTGCTTGCCGCGGACGGACTCGGTCGAGCGCATCACGGAGGAGTTCCGTTCGAAGGTGTGGCCGTTCTCGGCCGCGGTCGCGCGCTCCGTCCTCGACGGTCCACCCGCAGGTTGACGGCTCACCAGCACCGTCGGCACGTACCACCCCAGCAGATGACCCCAGCACCACAGCGCTGAAGTCGTCCGTCGGCGGTCCGGGGGAGGGGGGCCAGCAGACCACCTGTCCGCCGCACGGGCCAGCACACCTCGGAGCCTTTGGATCGCTTGCATGACGCCTCCTGGCGTATGTAAGCCGCCGCATCCGCCGGCACCGCTGAGACGGTGCCGGCAGATGGATCCACGTCCTCCACGGGGGTGCCCATCGCCAGCCGTACGTCCCCCCGCCGCCTGAAGCAACAGCGGGCGCCGACTGCGCGCTTCCCCCGGGAGGGATGGGCGGCCCGCCGGTTGGATACGGAAAAGTAATCCAGAGCCGTGAAATCGGTGACAAGCCTTCCGACCTTCTTTCACTCGCTTGGCGCAGCGCCCGGCCGTCTCCCGAAATCCGGGAAACGGCCGATTCCGTAGCGCGCGACCCGACGCCGATCGGCGAAAACGGACCCCCTTTGGGGAATTTTCACGCTGATTCCCCACCCGGCGGGATCGCGACTTCCCGACCCGGGGTTGCGCCGCGGGATCGAGCCGGGCGGGACCTGCGCGAGGACGTCGAAGATTCACAGCGGGCCGGGGCGACCGGCCTCACAGCCGTGTCATCCCCGGCACGCCCGGCACCGTCCAAGTCGCTGACCTGAGAAGTCACGCCAGTGACCCCGGGTCGGCCGTCCGCCGTAGGATCCGGCCACAAAGCCGGGACCCCGGGGACGTCATGTGACGTTGCGGGTGATGTCGACGAAACGCGAGTAGAGGCCCTGGAACGCGACCGTCGCCGTGAATGTGCCGTCCATGCGGTTCTTGGCCACGATCAGGTTCGCCTCGCCGGCGCGCGGAGAATCCTTCGCGTAGGCGGCCTCCCGGTGGAGCAGGATGGATTGCGTTGGCATTGGCCTCAATGCCACCGGATTCCCGCAGGTCGGCCATGGCGGGTTTCTTGTCCGCGCGCTGCTCGACGCACCGGTTGAGTTGAGCGGCCACGACCACCGGAATGTTGAAGGACTTCGCGAGTATCTTGAGGCCGCGGGCAAGTTCGTCCACTTCGGTCGTGCAACTGGTGGCCTGGCCGGTCTCGGGGGTCATCAACTGCAGGTAGTCGACCAGGAGGACGGCCGGGAGCCGTCCCTGGGACTGCAGGCGGCGCAAGCAGGGAACGCAGCCGGGGGACGGTGGCCTCCTCGCTCGTGTCGACGGCCAGCGCCGGCCAGGGCGATGGCCCGCAGCCGCCGTGCCTCCTGCTCCTCGTTCAGCGTGCGGTCGCGGATGCCGTGCAGGGGGACAGGGGCTTCGGCAGCGACCAGGCGCTGGATCACCTGCGTATGCGTCATCTCCAAGCTGTTCAGGTAGACCGGGATGGCATCCGGGCAGAGCAGCATGCTGCCCAGCACGGACTGCTCGGCCGAGAGGTCCTGCGGGGGCCGGCGTTCCGCCTCCCGTTCCTCTTCCCCCCGGTGGCGCCGGCGGCCCGGGTCCGTCGGTGGCAGGTGCGGGGAGGCTTGCGGAGGGATCGTCATGGCGGTCTCCTGTCATGGCGAGGGGCGGGCCGGCAGGGTCACGGGCGCCGCCTTCCTGCTCTCCGGCGCGCGGGACCGGCCGGTCAGGTGCTGCTGGGAACCAGTTGCGCGGCGGACGTGCAGGCACAGCGATCCGCGGTCTCCATGCCCGTTGACGCGGCTGAAGACCCAGCCTTCGTCGCAGTCTCCGCAGAACGACCGGAGGGTCGGCGGCCAGGTGCTTCGGAAGCCGGCTCGGCCGGAGCACCGGCGTACTGGGCTTTGGTGGCCTCACCCAGGCCCACCCAGGACAGCTGCAGGTTCCCATCCATGTCGCGACCGCGACCAGCCAGTTCACCGGCCGGCCCTGCCGCACCAACGTGGTCGCTGCCGCGGTGAAGTCGCGCAGCGCTGTCGCCCGGCGGTGCGGGCCGAAGCCCGCGGCCTTGCGTGCGTTGATCCAGGGCGCGACGATCCGCTGTACCCGGGCGTCCTCGCGGCGGTTTCGCCGTTGTCCCCGAACCGTCCGGGAGCGGTTCCCGGATCGGCCGTGCCGGTCTTCTTCCGCCTCCCCACCGCCGGCTGCGCTGCGGACGGACCAGAAGAGGAGTGGACTGAGTTAGAGGACAGAGTTGGGGTGCTTGAAGCACCCGGGTCGAAGGCGTCGTTCACTGGCGAATGCTCGAGGACCCAGTCCACGGCCAGAAAACCCATCGCGGCACTCGGCCTCCGCCCGATCGCGGCGCCCACGGCCGCCGGCCCGTGTGCGATCGGGCGGCCGGCTCCGTTCCCCGGGGGCCGGCGGGGAACCGGGCGGCGGGTACGACGGGACGAGGCTGCCCGGGCGCGGCCGATGACGGTCCCGCCCGGGCAGCCGGCCTCGTCGGCCGTGCGGTCCGTTGGCCAGTGGCCTGACTTCCGGATCAGATCCCCGGGCCGGCGAGGTACGTGAACGCGCCCACGGCGGTCGCGCTGCCGCCCGCGCTGGTGACCGTGACGTCGACGGCCCCGGCGGTGCCGGGCGGCGTGACGGCGGTGACGACGGTGTCGCTGACGACGACGAACGGGGCCGGCGTGCCGCCGAAGGTGACCGACTGGGTGCTGCTCAGGGAGGTGCCGGTGATGGTCACCGGGGTGCCGCCGGAGGTCGGGCCCACGCCGGGAACGACAGTGGCCACGGTGGGCGCGTCCACGTAGGTGTAGGTGAAGCCGTTGTTGGTTCCGCCCGCAGTGGTCACGCTCACCCCGACCGATCCGGCGGCCGTGCCCGCGGGCACGGTGACGGTGATGAGGCCGTCGCTGACGACGGTCGGTGTCGCGGTGTTGGCCCCGAAGTTCACGGCGGTGGCGGTCGACAACCCCGTGCCGGTGATGGTGACGGCGTTGCCGCCGGCCAGCGGCCCGGAGGTGTCGCTGAGCGCGGCCTTGAACGGCGCGCCGACGTAGTAGAAGGTGAGCGGGTTGCTGGTGCCGCCCGGGGTGGTCACGGTCACCTGGACCGTCCCGCTGCCCGACGGCGCGATGACGGTGACCGAGGTGGCGGTGTTGGCGGTGATGGTGGCCCGCTTGGAGCCGAAGTGCACGGCCGTGGCCCCGGCGAGGTTGACGCCGGTGATGGTGACGATGGTTCCGCCGCCGGTCGATCCCTGGTTGGGGGAGATGGGCATGACTGCCTCCTTGAACGAGGTGGGTGAAGGCCGCGACGGCGGGTCCAGGAGGATCGCAGGTTACGCACGGTGCGGGTCGGACCAGGCCCCGGCGGGGACGCAACGGACGGCCGAGGCGGTGAACCGGGCGCCGGTTGCGGGCCGGTCCACGGGTGTGGCCGGGCCGCTTTCCGGGCGTGAGGACGAGACCGTCCTGGATGGATGTCGCCGGTCGCGGTGGCGGGCGGATCGTTCACGCCCCTGCCAGGGGAGCCCATGGCGCCACGGTAGTGACCGGCCGCACGGCAGGCCGACGCCCCACTCCCCCGGAGAGGATGGGCGACCCACCGGATTGGAGCTTCCAGTAACCCATTGAGGTGACAAGCAGGCAAGGCACTTGACGTGACATCACCCGATTGGCGGCACGTTGCGGCTGGGAGTACGGCCCGCCCGGCGTGAACGCCCGGCCACGCCGGACGCGCGGACCTTCCCGGCCGCACCGGCGGGGCCGTCCGTGGGTCGGTCCCATGGCGGCCGGGTGCGCTTCCGGTGTGCGGCGCGCAGGTCCAGGACGTGTCAACTGCCGTTGACGCCCGGCCCGGCCGACGTCCGGGCACGGTAGCGGACGGGGGGCGTGCGGGTGCGCGCGCACATCCGCATATGCCACTGACCTTTTCTCCGAGCGGCGGTGCCGGCCGTGCGACCGTCCGGGATCGCTGCCGTGCGCGCCACGGCACGCCGGGCAGTGGCGCGACGGGCGGCCGGATGCGTGCCCGGCCCGGAATTCAGGGGAGGACCGCGAGCGCCGGCGCGCCCGCAGAGGTCTATTCCAGTCGACCCTCCTCGTGTGCTTGCGAAGATTGTCAAGCATTCGACAGTCGAGATCCAGCCACTCTTTGGCTGACCTTCGCGTGCGGCTTGACATGACATGCGCGAGGCCTTTGCCAATTGAGTGCAGCGCGATTCGCTCACTCAAATTACACAGCAATCGGCGACGTCTTGAAAAATCCTTTCTGCTCCCACCTCGGGATTTCGTGTATATTTCCTGGCTTCCAATGGGCCCCACGAGGGGGCCGTAATCCGTATCGAATCCCTACAGGAGCAAAATTGCTGACCGGAGAGGAATACATCAACATCTGTGCCCTGCGATCCCGAGGATTGTCCATCGCCGCAATCGCCCGTCTCCTCGGCCGCGACCGCAAGACGGTGAGCTCCTATCTGAGCGGGAAGCGCACGGTCGGGGTCCGCAGCTCCGGCTGGGGCGAGTTCGAGCGGTTCATCCCCTACTGCCGCCAGCGACTGCAGGACGATGCCCACTTCGAGGCGTCGGCACTGTTCGCCGAACTCGTCGAGCTCGGCTACAGTGGCGGCTACTCGACCTTCACCCGCGCCCTGCGGACCCATCAGCTGCGTCCCAGGTGCCCGCTGTGCCAGCGTCCGCCCCGCACCCGCCCCGCTCGGCAGGACGACGCGGAGGAAGTGCACTTCCGCTGGTTCGTCTTCTGCGACCCCCCTGCGGACTGGGGTAGCACCCACGCCTGCGTCCTGGTGGGACGCCTGACCCGCTCCCAGGGCTGGAGCGCGGCGCTCGCGGAGCAGATCGATTTCGGCCACCTGGTCGGCTCCGTCGACCGGATCCTGCGCCAGTTCGGCGGGACCGGCTGGCGCTGGCGCTTCGACCGGAAGCAGCCGATCCACTGCCCGGGAGGCGGAAAGTTGACCACGGCGCTGGGCAGGGTCGCGAAGCACTACGGTGTCGTCTCGGATCTGGGTCTGGCGCGGCAGGACGCCGACGACGAGGCGATCGGGCAAGCGCTCGCCCTGTGGTGGCGGACCCGCGGTGCGGACACCGGCCCGCTGGAGGCGCAGGAGAGCCTCGACAGGTTGGCCAGGCTCATGCACACCCGCCAGGTCTCGGCACGGGGCGGCCACGACGGAAGCACCGTGCCGCCCACGCCGGTCCTGCTCGACCTCCCCCGCGACCCGTACCCCGCCAGGATCAGCGTGACCCGCACGGTCTCGGCCAACAGCATGGTGTCGTACCGGGGAAATCTCTACGCGGTTCCGCGGCATCTGCACGGCCACACCGTGGAAGTGCGCCGAAGGCTCGGTGACCCCCTCCTGGCGATCGCGGCCCCTCGTGGACGGGTGATCGCCCAGCATTCACTGGCGCCCGACGGTGCCAGCCTGTCGGTCATCGGCCATCGGCACGGGATCGGTCTCGAGCGCCCGCTCCCGGTGCCGAGGCCGGCCTGCACCAGCAGGATGTACAGTCCGCCGTCCGCCGAAGCGCTCGCGGCGGCCGAAGCGCTCCGACAGGACGCCCGCCAGGAGGACGGATTAGAGCCCGGTCGACAGGCCGGCGGTTCGTCGGCGCGCCGGTCCTGGCGGTGGACGGGCGTTCTCGACCGGATCCGGAAGGAGCCCACCGAGGACGAGGAGCACGTCCGTTCCGAAGCCGTGATCCACCTCGCCGCGCATCGGCAGCACGACCCGACGCCGTACCGGCGAAGCCACACCGGCTCGGTGAGGCACCCGGACCGGACGAGATAGCGCGTACGACGGCCCTAAGCCTGCCGGACCCTGCACCGGACGTGATCACGTCCGGTGCAGGGTCCGGCAGGCCGCGCCCGAGGATGCGTGCGGTCGCGGCCCCCGTCCTGCGCGCGGCCGACCGGCGCCGGGTAATTTCACAGACCGGCGGCAAGTAAAACGCCGGGAATTGCTAACCGAATTCCCCATCCCGCCCTTCCGGGTCCCGGACGCCGACCTTCCTGATAGTGACCCGGATGGAGTAGCGCAACTTTTGTATGAAGACTACGGATTCGCCTTGGATTGCCGGAACATCAATTCTTCGCACCACCCTGCCCGTCCACACGCCCTGCCATCCGCGCTCGGCGGTGCATTACGTTCCGTCCATGCCGGCGCCCGTCGGCATGAAACGCTTCTTTTCGGAGGGGATTCGGATGGCCCGTTCTCGTCTCGCCGCTGGCATCGTCGCCGTCGTCATCGCAACCGGCGCTGCACTCGCCATCGCCCCAGCGGCCCAGGCCGCGGAAGCCCCCGTGCCCCAGGTGTCGGCCTGTGCCGCCGATCTCGCGGCCGCGCTCGCCAGCAACGCGGCGGCCATCGACGCCGACGTCGCCGGTGACACCGCCGGCGCCAGCGCCTACAACCTCCACACCCTCGTCATCCTGGCCGGAGCGAGGCACGACTGCTCCTGCCAGCACGCCCAAGTCCGCGCGGACATCATCGCTGCGGCGACCGACAGCGTCCACGCGGCGGTGTCCAACTCGGTCGGCGACTCCGCTGCTGCACTGGACAGCGAGGACGCCGTGACGGCCGAGTTGACGGAGGCCCTGGAGATCGTCGAGTACTCCGAGGTGTGAGGTCTCGCGGCGTACGGGTACCCGTTGTCGACCTGCTCGGGTGCAGGGCCCCGGCGGTCGGGCCGCGTCGTGGAGCCGTCCGCTTCACAGGCGCGGCACGACGGCGCCGACGCCGGTCGACAAGGCCTCGGCCTTCGAGGCGGCCGCCGAATTCGGCCCGCCCTTCGGAGACCGCCGTTGCCCGCATGGTCCGCGAAGGCCCGCCGGCGACCGGCGAGGTGGGTGCCGTCCCCACCTCGCCGCACGGCCTCACGACACCGTGCGGACGCGAGGAGTCCCCGGTGAAACCCGGACTTCGCAGGTGGGGTTCCAGGTCTCCAGCCGGCGTGGGCGGCTTTCGTCGATGCCGAGTAACGCGAGCAGATCGGCCTGGATGCCGCAGATGATGAGGATTGTGGGTGGGTCGGTGGCGGTGCCGTCCGCAGTCGAAGGCTGGAGAGGTGGTAGAAGATCATTCGGCCGGTGGGGCGTACAGCCCGGTTGTCGGGGTAGAGGCCGCGCATCTTCTGGTTGTCCCCGTGGACTTGGCGGACTTGGCGTTCAATCAGGCAGAAAACCGGCAGGGCCACGCAGATCACGGTGATCAGGGCAGTGTGCAGGAACCTGGGGGGCCACAGCGAGGTGGCCCTTGAAGTCGCCGAGCGCGAGTGGGTTTGCGCTCCCGCGCGGTGCGCTGCGCGGTGGCGTTGGCGGTGGAGTGCACCAGGATCCGGCGCAAGACCACCGGCGGCGTAGACATCGTTGGGCTGCAGGGCACGGCGCGACGAACCGGACGCCAGCGGCCAGCAGGGCGGTCACGTTCGGGTAGGAGATCAGTTCGGAGTCGCCGACCATCAGCAGGTCGCGTTGCGCAGACAACTTCCGCAGAGCGGTCATCGCGCCGACCACCTGGGCGACCTCCGCCGCCCCGCCGCTGTAGGCGCGGTGGAACACCGGGATGCCACCCTCGCCGGTGACCACCGGCCCGGCCTGGATCTGCTTGAGATCCGGGCGCCCGTCCTTCGGGTGCCCGTGCCTGGCCTGCGGATACCCCTCCACCTGCGCCTCGTAATCCCCGTACCCTCGTAATCCCCGTACAGGGAGAGCGAGGTCATGTCCCAGCGCAACTGGGCGCAGTCGATGCCGAACTCGGCGATCGCCTGACCCCCGACCGTGCCGATGATCTGCTCGACGTGCGGCGCGATGGCGTCCAGCGCCCGGCCGAGGTCCAGGCCGCGCAGAAACTCGGCAGAGGCAGGCAGAGCGCCCAGACGCCTCTCCACCACGGGGGCAATGGAGACCTCCATCCGAGGACGCCGCACCCGTGACCGCTCAGAACTGGAACGCGATGTCGACACGCCCCATCAACCCCACCCCGGGTACCGGCCAGACCACCACGTCATTACAAAGAAGCATGCGCAGAGGACGGGGTGAAACGGGACCGGCCCGCCCACCGAGTGCGCGGTCGTGGAGCCGCGCGACTGCGGGCGTGACCCGGTGCACGGCCCGCCGATGCATCGGCGTCCTGCTCGTCTCCCGGCGCTTCGCACCCTTGAACCGCGCTGCCGCCCGGGCCCCGCGCCCTTGCCCCGGCCGGTCGACCGGCCACGGACGCCGGCATCCTCCCGCCGACACCCCGGGCACCTGCCTCCGGAGGTGCCTGTCACTGCTGGGGCTGGCGGAACAGGTCCTGCTGCGTGACGCCGTCCGCGAACATGGCGTTCTCACTCAAGCTCGCGAGCAGGTCGAGGACAGCGGCGAGCGGCTGGTATTCCGTGCGGACGGCCGGGCGCTCACCGCACTCCTTCAAGTGCTCCCAGAGCGCGTGGAAGTAGTCCTCCAGCTCCAGACGCGCGTTGAACTGCGCGCTGAGCCCTTCGGAATCGAGGCGACGCAGGCCGTCGCGGTCGAGCCGGGCCACCGAGTTGATGACGCTGTTGACGATCTCACGGCTCTCGATGCCTGAGCTGGACATGGGTTCTCCTCACGATGTGCGCGGTGGAAGACCGGGGCTGACGCTCGATGCGCCGCCCGGCCCGGCTGGATCGCGACCGTCCCGCAACGGTCAGCACGCTGCGGCGCTCTGACCGGACAGCGGGACGGCGGCCCACACCGAGCAGCTGCCGTCCGTACTGAGCCGCACCCCCCAGTCCTGCGAGTAGTCCGCGACGAGCGCCAGACCCCTGCCGTGGTCCTCGTCCGGCGTGGCTCGGCGCAGCTGCGGCAGCGCGGAGGTCTTTCCCTGGTCACGGACCTCCAACAGGAGCTGGTCCGCGGTCCGGCGCAACCAGGCGGTGATGTGCGCGCTGTTGGAGTGTTCGAGGGCATTGGTGACCAGTTCGGAGATCACCAGCAGGACGGCGTCCCGGGTATGGCCGGCCCGAACGCCCTCGGCGTCCAGCCACAGTCCTGCCAGCCGCCGGGAGATCGGTACCGCGCGGACCAGGGACGGCAGCCTGAAGGACAGCGGACGGCCTCTGACCAAGTGTCGCAGGACATCTTCGGCGAGAGCTCCTGCCAGCCGTCCATCGATCTCTGCGGTGGTCAGTGGAATCTCCTCCTCGGTGAACGGCGGGACCGCTTCTCGGCTCACGAGCCGAATGCGGCTGCCGGTGCGGTTGCTCGTGGCTTTCGCGTCCCGGTCCACGCCCGGGGCCTGGGGCTCATTCCCTTCAGGGCGCAGCCGAAATAGATTATTCGCGGGGAGCTATCCGCCGCAAGAAAAGGGGGCGCATTTATGCAATGCAGCGCCTAGTGTGAAGGTAGGAATAGCTCACGCCGTCGATGATCCGGCGAAATGAAACGGCTTGTTTCGTCCCCTCGAGCCCGGATTTGACGGCGAATGGCGGCGGGCCATTGGTCCCGGCAATCAGTGGAGCTTTTTGGGGCAAACTTCCTCCGGGTGCACAAGGGCGGCCGGCGACTCGCTCACGGAAATTCCGCACCGACCTGGCCGAAATCAGCCGTTCCGCATGTGCGCGTCGCGGCCGGGGAAAGCGTCCTGGTGGGGATTGCGCTGCAGGACCGGCCAACCTCGGCCGGAGGACCGGCGCGCCGACGCACGGGCGACGTCGCGAGGCGAAGCCCGCCCCGGCCGTGCGCCGGTCAACCCGACGTCGCACCGACGTTGGAGGCACCGTCGACGAGGGGCGGCCTCCAGTGGCACCGTCACCGCGAGGAGCTGCGCCGCAGGCGCATCCCCGAGAACGATCTCGCCTGAGGAAGTGTTGGGTGATTGATCAACTTCATGGCGTGATCCGCTGGTGGTGATCTTTGCGTCGGGCTGACCGCGAAGATCACCGTCATGTGTGTCTGTGCCTGCAAGCCGGTCTATGACTCGTCGTTGACGGATGCCCAGTGGGCGGTGATCGAGCCGCTGCTGCCGATGCGGGATCCGCGCCGGGCGGGTCGCCGGCTGAAGTTCCCTCGTCGGCTGATAGTCGACACGGTCTTGTCTGTGCTGGTCAGTGGCTGCGCCTGGCGGCTGGTGCCGCACGACCTGGCTCCCTGGGGCGCGGCTTGCCGGTGGTTTCGCGTGTGGGCGGCGAACGGCATCTGGGACCGGGTCCACGACGCGCTGCGCGACCGGGCCCGGGTCGCGGACGGCCGGGGCCCGCAGCCCTCGGCGGCGGAGTGCTTCTGCCGGCTCTTGCGGAGACGACCCGACGCGGGCCGGTGCGATGAGACTCGCACCGGCCCGCGGATCCAATTTCCTCGAACGGGGTACGGCAGCGCGCCACTTCAGCGACTAGGCGCAAGCCGGAAGCGCTGGCAGACACCGCAGCTGCTTACCCCCGGAGAGGATGGGTGACCCACCCGGTTCGGATGCACCCAGTTACTCATCAGGCCGAAATAGCCGCAATCCCCCGACCGGTCGATTCACCCGTACGGTCGAGCGCGCCGGAAGTACAAAACGCTTGTGCGACCGGACCAGAAGCCCTTCCGTAGGAACTTTTCATATCCCGGTCCGTCCGCTCGGGAATTTGGACACCATATCCGGAGGCGACTGCCCGTTGATCGCGGAATACCACGTGCGGGAACCGGCCGGGATCAAACGGCGGCGATCACGGCACAATGACCGCAGGCTCGATCGGAATGGCAGGAGCCGGACCCGGGGTGAGGATCCCGTCGGGCTGTTCCCGCCCCCGCGTCGGCCTCTGGCGCCGACGGGCAACCGGCGGACCATCGGAGAGGTGGACCCGGCGGGGGGTTCCGCGGTGGCGTCTCGCAGGCACGGCCGCGCTGCGGCGGCCGTGCCGGTCTTCCCCACATCGGGTCGGCCGTCCCCCCGCGGAGCGGGATCGGACGCCGCTACGGCTTCCGGGGGCGCGTCACGGGGCCCGGTCCCATGTCCGGGCACCTGGCCGACGTTTCTCCGACCGGCGGCCTCGTGAGTGGAGGCCCCGGTGGCGCCCCGCCGGTGGCGAGCGGCGTCGGCGGGGCGGGCCGTCGGCAGAGCCTCGCCACCCTGGGCACAGGTCCGCTCCCGCTCGAGCCGGCGAGCAACGAGCCGCCGGCGAAGGATTGTTCCTTCCGACTCGTCACCCCCTGCCGCCGACCGGTCGGCGGGTCCGCTCGCACCGGGCGCGACCCGCATCGTGAGCGGGTCTGTCGAGGGTGGCGCGTGGGGCGCGTGGCCGGACGGCTCCCACTGTTCCCGAAGCCGGCGGCAGGCGGCAGCGGCGGCGGCGGGACCGCAGGAACGGCAGGTTTCGGGATCGTCGGCGTCGCGGGCGACCAGGGGCCCGCGGCAGAGCGCGCACTCAGGGCTTCGGACCGGCCTGCTCCCGGTGACCGTCTCGCTCGCCCGGTCGACGACCTTGATCAGCCAGGGCAGCGGGGAGACCACCGAGGACCACGGCACGGCGCCGACCGGCTCCCTGCGGCGCGCGAACTCCCACGCCGACTCAAGGGCTTCGAGGACCACCGCACCGTGGATATCGGGGGATGTGCCGTAGTCGGCGAATGTTGCGACGATGTGCTGAGCGAGAAGGTCGAGCTGTCGCTCGGTCAGCCGGTCCGCCAGTTGCCTCGGCAGGCGGCTCAGGGCCGACGACGCGGCTTGCCGGCCCCATCGCTTCTGCTCGTCGGTCACCGACCGGATCGTCTTCCGGTCGGTCTGCCGTCCGTCGCGCCCTGCCGGGCCTGCTGAGTCCCCATCGGTTCCCGCCGCGTGGTCTCGCGCGCGGGTGCGCACGGTTGCCGGTTCGCGGGACGGACAACCGCCCACGACCGCAGGCGTGTTCAGCAGGTCATGTTGGGAGGATCGTGTTTCTGCCACCGAATAGGGGGTGGCCAGTGTCACCGGAGCGGGGGGATCGGCTGTCACCGAACCGGCGGCCTCCCGGCAAGGGTCGAGCGAGTCGCCGTGACGAAAATCCGGTCCGGTGGCGAGGACCCCAACACCGTCGCCCGCGGACCCGCCCGCGGACCGCGGCGCGGGGACGTGCCCGCTCGGGAGGGACTCCGGCTGCCCGTTCGGTACGCGCACGGGCACGGGATGGACGACGTATCTGTACGCCCTCCTCCCGCCGGCTCGTCGGCTCACCCACCCCTGGGCCAGGAGTTCGGCCACCGCTTCACGGGCCGTTGCCTCCTTCATCCCGCACTCGCGCGCGATCCGCACGACGGGAGTCGGTTCGGGGAAGTGCTGCCGCAGGGTGAGCAGGGCATAGACCTTGAACCGGGTGCCGGCCAGAGACGCCCGGGCGTACGAGCCGACGCACACGGTCAGCTCGTCGTCGGCAGGCGGACGGACGCGTCGGTTCATGGTTCCGGTGGCAGGATTCCGAGTCGCTCGAACCAGGTCCTTGGCCTTCGCTCTGGCGATCAGACGGTTGACACCGCCCCGTGACAGCCCGAGCTGCCGCCCGAGGGTCTCGTCGGCAGCGAAGCAGAATCCCGACTTCCAGCCGTAGTCCTGCACCAGCGTCACGACCCGGATCAGGTCGCCGGTCAAGTCCCTGTCACTGAGCCACACCGCCGGGAACCGGGTGGCGGGCAGGCCGTCCCGCCCAGGGCCCCGGGCCCGCCCGCGAGCAGGCCCGGGGCCCTGGGCCCGTTCCGTGCACGCAGCGCCCGAGTACGGCGGGCTCACGGAGCACCGCCGAAAGCCCGACGCCCGCCCGCTTCGCTGCCCGGCCCGCCCGGCCGCCCGTCGGCGCCCGGATCGGTCGACGGGCGACACGCCAGCCGTCCCGAAGGCGCCGAGACGACCCTTTCCCCGGCCGGCTCCATTCGAGCGGTGGTCACTCGCGCTCGAGATCCCGTTTGGGGAGGTCCTTTGAGGTTTCGCTCATTCAGATGCCTGCGTCCTCCCCAGGGAAGGACGGAACGGCGGATCACGACATGGGCGGGGAGCGGCTGGCAGATTCTGATTCGGTGATGCAAAATGGCAGTGCCTACTTACGGACGTGTGAGAAGGCAACAGCCCGTCAGGACACAGGTTCTCGCCTGATCCCGAGTGTGCGGACGGGCCGAGGCAGCGGTGAGTTTCCGTCGTCGAATCGGGCATGTGGTCGGCGACGACGGATACAGGGCATTCAGACACCGAGGCATGTGATTGGTGCACAGACGGTGAAGGTCCGGTGGTGCGGACCAAGCCGTCTCCGTGCTGCTAGGTCACGTCAAAAGCTCCCCGCAGGGGGGCACGGTGATTGAAGAGGGTCGAATGAACGAGCAGAAGCGATCACAAGTGGTCGCTTCTGCCTGACGTGGTTTCGAGTCCTGGCGCCCTAGGGGTGATCTGGAACAGCGATGTCGCACCGGCTGCACCCGATCAGCCGTCCGGACTCACCGGACTCACCGAAGTCCGGACGGCTGATCCACGACTGAACCAAGTCTCGACCAAGAGTACTCCTCCCATCACAGAGTGTGAATACCTCTCGTGTACGACTCATCGCAGGGGTCCACTGGACCCGGCCACAGGCAGTAGTTCGTTCGAGTCGGCAAGAACGAACAGCTCGAACGCTTGGCAGTGGAATTCGATCATCCGCCCGGAGCGTTCCGCGTGACGGCGACGGCAGGACGCCGACGGCCATGATGCGGCATCCAGCGGTCCTGTCACCAGTCACCCGAAACGGGAAACGTGCAACCGGCCATTTCACGCACGCAATCCGAGCGTCTGTTAATCGGATGACCGAATCGGAAAGAGGCGCAGTGGCGGCCGTCCGGCCGACCGAAGGCCGGCTACCGAGCGGCTCCGCGCGCGGACGCACCTCGCTGGGGAGAATTGCAAAGCATCCGGCACCGTTCGAGGCCCTCCCGCCATGAAAGAGGGGAAACCGAGCGAGCGGACGGGGTCGCGCTCGCTTCGACCGTCCCCATCCGAGGCCAGCCGCAAGAACGCCGCACGCTCGGCAAGGAGCTCGGCGGCCTGGGTAAAAGCTCCGAGCGCCGGCAGCCTGAGCATATTTCAGGACACCCGGATGCCGTACATTTCCCGGCGATTAGCCCATCGTTGTCGGGGCATGAGTCCAACAACAGTCAAGCCGCGTCCTCCATTGCTGCTGGAGCGGGACCGGATCTGCAGTGTCGGTGACAACTGGCTATTCGTTCCGGACCGGACCAATCCCGCGGGCGACCTGGAAATCGGTTATCTCGTGAAGAACGGCGAACGCGTGGTGCTGACGCATTGCTCACGCCAGCTGGCCGAACTCTTCCGCATCCTGCGCCGACTCGAGTTCGAGTTCTCGACGCGGCTGCAACGATCAGAGGAATAAACGGGCTGATTGAGAGCGCCGGCCGCGATCCGCGATGACGCATACAGGAGGACTGCTTTGTACGAGTCGACGGACATCGATTTCAGCCCCTACTACACGCCTGGATTCAACCCCGACGACGGGGTCATACACAACCGCTCACTCTGGCCGTCCGCCGGGCAGCTGTCCGCCGACCTGTCCTATCCGGTCGTCAACGGCTGGGCCGATCCGGGGATGCTTCCGCATTCTTCGAACGCGGAAGCGGTCGAGGAGGAGGCCGGCCTGCCGGCCATGGGGTTCCACCCCCAGTTGATCGCCGCCCGCCGGGAGCATCGCGCCCGCCCGGCACGCCGCCGACCCGACATCCTCGGATCCGTCATCGGATTCCTGACGCTGACGATCGTCACTGCGGTCTGCATCCTCGGTTGGATGATCTCCTACCACCCGCTGCGGGACGTGGCCCTTTCGCAGCTGCCGAGGGGTCTGTCCCAGTACTGGCCGGTCGTCGTCTACGGACCGTGGATGGTCGCCTCCCTCTCCGTTCTGCGTGCCGCGCTGGGAGGGCGCAGGATGGCGAACTCCTGGACGGTCATCATGGTATTCGCGGGCATCGCCAGCCTCCTGTGCATCATCAACACACCCTGCACGATGCCCGAGGCCGTCGTCGCGGGGCTTCCGCCGGTGACGGCTGTGGTGTCCTTGCAGCAGCTGGTGCGCCAGCTGCTCGTCGCCCGACAGGAGCCCCAGGAGGACCGTCGGCAGAAACCCTCGCACCGGGCATCTCGGTAGCACATGAACAACACGGCGCCTGCATTCTCCGCCCGTCCGTGCGGGAATCCGAAGATTCTCTTTCAGGGTCATCGCCGCGCGCATGGCGATGATCGGCAGGAAGCGGCCGCGACCGATCCGGGAATCGCCGGCGTCCCCGCCCCGACCGGCAGCCCGACCGCGAGTGATTGACGCGCGCTGGCACTCCCCTTCTCTGCCAGGAGGGGCGCCGCACTGTTCCAGGTCGGCAGGCCACTGGATGCGGGCGGCGTCCGGCCGTTGCTCCAGATCGAGCACTGTCCCGGCTGCACCGTTCCCGATTTCGGTCCGGCAGCGACCACGGTTCACATGCCAGGCCCACCAAGCACGCTCTCACATCAACCTGCCGCCGATCCGCTGCCCACGCGGGACCCCACGATCGCTGCGCCCTCCTTCCTCTCCGCCCACGTTGCTGCCCGCTGGGCAACGGATCGGGCGTGCCGAACCGAGCGCCCATGGCGAGGCGGGTCACATCAGGTTGGCCCAATAGGGTGAATCGTCCACCTTTCGGGTGACCTCACGTTTGGCGCGGGTAACTACGGAATGCGTGTGACGGGCTGCAGACCGTAGCCGCACCCGGGCGCTGAACTCATACGGCCGGTAACCATGCTCCGACGGAATTGAAAGGAACGAGACTCATGCTCCTCACTCTGCTCGGTAACATCGTGGCCTTCCTCGGCTGGCTGCTCTAGCGGTTGTCGACCCACCCGGCGGCGAGCCGGCCCCGTTCACGCGTTCGGTGACGGGGCCGGACTCACCAAGAGCCCGCCGCGACTCCGAGATGTCCGGTCACTGACGCCATCCCATGCCGCACGCCGGCCGGGCCTCGCCAACCGCGGCAAGCCGGCCCTGGTCGCGCAACGGCACCGTGACGGCCTCTCCGGGCGAGCGCGACCCCTCGGCCGTACAGGCCCTCGACAGCCCGGGACCGGCCTTCACCTCCACCGGCAGCGGGAACAGTTCCACAACCGGAAGAAGCCGGCGTCGCGTGCGGGCTGTTCGGGCGATCCCGTACGACCGACTCTTGTCACTCATTTGATGGTTTGTGTCACTTTGAGCAGTAGAACCGGTGGTCGCCCCCGTCGGCCTCTCCCCGCGGGGGGGGTAGCACTGACCCTGGACGGAGGACGCGCCTCTGTCGCGAACCGGGCGTCGAACAGCAGCAGCGTGATCGAAACCGCCACCACCACCGCCACTGGCAGCATCCCGGTCGGCAACGGCCCCGTCTGCGTCGCGGTCACCCCTGCCGGGAACCGGCTGTACGTGACGGACAACATCGACAACGCCGTCAGCGTGATCGCCCTGACGCTCGTGCCCGACCACGGCACCACCGCTGGTGGCACCATCGTGACCCCCGGAGGTCACGACCTGGCCGCAGCCACCTCGGTGCGCTTCGACGCCCGAACGGCCACCATCGAGTCCGCCACCGATACCACCGTCACCATCCCCGCCGTCCCGTCCCCCGGCCCAATCCCCGCCACCGTCATCACCCCGGCGGCCTGACCTTCGTCCACCTGGACATCCCCCCCGTGAGTGGCGCCAGCCCCGCCTCCGGACCCACCGGCGGTGGCACCGCCGTCACCCTTACCGGAAACCACCTGGCCACCACCCAGGAGGCCACCTTCGACGGCACGCCCGTACGGTTCACCGTCGCCTCCGACCAGATGATCACCGCCATCGCCCCACCCCGCTGGCGAGATCACCATCACCGTCACCACCCTCGGCGGCAGCACCAGCGACACCTGTACCTACCTCGACGCCCTCGCCATCTGACCCTGCCGCCGACCCGGCCCGTCCCCGGGGCGCGTCGCACGCCTGCGAGCCCCATGGCGGGGGTGACCAAGAGGACATCGACGCCCTGCTCGACGGCGTAACCCCGGTATGGCACGCCGCGGCAGATGCCGGTCGCGGCGTGCTCGGCGCGCACTTCATCCCCTGACGCGTTGGCACGGAGCGAAGTCCGACGGGTCCCGCTGTGCACTGCGGGACCCGTGGTTACCGTTCGCGCTGGTCAGCCCGTCGAATGGCGACAACAGGCCCGCCCGGCAGACGTGATGCGCCCGGCTACCCCCGCTGCTACGGGGAGAATCCGCCCCGTAGACCTTCCCCAACCCCATCCCGGGTTGATCCCCGCTCAGGCGGGGAGCACCACGGCAGTGGGCCGCGAGGCGACCGCGCAGCCCGGCAGCCGCCCTCCTACGCATCCGCCGTCGGCCGTACCAGCAGCAGTCCCGCGCTGTAGGAGCGGTCGCGGCCGACGCCGGTGGCGATGATGCCGGTAAAGGCATGCGGGTCGGTGACGGTGAGGGTGCCCTTGATCTCGGCGGTCATCAGCTGGTCCTGGACCGAGGAGGCCGGGACCCGGCCTTCGTGATGGGGCGCCGCCCGCTGCGTAAAGGCCCATCTCTCACTTCCTGCTGGGAGTCGGTTGTGCCAGCGTGATGCTCGCTCCCGGCGGTGCCTGCCATCCCCTTCTCTCGAGCACCTGCCTGTCCGCGCGTCTTGAGCGGTGGTCACTGAGGGAGCGCAAGTCCCCCTCCCGGGGGCCAGCCCCCGGACCCCCGCTGGGGACCTCGGGTTCCCAGACCCCTTACGCTGCCGCAGTCCACTCCGTCCTCAGCCGGATGACACCGCCGCCAAGGCGGTGTCATCCGGCTTCCGGGCGGTGCTCCCTTGTCCCTGGCCCAAGTGGTTGCTCCAGTCAGTCGTGAATCAACTGGCTGGGCGCTCCCGCCTACCAAAACGGTCCCGAGTGGCTGCTCAGTGGTTGCTGTAGAGACGAGCCACTGAATGCGCGCCGCCCGAGGGGGAAGCTGACCAGCACATCGCTCAGGTGACCCGGGAGCTGGGAGGCCGTTCGCGGCCGAGCAGCGGTATGCAACGGCGGGTTGCCCCGGGCTCCTGGTGCGGTTAGCACGCAGTGGCCTGGAGCCGGATGGCCAAGCACCCTGAGAGGTGGTCACGTCGCTGGCGTCGTTCAGTTGCAGAAGAGGCAGAAGAGCGCAGTAGGGCGTTGACCTGCGGAAATACCTTTCGAAGCCACGATCGCCAGATCTGCTACCCCGATCGAGGGGCTGCCAAGGCTGTCCATAGGACTGCGGTGAAGTGACCACAACCTCGTGGTGACCAGATCAAGAGATCTGGAAACCACGATCGTACGATCGTGATTCAGTGCCGAAAAATACATCTGCGGATGCCCTTGGAGGGCGGCGCGATACGAGGTCGTGAGCGCCCCCTGAAGTTGACTCAGTGACGTTTCGGTCATGTACTTTTAGGCCATCTGATCCGCTGTGGCCGACCGCGGCAGGGTCCAGGACCTATGCCCGAGGAAGGAGGGGACCACGTGGCTGCCGCCGCACGGCGTCGACGCGCGCCAGCAGACGAGAACGGGGAACTTCTCCCCTTTGCTCCGTTCGCGTTCTACTCCGGACACGCGAACGTCGACAAGGAACGCGTCCGCGCCATCTGCCGCAGCAACAAGTTCACCCCGGGCGAGAAGTTCATGGTCCTCTGGTGGATCGGAACGTCGCCAGAGGGCATGGAGCCCGTGGTGATGACGGGGGCGGACATCGGCAAGGAAGTCGGCATGACGGCGGATGCCATCGGCCGGATCAGCCGCAAGCTCCTCAAACACCGGATCTTGGTCGCGGTGGGTACGTTCGGGAACTCGAAGTTGTACCGGATTACGCCCTACATCGCGTTCCACGGTCCGGGCTACGATCAGCGTGAAGCGGTGAAGCGCTTCAACCCCCCAGACATTCCTGGGTTGGCCCCGAGAATTCGAGAGTGGTGGGAGGACCGATGAGCACTCAGACGGTTGCGCTGCATGGGAGCAGGAGCATGTCGTTCGGGGAGCTGCTGAGGCGAACCCACAACCTGACCGCGAATCAGCGCCTGATGGTCGTGCTCTACAGCGATCCGGAGCTCGTCGGCCGGAACGGGGTGATCGAGCAGTCCGCAAAGGACCTGGCGGGCATTCTGGGATGGGCGCCGACCATGTTCTCTCGCATCCGGCAGCAGCTCGTTGATGCCGGATGGCTGGAGCAGTCCGGCGGGCGAGCCCAGGTCAAGTTCTTCCGACTGACGCCGACAGCCCACGGGCAGACGCGAGCGCTTCGGCTCGTGGACTGAACGCTGCAGGACGTGTGAGGGGTTGTTGATCCACTGCGGATCAACAACCCCTCACACTTATGAACGTTTCGGCATGGAACCACGACCGACCGATCGTGGCTTCGTGCCGTGGAGTGCAGCAGCCCCGGAACAGCGGGGCACTTATGAACTTATCGGCAGGGAGCCACGACCCACCGATCGTGGTCGTGATAGCCACCTCGGTGCCCAGGCAGGCCTCGGCAATATGTATGTTTCGGCATGGAACCACGACCGACCGATCGTGGCTTCGTGCCGTGGAGTGCAGCAGCCCTGGACCTGGCCTGACGACTACGCCCAGGTGCCAACAACGAAGGACTCGAGGCGGGGGGCCTGGAGGGCGACGCGCTCGTCGGCGCGGATGGTGATGACGCCGTTTTCGAAGTTGAGGCCGTTCTCGTTGGAGACGGTGACGGAGTCGGCCTCGTCACCGGGGTGAGCCCACGGCCTGACCGATCCGCCGTCCAGGCCCGGCCCGCCCACGTCGGCGGGCCGGGCCTCCCTCTTCCCGGAGGCCCCGATGACGCGCGCCGCACTCGGCCCGCACTCGCACCCGCTCACCCCGGCCGACCTGCCGCCCGGCACAGCCTGGTGGAGCTCCTGCCCGGACTGCCGCTCCCCGATCCAGGGCGGCCCGCTCGGACTGCGCGCCCACCGCCGCACCGCCCACCGCCCTGACCGCAGTTTTATACACGAGGCGTTCACGTTCCTCGGGTACACGTTCCGTGCCAGGAAGAACCGGAGCCGGCGAGGGAACGTGTTCCTCTCGTTCGAGCCCGGGATCAGCAGGGAGGCCCTGACCAGGATCGGGCGGGAGGTGCGGTCCTGGCACCTGCACACCCGGACCGGATCCTCCTTCGTCCAGCTCGCCCGGCGGATCAACCCGGTGGTGGCGGGCTGGATCAACTACTACGGCCGGTTCCGGTGGTGCGAGTTGGAACCCTTCGTGATGCGCATCAACGCCTACCTGGTGCGCTGGATCCGCAACAAGTACAAGCGGTTCGCGGGCAAGCGCAAGGCCCTGGCGAAGATGCAGGAGATCGCTCGGCGATACCCCCGCATGTTCGCGCAGTGGCGCATCAGCGTGTGCGCCGTGGTGGTCTGACGATCAGAGCGGCACGAGCCGTGTAACGGGAGACTGTTACGCACGGTTCTGTGAGGGCCGGGGGGTGAGATTCCCCCCGGCTGCTCGGCGGCACGGTTGCCGCGGGACGAGTAGGCCTTGTCTCCGGCGACCGCGCCAGGTCGGGTGCGAGGACGGCCGACCGGCACCCGGACCCGGACCTTCTCCAGCACGGGGATGAACTGCGGGCTGTCCGCGGCCTGGCCGTCAGTCAGGCTGAACACCAGCGGGCGGCACTTGCGCTCACCGGCAACGTGGATCTTGCTGGTCTGCCCACCCCTGGAGCGCCCGAGCAGAGCTTCCTTCAGCCGGAACTTGCGCCGGCGCCGGATGCGTCGCCGTTCTTCCCGTTTCGGGTCACCTGAGGTATCCCGCCCGTCTTGTTCCTCCGAGCCTCCCCCTTTTGCCGGGCCTTCTCAGCCTCCTCGGCAGCCTTCTCCAGGGCGGCCATGGTGTCGGAATCGAGGTGCATTCCGGCGGCATCGTGGTGAGCCCGCACAGTCGTGCAGTCCACGCTGACCAGGGACAAGTCCACCTCGCCGCGCTTCGCGGCTTCCGCGATCACGCCCTCCATCAGGGCTTCGAAGACACCGGCGTCCCTCCACTGCCGGAACCGATTGGAGACGGTCGACCAAGCACCGAACTCCTTCGGCATCTCCCGCCACTGCCCGCCCGTCCGGAATCGCCAGATCACGCCCTCGAACTGCTGCCGCAGCCGCTCCGGGTACGGGCCGTACTCGCCGATCGGCAAGTACGGCTCAATCAACACCCACTCCGCATCCGTCAGTTGCTCTCGCGTCACACACCACGGTCCACTGCTTCGACTGCCTCGAGGACGACTCGGTCCTGGTCGGCGGCCAGGCCCCTCCGGCGATGCGCCCTGTCGGGCGGTGCGGCCGCGGTACGCGGGGAAGTGGTCGTCGTGGCCGGGTGGACAGCACGTGCGGGATCGTTCGCGGGTAGCGCGCTCGGCCGTTCGGGTGAGAAGCAGGTCTTTCGATGGCTACCTTCTGTAGCTCTGTGGGTTACTCGTAGTGATTACACCCGGTGGGCCGCCCATCCCTTGCCGGGGGAATGCGTTGGACCTCAGGAGACACGTGCTCCCGGTCCGACAGCCGTCGGGCGCCCCCGGTCAGGAGCCAACGTCATGTCGACTGTCGTGAACGCGACGGCCGTGGGACGTCGGCGGTCCCCGCTTGATCGGAGGGGACATCATGACCTCAGCGACTGACCGCCTGCCGGCAGGACCGGCGGCGAAGGACGCGACCCTGCCGGGCGGGGCGGGCCCACCGGAATCGCGGTCACCCCGAACGCTCTCTCCTCCTGGGTGAGCGACAACGGCGCGAACACGGGGGCGTCATGACGCCCTCCGGCAGGCCGTCAGCCCGGACCAAGGACCCACCGGAGGCGGTGCCGGGGTCTTTGCCATCGCACTGTCGTCTCCGACACAGCAGTCGCCTTCACCGCGCCCGCCCCGGACTTCCGGGCCCCGCAGACCCGACCACCACCACAGGCACCATCCACGCCCCCAGCGACTACACCGACCTCACCGCACCCACCGTGTGGACGGGCACCCACGGGTGGCCGCCGGACGGATCCGGCGGTCAGAACCGGCCCGGCGAGAACCTCGACGAACGAGGCCGTGGCACCACACCGATACCCGTGACAGCCACACCGCCCGGCCGGCGCACGGACGTTCAACCCCCGCGCCCCCGACGGACGCAAGCCGGATGCCCGAACAGGTGCGACCAGACCACACCAGAGGGCTCGAGCCACCACGAGCCCAAGTCGCAGCACACCTCGACCCGTTCCCGGACACGCCGCACGCGGCCCCGTGAACGATCCACTCAACACCAGGGAGAAGCAATGAACCACAGCAAGCTGGCGATCCGCACGCTGGGCGCTCTCGGGGCGGCCGCCCTCACGGTCACCGGCCTGGCGGCCACCCCGGCAGCCGCGCAGACGTTCGTCCCGTGCACCACCGCCGCGCTGGCGACCGCCATCACCAACGCGAACACCTCCGGTGACACGCTCGCCCTGGCCCCGGGCTGCATCTACACCCTGACCACCCCGCTGCCGGACATCCAGAACACGATCGTCATCAAGGGTGACGGCGCCACCATCACCCGTGGCCCGGCCGCGCCGGCCTTCCGCATCCTCACGGTCGACTCGACGGGAAACCTGGACCTTCGCGACGCGATCATCGCCAACGGTGACGCGACGGGAGACTTCGGGGGCGGCATCCGCAACGACGGAACCCTCACTGTCAGGCGCAGCCTCATCCGCGACAACCACGCCGACTTCTCCGGCGGGATCGGCGGCAACACCGGATCCACCACGAACGTTGAGCACAGCCTCATCACTGCCAACAGCGCGCTCTACAACGGTGGCGGTCTGGGCAACGACGGCACCATGACCATCGACAAGAGCACCGTCGTCAACAACAACGCGCTCGAGCTGGGCGGCGGAGTGGCCAACGACGGTACGTTGAACATCTCGCAGAGCAACGTCTACGACAACTCGGCATCCGGGCCCACGGGTGCGGGCGGCGGTATCGCCAACTTCGGCGCTGCCGGCACCACCACGCTCACCCGGAGCAAGGTCACCAGCAACGTCGCGACCAACGCCCCCGGAGGCGTCTTCAACAACGGCGGCAGCGTCACGCTCGACTTCACCGCCGTGCTCGCCAACAACCCGACCAACTGCTTCGGCAGCCCCACCGCGGTCCCCGGCTGCGTGGCCTGACCCGCCGGGCCCGCTGTCCGCAGCCTCCACACCCCGACGGCGGCCAAGTCCTTGGCCGCCGTCATCGACCACCGCCCGGTCTCTGACGCTGCCGACGACCGAATGCCGACCCCGCCGACGCGATCACCCCGCTGCGTCTGCTTCTCGCACGGAACCCGGGTGCCCGGTAGCACCGCAGCCGCGCTACGACGCGGCCTCACCGCCCCGTCGACGCCCTGCCCGACGAGACAGGCGACCAGTCTCGGGAGGAAAGCGCCGGCCAGGGTGGCCCTTCGTGTCTGCGGCACCGCAAGAGGGGAGCTGCCCTGAGGACACGCCCCGTCATCCTGGAGTCCGATGATGCCCGTTGACCATGCTCGATCCCGCAGGTCGCGGATCGTGATCGCCGTAGCGCTGACGATCTCGGCGGCGGCCGTTCTCGCAGTCTCTTCGTGCACTTCCTCCGGCGGAACCGCGGAACCGGTGGTGACGATCTCGCCTTCCACACCCGAGGGGACATCGGCACCGGCAGCGACCTCGCCCGCCGTGACGGTGCCTCCGGTGCACGCCGGGTTCGACTACCAGATCGGCGGGCCGTACCAGCCACCGGCCGGTGTGTCCGTCGTCAGCCGCGACCACGGGGCGTCCCCGGCACCGGGGATCTACAACATCTGCTATGTCAACGGCTTCCAGGCCCAGCCGGACGCAGAGCAGGAATGGGACCGGGACCTCCTGCTCCGGGACCGGGCCGGCAACGTCGTCCACGACACCACCTGGAACGAGGCGCTGCTGGACATCAGCACGGACACCAAGCGGCAGCGGATCGCTCTGAAGGTGGACGGCTGGATCGACGAGTGTGCCACCAAGGGCTTCAACGCCGTCGAGCCGGACAACTACGACAGCTACACACGCTCGGCCGAACTGCTGAGCGCGGCCGACGCCGAGGCGTACCAGTCCCTACTCGTCGCGCACGCCCACGGACGAGGCCTTGCCATCGCCCAGAAGAACGCGGCGGAGCTGGCCCCGGACCGGCAGCAACTGGGCCTCGACTTCGCGGTGGTGGAACAGTGCGGCACGTACGGCGAGTGCGACCGGTACATCGACGCGTTCGGCGACAGCGTAATCGACATCGAGTACGACGAGCAGGGCCTCCAGGTGGCGTGCACGACCTGGGGGACCCACATCAGCATCGTGCGACGCGACCTCGACGTCGTTCCACCAGGCGACGCCGGCTACCTGCGCCAGACCTGCTGAACCGGCCACCTGTTTCTGGAGTGGCACTGGGCAAGTTCGAGGACAGCCTGCCCGAGCACGGGCACCTCAAGGACCGCCTACAACGACGACGGCCTGACGATCATCGTGAGCCCGCCGCCCGGGAACCCGACGCGGGACGCGAGCATGCCCTTCCCGATCGACGAACCGGGCCAGGGCGACCAGGCCCTGCTGGAACCGGTCCGTGCGGGACACCTTGGGCTTCGCCTCGACGGCCTGCTTCGCGGCCACCAGCTCCTGGTCCTCCTCGATGCCGATCGCCGTCAGCAGGTCCCGGTGGTCTGCCTCCAGGCCGGGCCAGCCAGCCCACTGCGCCTGTACCCGGCGTCCGAGCTGCTCACCCTCGAACACCGTGTCCAGCGGCAGCTGCGCCCAGTCGACCCGTCCTTCGGGCTCCAGCCACCACCGCCGGGCGGTGGTGTAGGTGCGCTGCCAGGTGATGGCCAGGTGGGGCACCAGAAGGGGTCGATCTCCTCCAGCGGGGCCCGGCGAGCTGGTGAACGGCGACAACGAGGGCGCGGCCGCCGACCTCGCCGACGCCCTGCAGGAGTTCGCCGACCTCGCCGCCGCGCCCAGCGCCGGCGCCGACGTCTGGCTGACCATCGGCACCCCGACCAAATCGAACAACGCACCGTCCGACTCCCCGCCAGCGTCGCCGACTGGATCACCGAACTGCTTCGCGACGAGACCCAGACGCTGGCAGCCCGGGCCGCCGACCTCGGGCAGGACGACGACCAGGGCGCCGATGTCGAACCGGCGCGGTGGTGACCGGCACCCCCGATCGCCCGCGCGGACAGAGAACTGGTCGGCGGCCCGCCCGACGGGTTGTTGCTGGACGTCACCGGCTGGGACACCGAGCAGCTCGCCGACGGCGCCGCGCTGATCACCGAGATCGGCCGGTACGGCGCCGACGGCCGCGCCCACTACGAACCGAGGCCGAACACCACAGGGCGGTCAGTCCCGAAGGTCCTCTGAGTGGGGGCCCTGGACCATGTTGGTCATGCCTCCTCAATGCCCTGGACGAGTCGCTGATGTTCCTTCAGCCGCCCCGGAGCATGACCCCGGCACGCAGGGGTAAGCGCCTGGCGATCGTGTGCCGGTGCGCCACCCACGAGGCCCTGGACACCCATGGCGGGAAGCGGCAGGTGGACGGCCCCCGTCGGATCCAGGTCACCCCAGGCCGGCTGGACGGTGGTCCGGTCCTGTGCGGGGTCTGCGGACAGGACTTCATCCCGGAGGACTGACCCGCCCTCGGCGAGGGAGCCCAGCCGTGTGACGTACTGATCTACCGCGACCTGACGGCGGGTTCGAGAGCGCACCGGACCACTGCGGCCGTCAGCCGTCAGCGGTCAGCGGTCAGCGGTCAGCGGTCAGCCGCCATTCGCCATTCGCCATTCGCCAGCCGTCAGTCGTCGGCGTCCGGAGCCCGGTCCGGCTGTCCCGTGTGCCACGACAGCTCGATCTCCAGTTCCATCTTGCCGTCCCCCAGCTCGACCTCGATCTCGGTGTGCAGCTCGTCCGGGATCCACAGCGTCAGCTTTCCGGGCCCGAGCTCCAGCTCGGCCCGGCCACCGCGCCTGAGCGCGGCCGCCAGCGCCTCGAGCTGATCGGCGGCCTCGGTGCGTGACACCGTGCGCTTCTGTTCGAACTCAAGGTCCTTCACGGATGTCTCCCGGGTCGGTGACAACAGCACGTAGGGCCCATTCTCACGCCGCTGCCCGCCATCGGCCCGGCGGCCCCGACCGCACGTGCACGTGCACGTGCGGTCGGGGCCGCCGGGCCAGGCCACACAGGCCCAGGGTGCCCGCTTCCGGAGCCCTGCTGCGCCACCGCACCGACCGCCCGCCCCCGGCTGGGAGGGGCTTTTCGCCCGTTGCCCTGGTGTCGGTCGAAGGCTGGGCCAGGCCCTGCTCGGCGCGATGGCGCGCACACCGAACGGGAATCGACGACTCCCAACCTGCCCCTCCGCCGTCGCCGCCACCCGGCCGCGCCCACCGCGCTCGTGCCCGCCGCTCCGGTCCGCGCCGGATGGCCGCCGGCCCCAGCCCGACCTGGTGGCGGCGCGTGCTGCCGGACCCGGTCAAGCGAGCACCTGACCCCGGGCGGGGTAATCGTCCGCACCACCTGGCACGAGCCGGCCCCGACTGGTTGTCGACCTCCCAGGCTCACCTTCTGCGACTCCATCGGCCTCAACGCGCTCCTCAGAACCCGGATCGCCGCCCGCGCCGCCGGCATCGCGTTCGTGCTCGCTGTACCCACCCCGCAGATCCGCCGACTGCTGGAGATCACCGGCGCCGATGATGTGCTCACCGTCCGCGACAGCGCCCGCGCCGCCCTGGCCGGCACCTGGTGAGGTGGGGCGACCGATGGACAGGCCCAGGCGTTACGCGGTGACCCGGCCCGCCCGGCGGTCACCGGCCGCCCCACCGGTGAGCCCGCCGTCGCGGGCGCGCTCGGGGAGCTCGCCGTCCCTGAACGCGGACGGCACCGAAGGCGCGTCCGGCGGGGGCACCGCAGTGAACGCCGAAGCCGCAGCGCATGCGAAGCGGCACGCCGGAGTGCCTTGGGTGCCGGGGGCGGTTCAGCCGCCGCCCCCCATGCCTCCCTGCGCGGCGATCATGGTCAGGTTCAGTCCGTTCACCGCGCGGGCCAGGCCCGGGGCCGGGGCGGCGAGCCGGTGGGTGAGCGCGTGGATCCGCTCGGCGTGCCGCCTGCGGTCCTGCCGGGTCAGGACCAGCCGCAGGTGTCCGTGGGCGGCCAGCGCGGCGAGGGCGGCGTCGGCGAACGGCGCTGCGGCGACGGGTGCGTTGCCGCGGACCAGCTCGGCCACCCGCGCCTGGAGGTCGAGGGCCTCACGCGGGTCCTGCACCGTCACCGGGCGCCGCGGGGCGACCGGGCCGTAGGGGTCGCGGTCCACCACGGTCACCGCGCCCAGTGCCGCCAGGCGTTCCTCGGCAGCCTCCAGGGTGTCGTCGCGCCCGCGCCGGATCCACGCCTTCCAGGTGCGCGGGGCCGTGCCCACGTCGGCGATCAGGGCGTCCAGGACAGGGTCCCCGGTGGCGGCGCCGGACACGACCTTTACCCGGCCCGCCGTGTCCTCGCCGAGGGCGCCGCGGTGGGCGAGTTCGGCCAGGGCGGCGGCGCGCAGAAGGAAGCCGGCCCGGGGGCGGTCCTGCAGCCGCTGGGCCGCAGTGTCGAAGGCCAGCAGGTAGACGTCCAGATGCAGTCCTCGGCTCATGGCTCCGACCATACGGCGTACGGGCCGGTCCGCCGTCGGCCCGTGGTAGGGCCCGTCCTCCGTCCGCGGGAGTACGCGCCCTGGTCGCGCGGGGGCAGGCGGGGAGCGCCGCCGGGTCGGGGGTGCAGCGCCGGTGCCCCGAGCGCCTCGTCCCCCAGTGCCCCCGCAGCGCCCGCGCTCCTGGAAGCCGACGATCCGCAGGAAGGTCCCGGTGTCGTCCGCGTGGTTGCTGCCGCTCACGCAGAAGGTGCGGCGGTCAGGGCCCACCGCCGGGTCGGCACCGTGGCTCCAGATTGAACCCGGCGAAGCCCTCGCGCGGCACGCGCCGGCCGGTGGCGCTGCCGTGGGCGGCCACCGGCCGGCCCGGGCAGCGTCATGACCGCGGCGGCGGTGGCAGCCGGCCCGGCGACCTCACCCTGCGCACCACCTGGGACGGACATCGGGCGCTGCTGGAGGTCCAGTACGACGGCGCCGACGAGTGGTACACCGTGGAAGGGTCCCCGGTGCCGGCTGCCACCGCGGCGGCGGCCGAAGCCGCCCACCGGGCCATGGTCGGCGCCGTTCGCAGCGGTGGTGCAGCCACTGCCGCGGACTGTGGAGCTGCGCCTGCCGGACAACCGCAAGCTCTGGTGCCTGACCGCGGCCGGCCGCCGCGAAGCCGCCCAGTTGCTCCCGGCCGGGACGAAGCTGGCCAAGCTGCGCACCGAGCGCGACCGCAAGGGCACGGCGTTCTCCGAGCACGCCCTGGATGTCGTCGCCACCGCCTGCCTTCTCGCCCGCGCCGGGTTCGGGTACCTGGAGGCGTTCTCCACCGAGGTCGAGCACCCGATCCCGCACCGCCGCTCCCTGTTCACCGACCTCGTGCTGCACGACCCCGGCGCGAAGGTGCCGGTGCTTCTGGTTGAGGTCGACCGGGAGAACGAGGGCGTCGGCACCCTCGCGGCCAAGCTCGCCTCCAACCGCGCCTGGTGCGAGCTCCCGGCGAAGGGCACGGCGAAGTCCGAGTTCGAGGCCTCGCTGCGCTGCGGGGGCGCCCGTACGCATGGCCTGCGGCTGTGGCCCACCGTCTACCCGCCGACAGGCCGTGAGGGGCTGCCGCCGGTCGCCCTGGAGGCCGGCCGCAAGCGCGACTGCCCCGGCACCAAGCGGCCCACCCCGCAGCAGAAGGCGGTGAAGGCCCAGCGGGACCACGAGCGGCTGCTCAGCCGCATGACCGAGGTCGAGGCCGCCTCCGAGGACATCTGGCACGCCCCCGCGTACGGCGGCGACGCCGTCCATGCCCGCGACCACCACCGCGCCCTGCCGGTCGTCGCCACCACCCTGCCGCTGCTGCGCCGCCACGGGGCCGACGCCCCGGTGGGGCACCGGTTCGGTCGCCGCGGCTGGCACACCCTCACCGCCGCGCTCGACAATCCGGACGGCGACGAGTTGCTGGCCGTCGAGCGGGAGGAGGCGGATCGGGCCCGCCGGGCGCGGGAGGCGGCGGAGCGGGAGCGGCGCCGTCCGGCCTGCCGCCGCTGCTCGGCGAAGCTCTCGGACGAGCGGGGCTGGAACGACGACGGGCTGTGCGCCGGCTGCCGCCAGGCCGACGCCGACCAGCGGGCGCTGGAGGCCGCCGAGCGCGAGCGGGCCGCTGCCGAAGCCGCGGCCGCCGAGGCGAAGCGCACCGGCTCCTGGTGGCGCCGGTCCTGACCCGGCCTCACCCCGAGCACAGGCCGCTGACCTGCACTGGGGAGTTTCGGCACCCCCGCTGACCTGCACTGGGGAGTTTCGCCCCGGGCCGGTGGGTTTCGCCTCGGGCCGCTGGGGAGTTTCGCCTCGGCCCCGGTGAGTTTCGGGTGTCGCCGCAGGTCAGCGGCCGGTTAGAACGGACTGCGGTACGCCGTCCGGGTGGGGGCGGGGTTCGGCTCACGGGAACGGAAGTCGCCGGTGGGTGCGGCGCGGCATAGTGCGGGGGTGACCGCCACTCCCGCCCGTCTGGACCTACCCGCACGCCGACGCCGCCACGCCCGGCTGATCGCTGCCCTGACCACCACGATCGGCGCTTGCGCTTCGGCGGCGCAGGCGCTGTACCAGCCCGTCGCCGACGCCCCGCCGGGGCAAGAGGCGGTCGTGGTGGACCCTCTGCCGGTCGTCTACCTCAGCCACACCGCGGCCCCGCTGCTGGACGCGGCCCGGGCCGAGGACGACGCCCGGTGGCCGGCCGCCGCCGAGCGGGAGCGGGAGCAGGCCCGGCGGACGAGCGCCGCGCGGGTGGCGCTGGCGCGGGCCCAGGAGATCGTGGAGGAGCCCGGACTGTCCTGGCCCGTGCCGCTGCCGACCGCGGAACAGGGCGCGGCCATCGACCTGGCCGGGGCCGGTGACCAGGTCGCCGAGCTGTGGCGCGCCGACCCCGCGCAGGCCGCTGCCCTGGTGCGCGAGTTGGCGGCGGGCGGGGAGTTCACCGCGGCCGAGGTCCTGGACGAGGCGGTCGACGCGGCCACTGGTGCCGGGGTGCTGGCGCTGGCCGACGCGGGCACGGCGTCCGACCCGAGCATGATGGCCGAACAGTGCCTGGAAGCCGTCCCGTACTTGGTGCTCGCGGTGGCCCTGGCATCCGCCGACCTCGACTTCTCGGGGCCCGGCAGCGTACCGCCGGCCTCGGACACTGGCCTGGAACAGGAGCGGCGGCCGGCGGTGGCAGCGGCAGCCGAACGGCCCGAACCCCCAACTACGCCGCCGCTTCCTCAACCGGCCCGTCGATGTGCTGGAGCCGGCTACGGGCCTCGACCCGGTCCTTGACCGGCAGGCCCGCCCAGTACTCGTCCGCCCACACCGCGTGCGAGGCCTGCCGCTCGGCCTCCTCCAACCGCGCGGACTCAACCAGCTGTTCCTCGCTCACCCCGCACCGCGCGGCCCCCAGGCCACCGGCCCAGGACGGCAGCGTGGCCAGGAACGCAAGGCGCTCCGCCCGCACCGCCACCAACACGCGCTGCGCCGTGATCAGGTCGCTGGTGTACGCGAAGGTCTTCTGCTCTTTGCCCACGGCAGGCAATCGTACGTGCGACCGGATCCATGCCAGGCTGCGCCCCGCCGGTGCCGACGCCACCTCGCGCCGCGAGACCCGGCTATGCGCGGGAAGAACGAAGTGATCAACCGTGTGGTGACAACCAGGCCTACAGCTCGGTCCACCCGCACGCCCGCCCACCGCGAGGAACTCGAGCGAGTGGTCCAGGAACTGCGCAAGCGCCTGGACACCCCGCAGCGACCGAGTGCCTGGACGGCCGGCCGCTACGGCTTTCCCAAGTTCTGACCGGGGTTTGACAGGCCCTTCCCGTGCCGGTCGTCGCGGGCCTGTGCTACACGTCCGGCGCCTCGCCGGGCCTGGCAGTGCCCTTCGGCAGGGGGCTGCTGGCTGCTGCGGGATTCTCGCCGAGCGTGCCCGCGAGGCGGGCGGCGATTTGAGCCAGCGCCTCACGGGAGTGCTCGGTGTCGGCGACGTCCGGCAAGACGCCGAGCAGCGGGGTGTGGGCGGAGGCCATCTCGGCTTCCACGGCTCGCAGCCATTCCGGGGCGGGTGTGTTGGAGGTGAGCAGGACCAGACCGATGGTGGCGACGGTCAGGGAACCGGCGGCCGGCCGCATGTAGCGGTCGCGCAGGACGGCCACGGCGGCGGCGGGGGCTAGCGGCCGGGTCTCGGCGTCGTTTGAGCGCGAGCGGTCGGCGAACGGTGTCCACGATGCCGCTGCCGCAGCCCACTGCCCGCCCCACAGCCGCAGGCCGGCGTCGCCGAGTCCGGCGACGAACGCGCCGAGTTCGGGCAACGTCCGGGGCCTGGCCGTCCCATGTCGGGCGTAGTGGCGGTCCAGCCAGGCGTGTACGCGGTGCTCGGCGCTGGCCCAGGGGCCGGGGTGGACGGGCTCCGTCAGCGGCAGCCGGCTGACCCGCGCCACGACGAGGTGGGTGTCCGCCCGGCCGTGCATCTGGTAGGCGCCGCTGCCGTCGATGTCGTGGTTGTGGAGCAGGACGACGTCGAACTCACGACGTGCCCGCCCAAGCAGGGCGTCCAGCCCATCAGCGCCCACGCCCATCGCGGAAGCGGCGACGAAGCCCGGGCGCTGAGGCGCGGCAGGCCAGGCCGGGGTGTTCGGCGGAGCCCGCTGCACCAGCGCCCGGACTCCGAACCCGCCCAGCCGTCCGCCCCGGAGGCCCCGGCAGGGCTGCGCCTCCTGGCCGTCGAACTCGCCGCCGATTCGGACCCCGACCCGGTTCCGGTCCCGCCCGCCAGGCCGGGTCGCCGGCCTCTTGCCGATCCCGCCGACCGCCGGACGAGCGTCCCGAAGGCCCCGGGGGGGACAAGAGCTGTAGGCGGGCATCGCGGGCGGGGACAACACGCCGGGCGCCGGCGGGACAACCACGGTGTCCGCGATGTTGTCCCGCGTCCCCGGTTTCGCGGCTCGCCCGCTCCGCCTCTCGCGTGCGCCCGCCTACGCGTTGGTCCTCGCCCGGATGCGAATTCACGGCGCGAAGGATCGCGAAATACGCATCGGGGCCATGCCGTCATGACGCCACGCGACCACGACGTCGTGACGTCACCAACCTTCTGTCGGCGGCGATCTGCCGCCGACCCGTTGTCCGTGCCCCCCGCTGGACGGATCGGCGACAGATCGGCGACAGGTCGCCGGACGGATCGTGACCCGCGCGGACGGATCAGACGGATCGATTCCCCTTTACCTCCCGACACCCTGCTCCCGAGCGGCAGTGGCGGCTCTTCCCCGGGAGCGCCGAGTTGCCCCTGCAGTTGCCGCTGAGGTCGCCTCTGCCGTTGCTCCCGAGGTAGCTCCTGAGGTTGCCTCAGGCCGGCCCTGGGACCACCGGATCCTGCAGACCGGGCCCAGGACAACCCGACCGCACCGGCACCGACTACTTCTCCCCGAGCCCGTGGTGCGCAGCAGTACCCGCGGAGTCCCGTACCGCCCCGGTCGACGTCCTTCTCCCGCCGGGCCGCCCGGCCGGCTCCCCGATCGGCTGGGGATCGGCCGACGATCGGCTCTGCGGATTCCGGCCCGCCGATCAGGAACCGATCGGCCGCCGATCGGCAAACCGATGCTGTGTGCGACATCCCGAAGCTGCCGCGAAGCGATAGGTAGCTCTGCGTAACCTTGCAGCAACTCTGGGCCGAACGGTTGGGTGAGGGGTGCCCATGAGGGAGCATGGACCTGACGGGGTGTCGACCCATGGGGAGGCTGGCGGATGGCGGGGCGGGGTCCTTCACGGCAGGAGTTGATCCGGCGCTGGCGCCAAGCCGGATTCATCGGACGGCAGGGCGAGCTGACGCTCTTCAAGGACACCCTTAGGCGGTCAGCCGAGGAGTCGCCGCAGTTCCTGTTCCATATCCGCGGTCCGGCTGGTGTGGGAAAGTCCACTCTGGTTCGGCAGTTGGAGAGCGCCGCCCGGGAAGCGGAGGCCTGCACCGCCTACGTCGATGAGTCGGTGGGCGACGTCGTCGAGGCGATGGAGGCGATCAGCCTCCAACTGGCCCAGCAGGGCTCCGCCCTCAAGGACTTCGACAAGCTGCTGGCCACCTACCGGCAGCGCCGATACGAGGTCAACGCCGACCCGGCGGCTGGCGAGGCACAGGGGAGCGGCGGGGGACAGCCGGGAAACCCGTCCCCGGGCAGCCTGATCGCCTCCAAACTCGGCCTTGTCGGGCTGGGCATGATTCCCGGAGTGGGCGCGTTCACCGGCGCGGTCGACGCCAAGGAGATCGCCGCCGGGGCCGATCGGGTCAAGGCGGTGCTCAGCGCCCGTCTGCGCAGCCATGAGGACGTCCAACTCGTCATGTCCCCGCTGCAGGTTCTCACCCCCGTCTTCCTCCGCGACCTGGCAGAGGCGGCACGACGCCGACCCTGGCTGGTGCTGTTCTTCGACACCTACGAGCGCATCGGTCCGCTGCTGGACGAGTGGCTGCGGAATACCCTGGTCAGCGACCGGTACGGGGACATGCCCGCGAACGTTTTGGTGGTCCTGGCTGGGCAGGGACAGCTGAATCGGCAGTGCTGGGAGGACTGGCTCGACCTGGTCACCGATCTCCCATTGGACGTCTTCACCGACACCGAGGCGCGCCAACTCCTAGCCGCCAAGGGCATCAATGACGAGCGGGTTATCGAAGTCATTCTGCAGCTATCTGGGCGGCTTCCGGTCCTGGTCTCCACTCTCGCTGAGGCCCGCCCCACCAACCCGGCCGATGTCGGAGACCCGAGCGGCACCGCCGTCGAGCGCTTCCTCCGCTGGGAAGCCGACCCCGCCCGCCGCGCCGCCGCCCTGGCCTGCGCCTTCCCCCGGGAACTCGACGAGGATGTCTACCGTGCCGCCGTGGCGGCGGAAGAGGCCAACGAACTCTTCGGCTGGCTAGGGTCGATGCCATTCGTCACCGATCGCGCTGGCAAATGCCACTACCACGACGTGGTCCGCACTGCGATGCTGCGCCTCCAGCGTCAGCAGTCTCCGCAGCGCTGGCAAGAACAGCACATCAGACTGGCCGACGTCTTCGCCCGGCAGCGGGCCGCACTGGAGACGACCACCGGCCCCGCCGACAGCTGCTGGACCGACGAACGCTGGCGCGGCCACCGCCTGCAGGAGACCTATCACCGTCTGTGCGCCGGCCCCCACACCGCCCTGGCTGACGCCCTCCGCGAAGCGCTCGACGCCTACGACCACGACACGACCACCCTGCGCCGCTGGGCTCAGACGCTGGCCCAGGCTGGCTCGGACAGTGACGCCGCGACCCTGCACGACTGGGGCCGCCGCCTCCTGGACGCCATGGAAACCCCCACCCCCGGCATATCCGCCCTCACCCTGATCCTGTCCTACAGTGCACTCGACACCGACGGCCGGGTACATGCCCTGATCCTGCGCGGTGACTCCCACCAGATGGCGGAGGAGTACGGGCAGGCTCTGGCCGACTATGCGGCGGCTCTCGCTCTGCAGGAAGAATCCGTCCGTGCCGTCCGCGGTCGCGGAGAGACGTACCGTCTGTTGGGCTGGTACGAGGAGGCGCTTACCGAGTTCACCCGCGCCATCGAGCGGGATCAGGACGACGCCTGGACCATCGCGAGCCGTGGGCAGACGTATTGCTCGATGGGCCGGTATGAGGAGGCGCTGGCGGACTTCACGCGCGCCATCGAACTCGATTCCGAGAAGGCGTGGGTGCACGGCAACCGTGGGCAGACGTATCACTTGATGGGCCGGTATGAGGAGGGGCTGGCGGACTACTCCCGCGCCATCGAACTCGATCCCGAGAATGAGTGGATCACCGCCTCGCGTGGCGAGACACACCGGATTCTGGGCCGGTATGAGGAGGCGCTGGCGGACTTCGCGCGCGCCATCGAGCGGGATCAGGACGACGCCTGGACCATCGCGAGCCGTGGGCAGACGTATTGCTCGATGGGCCGGTATGAGGAGGCGCTGGCGGA
>NZ_JBVHIP010000041.1:0-6931 GCF_055560495.1 Kitasatospora sp. NPDC023176 | reverse complement strand
ACTTCACGCGCGCCATCGAACTCGATTCCGAGAAGGCGTGGGTGTACGACAATCGTGGGCAGACGTATTGCTCGATGGGCCGGTATGAGGAGGCGCTGGCGGACTTCGCGCGCGCCATCGAACTCGATCCCGACTGCACGTGGGTGTACATCCGCCGTGGGCAGACCTACCGCATCCTGGGTCGATACGAGGAGGCGGTGGCGGACTTCGCGCGCGCCATCGAACTCCAGCCCGAGAATGGATGGGCTTTCGCTGGCAGAGGGGTGACCCTCCGCTATCTAGGCCGGTACGAGGAGGCACTAGCCGACCTCACGCGGGCCCCCGAACTCGAGCCTGACAACTCCTGGTTCCGCTACGAGAAGGCAGTCGTGCTCCACGCCCTCGTACATCCCGACCGCGACGCGCAGCTGGCCCGCGCGCTCGACCTCTTTGCGCCGGGATCGGCCGCGGCTGGCGAGGACGAGATCCCGGACAAGGGCAACCTCTTCCTCGTCAACTGCCTTCTCCCGGGCAGGGACGAGGCCGAGCGCCGACTGGCGGACTTCCTCGACAGCGGTCCGTCCCGCGGCCAGGTCGGCGAGCTGATCGCGGCCGTCACTAGCCTAGTTGACGTGATCCCGTCGGAGGTGGCCCAGTTGACGTCCTTCGTCCGGCGGCTGGAGCTGCTCCGGTGACCCCATCTCCGTACGCCTCGTGTGACCGGGCTCGTAGAACTGCTGGGCGAGTGCGGCCTGGTTGTAGGCGTTACGCAGAGCTACTTGCCACTTTGCGGCAGTTTCGGGAGCACAAGGCACAGAGCCCCGTGGGTTCAGGGAAACTGAAGGCTCTTCAGCGGAAACCCAAGGGTCGGATGGTGTGCTCTGCAGGGATTGACCCGTGAGTTCAATCCGACTCACGGCGAGGCGTGCTGGCTCGCGGGCGGTGTGGCCTCGCGGAGATGCTCCTCAACCGGACCCAGGGGCTGGTCGTGGGCCAGGACGATTTCATCCGCGAGGTTGAGGACGCGGATGGCCCCAGTCTCGAACTGCAGGGTGATGCCGATGGCGAAGTCGTAGTTCTCATGCTGGTAGCGGATCTCTCGGACGGCGAGGATCCGCTGGCCGACGAAGCGGGTCATGGGGAAGTCGGGCAGGTCGTCCTCGACCGTGGTGTGGCCGTATTCGTCCATGTCGTAGGGGCCGTGGGGCTGGTCGATCTCCATGGACAACCCGTCGCCCGGCGTGTGGAACCGCACGGGACCAAGGCCGTCCATGTGCAACCACATGTGCAGGAGGGAGGGCTCGGTCTCCTGGTAGTGGTGCCAGGATGTCGTCACCTGCAATAGGCGTTTGCCGACAAGCTCCTCAGCGTTGATCATCCACTGATGCTTTCACGGCGTTCAACGACTCGATACTGGTTTCCAGGAGGCGCCGGGCCGAGTCCGCGTAGCGGATGGCGGTCTTCTCGTCGATGCCGAAGACGAGGGCGAGGTGGAGCGGGTCGGCGCCGTGGGTGAGGGCCTCTTCGAGCTGGCGGTCAACGCGGAGCCGTTCGAGGGTGGCGGTGAGGTTGCGGGTGGCCCGGGTGGTCCAGAGCCTGCCGGCCGGGCCGAGTTCGACGGCGGTCTTCTGGGTGATCAGCAGGTGCGGGTTGGCGGTGTTCGGCCAGCGGGTTCGGCGGTAGTTGAGCCAGCCCAACAGGGCGTGGTGAGTCAGATCGTCGAGTGGACGGACGTGCCCGCCCACGGTGATGCGCCGGTTGCCGAGGTCGATGTCGTCCAGCTGCATTGTGCGGATCGTCTTCGGCCGTGCCGCGTGGACAGCGGCCAAGGCCACGACGAGCCGGACGTCCGGAGTGGTGGCGGTGGCGACGGCATGGTCGATGTCGGCCTGGGGAAGCGACTGGATGACGCCGCCCTCCTGTCGCGGGACGCGGATCCGCAAGGTGGGGTTGCGGAAGACTTGCCCGTTCTTCTTCGCGTGGCGAAACAGCGATCGCAGCGCGACGACCCGGCTCTCCCGTTGCTTGCCGCTGGCGGCGTCCCTGGTCGCGATGATGTCCTCGCGGCTGACCTCCCGCAGGTGGTCGTAGCGGTCGGACCACTCCAGCAGGACGGGCTGGATCTCGTTCAGATAGGTCCATGCGGTCTGCCGGGCACGAGGCTCGGACCTGGGCCCACCGCCGAGCAGGGTTCGGGCCCAGGACTCGACCTCGTCGCGGATGCCCTGGGCGACGTCGTGGAGCTTGCGGTCCAGCCAGCGGTCGACCGCTGAAGCGCGATCGTCGGTGAACAAGCCCAGCTGGTCGAGGACTTCAGCGGTCCGATTGACCGACAGGCCGCGACCCCGCAGTGCGGGGAAGATCTCGGAGTACCGGATCGACTCGCCCTCGATGTGGCCGGACAGGACGATGACCAGCGCCCGGTCGACGTCGCTGGCCACCCAGCAGCTCCACCCGCGCGCCTCACCAAGTGCCTTGGCCGCCCGGCGTGCGCGGGCAAGGTAGGGGTTGGCCAGGTCGGCATGGCGTTCCCGGTCGAAGTGGCGGTAGTCGCGGTTCGCGGTGAACAGTGGCAGCTGGACCCAGCCCGCCGGCCTGGGCGGCGGTGTGGGCTCCGGGGCTCGCTTGAGGACACGACGCCCCTGCTTGCCGACCGGGGGTCCGCCGTTGCGGGGTCGCTGCAGGTTCGCGAAGAACAGCTGCTGGCAGGACACCTGCCGCAGGTAGGGCTCCAGCAGCGAGGCCCTGCCGCTGGCCTTGATCGCCCAAGTGGCCTGGGCCCGGCAGAGGCGGCAGTAGCCGTGCCTGCTGTCCACGGGGACCTCGCGCTCGCAGGCCAAGCACCGTCCGACGCTGTTCAGTTGGCCGTAGGTGTAACAGCCGCGGCAGAACCGGCTGGGCAGCTGCCCCCAGGCGAAGCAGCCTTCGCATGAGGCCGGAGCCTTCGTGTCGCTGATCTTGCTCATCTCGCCGCAGTCCCTGTCAGTCCGGCGGGAGAGAGCGGCCGTCCCGGCGCTTGGGCACTACCGCCGGGGAGACGGTGGCGCCGACCGCTACTCGCCCGGCCTCCTGCCGCCCGGGGCGGGAGACCTTGTCCGGCTCCGGGATCAGCAGGTCGCCGATCTCGCAGCCGAGCACGACGCAGACCACGTCCAGGTCCTCCAGCTTGAGAGAGACCGGCTGACCCGACCACAACCCGGACATCTTCCCGGCCGAGATCACCAGGCCGTGCTCGGCCAGCATCCGCTGCAGCTCGGACGCCTTCCAGATGCCCTTGTTCGCGGCGGTCAGCCGCAGGTTCCACTTCATCCCATCAGTCCTTCCAGCCGCTTCGCGGCCCGCACTGTTGCCCGGCGAGCCAGGCGTCCTCAACCCGGGTCTGCTGAACGTGGATGTACCGCATCGTCGTGGCGATCCAGGAATGTCCCAAAACCTCCTGAATTGCGACCAGGTCCAGGCCGCCCAGGTAGAGCTCGGAAGCGCAGAAGTGCCGCAGGACGTGCGGGGTCAACTTCTCTTCCCAGCTCGGGAGATGAGCCCCGGCGGCAGCGGCCAGGCCGTTCCGCAGGGCGTCGTCGCCGACCCGGTGCGAGGAGCCGTCCGCGCATCTGCGCTCGGAGGGGAACAGCGGGGCGCCGGGGCGGGCGTGGTCGTCATCGAACTGGCCCCAGACGTCCTCGATGAACCACCGCAGGGTCCGGTCCGCGCCGTTGATCAGTGGCACCATTCGCTCGCGTGGCCCCGAACCGCGGGCGCCCTTGCCCAGGCGGACGTGCAGCTTGCCGAACCGTCCGAGCTCCCATTTGATGTCGTCCAGGTCGAGCCCACACGCTTCGCTCACCCGCAGTCCGACCTGGGACATCAGCTTCGCCGCGGTGTAGTTCCTCGCGGTCGGGGCGAACTTGCGGCAGGTCGCCAGCTCGCCGCCCCAGCCGGTGAACAGCCGGCCGATCTCCGGCGCGGTCGGCGGGATCCGCAGCTGGGCGTCCTTGGAGCCGCGCGGGCGGTTCATCTCGTCGATCGGGCATTCGACCACGCGCCCGGTCATCTGGTGGATCTCGACCTTGTGCCGCGGCTCCAGGAACAAGAAGTACGTACTCAGTGCCTGCGACCGGGCCAGGCGGGTGCCACTGGGCGAGCCCCGCAACACCCGCCCGAAGTACGCGTCCGCGTCGACCGGCTTCATGTCCCACAACGGACGGCCGAACCACGTCCTCACCTGCTCCAGGTGCCCGACGTCGCCGCGGATCGTGCCGTCCATCAGCCCGGCCGACGCCCGGGCCAGGACGAAACCGGCCAGCACGTCGGTCTCGAACCGCTCCAGTTCCTCCGCCGAGACCGGCTCGCGGTACTCGCGCAGGTCCCGTACCACCGCCAGCGCCGTCAACCCGCGCCTCCTCGCCTTCGACCGGACCGCAGATCGGTCGGACGAGCTGAGAACGCTTCAGGAATCCCGAAGTTACGTCACCGGCCGACGACTCACTCGAAGGAGGAAGAAGCCCCTGGCCACGGCCTCGGACGCTCAGCAGGGCTCAGAAGAACTCGCGGGATGTCGCACAGACCAGCGGACTCCAATCCAGCCGATCAGACCCGCACACCCCCCGGATTCGGGCCGTCCGGGCGGTGCGCGCCACGGGCAATGGGGTGCGCGGCGCGCATCGCCCGCCTGGTCCTGCCAGGGCGCCGCTGTCCGTCTGGGGCCGGGCGACCTCTCGCGCACGGCTACGGAAGAGGTGTCGTCCGGGGCCAGGGGCTGCCCAGGCGTCCCGGCCTGCGCCGACCGGCGGGCTTGCCGAGACCGTCACGGGCTGATCCGCCCCGGGGCCCGCCAGGTCGCCACCATCCGGTGGTGGGGCAGTCCTTCGACGTAGGTACCATCGCAGGCGGCACCGCAGGTGCCACCGTAGGCAGTCCCGCAGGTACCACCATAGGTTCCCCGCCGCTCCCACCGCGCTCCGCGCGTTTCCGCAGGTCAGCAGCCATTTCGAGGCGGCCGGAAAATCCGACAACCCATTCTGTCCATCCCTTTCCCCGGCTTGCTGGTAGGTGGTGGGGCGGTGGTGGGTGACGGTTCGGCCGGCAGGGGTCTGACCCTGCGGGGCCGTGATGGTTGGTGAGCGCCCGGCGAACGCCGGACGCCCCCACGCGGCCCGGGAACGGTCCTTCCCGGGCCTCCTGATGCAGCTCCCGATGTAGCTCCCGCTGTGACTCCTGATGTAGCTCCTGATGCCAGCACCCCCGTGGACGAACTGCGGGAGGAGGCCGACCGTATCCAGGCCGAGCTGGCCGCCGCCGCCACGGCGTGAACCACCAGGCCATCACCGGTCCCGACGGCAGACTGCGGACGCCGCCCTGCCAGGCCTGCACGAGGGCGCGCACGGGCCGTTTCTGCCGGTAGCTTGCGCAGTGGCTCTGCCGGCCAGGCCCCGTACATCACTCCGGGGCCTAGACATGCTCTGTGCCGGAACTGCTTCGTGTAGAACCCGTTGCGGAGACAAGCGCATCACACTGCTCGTTGGGTCGGATGTACTGTCGGCCGGGGGTTTGGCGAAGTGCAGTCTGATGCATTGTCAACGGTGAAGGGGGACAGATGACGGGCATTGAGATCGCGGTCGGGTACGTTTTCGCTTGGGCAGTGCGCAAGGCGGGTCGGGTGGCCCACCGGGCGGACGCGGAAGTGGACCGAGGACTGGACGCCGGGATGGACCGGCTACACGACCTGGTCAGCCGCAAGTTGAGCCACGATTCCTCGTTGCAACGCCTACACGACGAGGCGGCGGCCGGGCACGCGGAGCCCACCGCGCGTACCCGTCAGCGCCTGGAACTCGCGCTGGAGGACGCAGCAGAGCATGACGCCGAGTTCGCCGACGCCCTCCAGCAGGCCGTGGACGGGCTTCGGGTAGCCGCCAGCCCGTCCGGTGGGGTGTCAGCGGGTGGCGGCGGACAGGCAGTGGGTGGCGACGCCGTGATCCGCGCCGACCATGGGTCCGTCGCCGCCTTGCGTACAGGGGACGTGACGATCGGAAACCCTCCGCAGCCGGGGGCGCCGCAGGACTGAGCGCACCCGGTGCCACCCCCGCCCCGCAAATCACTGCGAACACTGTCGTTTACGCCGAGGACCACGCGCTGGCTGTCCTGCGCGCTGACAGGGTCTACCAGGTTGCCCCGCCACGCGCTCCTGTCGCATGGCCGCACCAGGTCGGGCGTATACCGTCGCGAGTGGGCCGCTTCCGGGACCGCGCTGTTGCGACTGCGCTGAGAGAAGCGGCGGGGGAGGGGATGGCGGCACGCTGCCAGCTGCTTGTCGGAATGGGTGGGGTCGGCAAGACCCAGCTCGCTGCCGACTACGCCCGGCACGCTTGGCAGCTCCAACAGATCGATCTGATGGTCTGGATCACCGCTGCCACCCGCCAGGCCGTCATCGACGCCTATGCGAAAGCCGGAGCCGATGTCCGGGGGGCGGACACAGCCGACCCGCACCGCGGCGCAACGGAGTTCCTTGCCTGGCTAGAGGCCAAACCAGGAGTAGCACCGTGCCGCTGGCTTATTGTGCTCGACGATGTCGCCGACCCCGGCGACCTGACCGGTCTGTGGCCACCCGCCAGTCCCTACGGTCGGACCCTGGTCACAACCCGGCGCCGCGACGCGGCCCTGAGTCGGCACGGCCGTGCACTGGCGGTGGGTGTGTTCACCCCTGACGACGCGACGGCCTACCTCACGGAAGTCCTGGCTGGCGCAGGACGCCACGAGCCCGCCGCCCAGCTCGCTGCCCTCTCCAACGACCTGTGAGCTTCCCCCGCTGCGCGGGAGGCGTTGATTACCTGGTCAGGACGGGTGTGGGTGGTTCGACGGTCACCGGTTCGGCCGTCGCCTGGTCGGCGTAGAACTTCGCCTCGTACTCGTCGGGGCTGAGCCAGCCCAGGCGCTTCTGGATGCGGCGGGTGTTGTACCA
>NZ_JBVHIP010000040.1:51307-73520 GCF_055560495.1 Kitasatospora sp. NPDC023176 | reverse complement strand
GGATCAGGCTGCCCCCAGCTCCACCGCCCTGCTGCGACAGGGTCAGCGGCGAAGGTCTCTCACCTCCACTCGAACCACAGCGCCTCACGGCGCACCCACGACCTGAGGCACTCGACCGCCACCCTCCTCCTGGAGCAAGGCGTCGAACTCGTCGTCATCAAAGAACTCCTCGGCCACGCCCACATTGGCGTGACCGCGACCGTGTACGCCCACGTCCGCCTCCGCCTCCAGCGCGACGCCATCGACCTCCTCGGCCGTGCCCTTCGCAACCCCACCGACACTGCCGACCGGCCCAACGACGGCGACGACCCGCCGCTTGGTGCAGCACCCGTCCACTGACGTTGCCGTCAACTACTGCCGTCACCTCACGCAGAAGCCCCGCCAGGAGTCCTGGCGGGGCTTCCGTGTGCTCGTTTACCGATACTTCTGAGGACGCTACCTCGTCACGCCGGAGTTAAGGACTGAGAATCCGTCCACATGGAATCGACGCTATTCGCCCGAGGTGGTTCACGCCGCACCTGACTACTGGAACGCGCGGTAGATATCCGCTACGCACCCAAGACGTTGCGCGCGGCCCCTGGCCTGGGAGCGTCCATCCATCGCCGCTCTACTTCCCTGTCCAACCGAAGCTTTGCGGTAGCACGCCTTCCTCCCATAGTCGGTCGAGCCTAGCGAAAAGCCTGTACAAGCTCGTATCGAACTCCTCCCACGCTGCCGGGTCCAATTCCCTCCAGGGATCGGAGATGATCAGACCGGGCGGCAGGGGGCCCGTTGAGCCAGACATCTTTCGGCAAGAAGCACACCATGTGTAACTGATCACGGCGGGGCGATTCGCGTGTTGCGTCTGCCGGAGGTAGGTGCGAACCGAAACCTCTCCACACGCAGGGCAAATCCACTCTGCCTGGTCTCGGAGGAAGTTTCGATCTCGCCCGAGAGTCTCGATCTCCGAGGGCGTGAAACGCCGTATCTGAGCCATCAACCCGTCCTCCGTCTGAAAACGCCGAGCATAGCTTGCCCATATGCCTCGGCAGCGGACTCTGTTCCACCCATGGAGTTCGGCCAAGTGGCGTACATCCGGTGATGATGTATCTCGTGGAAGATCGTTGCCACGGCCGTATCCATATCAGCCAGTCCCATATTGGAAATCTGGATTACCGGGCGCCCTCGCGGACCCAGGTTCGGTATTCCATTGCCGTCGTGAGGGCTATTCCCGTAGGCAGGAAGGCCATCCCCTGCTGTGCGGATCTCCGGCACGTGCACAATGTCGTACTCAGCAACACTCATGTCAGCTCGGCCCAACGCCATCTTGACCTGCTTAATGCTGACGGCAGCGCCGTTCTTACCTCCCGGAGCACTCTGGGGGTCCGCATCGCCGCAGTTATGCACCAGGACGGGTGTCGCCCCCGCCAGCACATAGTACGTGTGGATGTCGGCGATGGTGAGGTCATAGGCAACCTGAGGGGCGGTATCGTAGTTCCTTACCGCCAGGACAGTGGGAGTTCGGCCGTCTACGGTGCGGACCTTGTCGCCGAGGTTCAGGTCCGCGGCGTCGGTCCAGCGGTGTGTGGTTTCGTCCCAGAACGGGTGGTGCTGGGTACTGGTGAGGCTTTCCACCTTTCCGGGCTCGCCATTGGAGGCGTCGACCTGGAGTTTCAGGTCGGTGAAGTGGTCATCGTCGGGCGTGCGGATGGTGCGGATGACCGACTTGGGCTCGGTGTTCCCGGTGGCTGGATCCGTTGCCTCGACCTGATCACCGAGCCGGAGATCCTCGATGGCCTGGGTTGTTCCGTCAGCCAGGAGGACCCGCGTGCCCGGTGGGAAGCTGTGCGTCGCGCCCGCGAGCCGGCCGGCGAGGTCACACGCCTCGTTCGTGGCGGCTGCGGCCGAATTCTCTACCTTCTCCGCTTCGTTGGATGCCTTGCCTGCCTTTCCTGCGAACTGTCCGGCCTTACCGAGGAGGCGCTCACCTGGGATGGCACCCGCGAGGTTCTGGACGGCGCTCAGGTAGTTGCCGTCGTGGGCGTCGATGGCGGCGGACCCGAGAGCGCCCAGCGTGCTGAATCCGGGGGCGTACTGGAGCGAGTCGAAGAGCTCATGGAAGCTGTCCTTGAGCGTTCCGCCCCTGTAGATGATGAAGTTGTGGTTGCTGACGTAGTTGGGGTGCTCCTTGTTTCCGCTCCAGTCGTTCCAGTAGCCCTCAACCCATCCGTCGCGCTTGAACTGGAACGTTTCGGTGGTGACGTTGCCCTTGTCGTCGGCGCAGGTGCCGAAGCCGCCACAGACACCGTCGGGCCTGAGTCCACTGGGGTCGCTGAGGTTGGCGGGGTTGTTGTTGCTGTAGGCGTAGCCGTTGAGCTGCTGGGCGTCGGTGAGGTCGAGGACCGGGTCGACGGAGATGAAGCGGCCGTTGGCGGAGTCGTATTCGCGGGCTCCGAGGTGGGTGAGGCCGGTGGTGGAGTCGTTGGTGCCGCCGACGAAGCCGCGTTCGGTGGGCCAGGTGGCGGGTTTCTTGCCGCGGGGGGTGCCGAACGGGGTGGTGTCGCCTCGGGTGTAGGCGAGGTTGTCGGCGCTGATGGTGAGTTGGGCGGTTCCCTGCTGGTCGGGGATGAGGTAGTTGAGGCTGCCGTCGGAGGACTTGACGAGGGTGACGTTGCCGGCGGTGACGTAGCGGGTGCCGGTGACCTTGTTGGCGTTCTTGTCGAGCTTGAGCTCCTGGCCGTCCAGGTAGAGCGTCACCGCGTCGGGTTCGCGGCGCAGGAGGCGGGTGCCGTTGGCGTCGTAGAGGAAGGTCGTGCTCTTGCCCGCGGTGGTGGACTTGGCGAGGTGGCCCTCGGTGTTCCATTCGAGGGTCTGGTCGCCGTCGGCGGTGACGCGGCGGATGGTGTTGCCGGCCTCGTCGTAGGTGAAGGTGTCGGTCCGGGCTCCGGTGCCGGTGATGTCGACGCGGGACAGGGCGTGGGGTCGAGTGCCTCCCGGCACGGGGTAGGTGGAGGTCCGCTGGCTCTGGTCGCTCTGCTGGTTCTCGGTGGTCTGGGTGAGTTGCGTCCAGGGGAGCCAGCTGCCGGTCGTGTAGGCCCGCTTGGTGTAGTTGAGTGCTCCGCCTGCGGCCGCGATGAGCTTCAGGTCACCGCCCGAGCTGACGACGGCTGCCGAGGTGGGCTGGTCGAGCTGGCCGACGACCTGGCTGACGTTGCCCCAGCTCTGCCAGCTGGCGTCGGGCTTTCGGACGGTGTGCCAGATGGATCCGCCGGCGATGGCGGCGACTTCGAGGCCGGCGCCGGTGGCGGTCGCGGTGAGGTTGGTGGGCGTGCTGAGGGAGCCGGTGACGCTGTAGACGTCGCCCCAGCGCTGCCAGCTGCCGCTGGAGTTGCGGATGGTGTGCCAGAGCTTGTCGCCCGCGATGACGATGACCTCGAGGCCGGTGCCGGTGGCCGCGCTGGTGACGCGGGTGGCGCCGGTGAGGCTGCCGGTCTCGCCGTAGACGTTGCCCCAGGCTTCCCAGTTGCCGTCGGGCTTGCGCAGGGTGTGCCTGAGTGCGCCGTCGGAGAAGGTGAGGACCTCCAGTCCGGAGGCGGTGGCGGACAGGGACAGCTGGTTGGGGTTGGACAGGGACCCGACGACGCCGGTGACGTCGCCCCAGGGCTGCCAGGAGCCGTCGGCCTTGCGCAGGGTGTGCCAGATCCTGCCGCCGGCGACGGCCATGATCTGCAGGGTGTTGTCGGCCCAGGCCGCTGCGACGTGTTCGACCGGGGCGGTGAGAGGGCCTGCCTGGGTCGTGGTGTGGAGGTTCTCGAAGTTGCGCCAGGTCCCGTTGGCGCGCTGCTGGGCGAGGTAGACCTGACCGTCGGAGATGGCGACGGAAGCGGTCTGGCTGTCGCCGGCGATGGCGACGGAGGTGACCTTGCCGGTGTCCATCAGCGGCCCAGGTGCGGCTCCGCTGGTGCGGTTGGTCGCCTGGGTGCGGTTGCCGGCCGCGTCGTAGGTGTAGCTGGTCCAGTACGGGTCGGCTCCGCCGACGTTGGGGCCGATGCCGGAGGTCGGCTTGGCGACGCAGTCGTCGGTCGCTGACCAGGCGTTGGTCAGGCGCTGGGCGAAGTCGTAGGTGTAGCACTGGGTGTCCGTGACAGCGGCGTCGTCGCGGTCGTCGCGGACTCGGGTGATGCTCCCGACCGGATTGTAGGTGTAGGTCTTCTTGTCGAGTGTCTGCGGTCGGGACTCCTCACGATCGGTCTGGGCGAGTGCGAGGCGCTGGGTGGCGTCCTCGTACACGTAGGTCTGAACGGCCCTGGATCCGATGTTGCCGATGACGCTCTGCTGGAGCTGTCCGGTCGGCGAGTACTGGTTGCCGAGGGAGTAGACCCGGCTGCCGCCGCTGACCGAGGTGGGCAGGCCCAGCGCGGTGTAGTTGCGGTGGACGGACTCCTGCGCGAGTCCTCCGCCGGCCGGATAGGTCGTGGTGTCCACCAGTCCGGTGTCGGGCGTGTAGGTCTGTGAGGTGGTGTAGGTGCCGGTGAGGAGTCCTTCGCTGTCCGGGATGGTGACGGCGGTCCCGGTCGGCTTGCCGGCGCTGTCGAAGCCGGTGGTGCTGGTGGTGTAGGCCTTGCCGTTCTCGAAGCGGGTGCTGCCGGTGGCCAGGCCGTTGCTTCCCGGGAGGGCGTCGTAGGCCCACTCCGCCAGCTTCGGACCGCTGGTGGAGCCGTCGAACATCGCCGTCTTGCGGCCCAGGATGTCGTAGGCGTACGCGAGCGTCTTGCCCCGCGCGTCGGTGACGGTGGCGAGCGTGCCGTCCGCGTTGTAGGTGCTGGTGGAGGTGCCCTTGTCCGGGTCGACGGCCTTGGTCTGGCGGCCGAGCAGGTCGTACTCCCAGCTCCAGGCGTTGCCCGCCGGATCGGTGAACCGGGTGAGCTTGCCCGCCGGGTTGTACGTGTACTTCAGCGTCTCGTACGCCGAGGCCGGCGCGTCGTAGTCCGGGCTTCCGCTCTTGTAGTGCCGCACCTCGGACGTGCGCCCGTGGGCGTCGGTGATCGTGAGCGTGGGGGTGCCGCCGTCAGGCGGGGTCGTCGCACCCCAGTTCACGCCGTAGCGCGTGGTGGAGCGCCACTTCTCGACGTTCAGCGACTTGAAGATGCTGGCGGTCGGCCGGTCGAGGCCGTCGAACTCGGTCTCGGTCTGGGACGGGACCTTGTTGTCCAGTCCGATCCACAGCGCCGCCTCCGGGGCGCCGTCGGCGTGGTACGCCGCGTTGGCGCGGTAGACCCGACCGTGGCTGTCGTAGAAGCTGTCGGTGATGTTGCGGCCGCCGTTGTGGGCGGTGCTGCCGCCGTGTGCCTCCTCCTGGACCTGGCGCGGGCGCAGTAGGCCGTCGAACAGGGAGATGCTGGTGCGGTAGTCGCCGCCTTCCAGGAGGGTCCTGGTCGTGATGGCGGGCTGCTTGCCCGGTTCGATGGTGTACGTGTACGTCGCGTTGGGCGAGGCGCTCTTGTCCCGGCCCGGGTTCCAGACGGCCGTGGTGCGGCCGAGGGCGTCGTAGCCGATGGAGGTGGTGCGGTTGTTGGCGTCGACGACCTTCACCGGCAGGGCGCGCAGGCCGTCGTAGGTGGTGGTGGTAGTGAAGCCCTTGGGGTTGGTGGACTGGACGACGATGGGCTGGGTGCCGCTCGCCGGGGTGTAGGACGTCGTGGTCTCCGCGTTGTTGACGTCCTTGACGGAGGTCACGCGGCCGTACTGGTCGTACGCGGTGGTGGTGGCCGTGAGGTAGTGCGGGGTGCCGCCGTCGTAGCGATCGAGGCCCTCCGCCGTGGTGACGTTGCCCTTGCCCGGTTCCGGTGCGGTGCCGAGCGGTCGGCCGTCGTAGGACGTCCTGGCTTCGCTCGTGACCGTTGCCGGTGTGGCGTCCGTCGAGCAGAGGGTGCTGGTGGTCTGGACGGACTGCGGGTAGGCGATGAGCCAGTTGGCGGTGTCCGGGGTGACGTAGGTGGTGCGGGTGCACTGCTCGTCGCCGGTGACGTTGGTGTCGCCCTCGTCGGAGACGGTCCTGGTCTGGCCGTAGTCGTCGAAGGTGCGGCTCAAGCGGAGCGTGCGGGCGGTGCTGCCGTCCGGCTGGAGCGCCTTGGTGGTCTCGCTCTCGGTGCGGACCATCGTGGCGGTCAGCGGCGGCAGGGCTGCGGCTTCGGGCCGGCCCGGCTCGGGCGGCAGCGTCGTGGTGGGCTTGCCATCCTTGGTCGGCAGGGCCTTCACCGCCCGGCTCGCGGTGCCGCGGAGCCAGGGAGCGCTCACGGTGCTCGTGAGGGGCCGACCGCCGTCCTGGTCGTAGGTGATGGTCTCACGGACTTGGCCGGCGAGTTCGTTGCTGTCCTTGATGCCCTGGAGCGGATTGACGGGCCTGGACTGGCCGTTGGCGAGGGTGTCGCCGTCCATGCCCTGGAAGTAGACGGTCTCGGTCAGGCTCTTGTTGGAGTCACCGACGCGGGTGCGGACCCGCTGGTAGCCGCGGAAGTCGTTCCAGGTGCGGTCCTTGTCCGCGGTGAACTCGGAGTTGTCGCGCCGCCAGGCGGGGCCGTCCAGGTACTCGTATCCGGTGACCTTGTCGGGGGATCCCGAACCGGCTACCAGGTCATGCTCGGTGACCGTGACCACGAGGTACTTGTGGAACCAGTCGAGGACCGGGTCGACCGCGCCCTCGGGGGTCCACCAGGACGGGTAGCAGCGCCTGGCGTTGCTGTCCGGAGCGGGCAGGGATCCCGCGACGCAGTCGATGTCGCTGTACTTGATGTCGGTGTTGGAGCCGGTCTCGGAGGTGATCCGGTTGATCCGGTACCGGTTCATCGGGGGGCGGCCCTCGGCGGAGTCGACCCGGTTGGGGCGCAGGTCCCCGCCGAAGGTCACGGGCTGCAGGGTCGACTGGGCGCTGCCGGCTTTGGCGGTGCGGGTGATGGTCTTGAGCCACAGGGCCCGGCCGCCGCTGTCACCGGTGGCGGGGAAGTCCTGGTCCAGGCTCCAGGCGTCGATGTCCTTGTAGCTGCCGTCGCCCTGCAGGGCCTGGGTGGTGATGCCGGTCAGGCGCTTCTTGGACCAGAAGGTCGGGGCGCCGTTGCGGCAGTCCTGGTTCTGGTCGCAGGACTGGTCGACGGGGGTGTCGTACCAGTTGGCGGCGTTGGCCTTGGTGAAGGAGCAGTCGGCTGCCACGCACCGGTCGGCGGTGGAGAAGAGGACCTTGCCGGCCGGGGAGGCGCTGTAGACCTGGCCCGCGCGGTGGCCGTACTCGATGTGGTTCAGCGTGGCGGCGCGGGCGTATGCGGCGTCGGCCTTGGGCGTGCCGGTGCCGGCGCCGATGTTCTTGGCGTAGGCGTTCTTCTCCTGGTCGTAGAAGTACGCCAGCGCGTTGCCGTGCGGGTCGACGACGTAGTCGAGCTGCCAGCGCCAGGCCCGGTCGCGCGAGGAGTCCTTGAACGCGGGGGCGTAGCCGGGCTCGCCGGGCTGGTTGCCGAACACCGGGACGGTCAGGGCCGAGCCGGTCTCGGGCTTTCCGGCGCTCCATCCGGGCAGGCGGTTCTTGCCGAAGAAGTACTGGGTGCCGTCGGTCGTGGTCACCTTCCAGTACTCGTTGTCGGTGTCGCCGTTGGCGGTGTCCGACGTGTTGCCGTTGAGCTTCTCCACCCGCGAGCCGTCGTCGTTCGACAGCTTCCAGGTGCCGGTGGCGTCGTCACGGACCAGCGCCGAGGTGTTGCCGTTGAGCGAGACCGCGGCGTTGTCGGACTTCCAGCACAGGTCGCCGCCGGAGTCGGGAGCGTTGTTGCCGGAGCCCTTGTCTCCCGCGCAGGCGGTGTAACTGCGCTCGATGAAGCCCGGGTTGTAGTCCCAGCCGTCACCGATCCAGGAGGACTGGTTGTTGGTGGACGCGGTACGGCCGTCGATGGCCGCGGACGAGTAGCCCAGGGCGACCTTGGGCACCATGCCACCTGGCGCCGGCGGCACCTGGATCGGATAGGACCAGTTGAAGGAACCGGTGTTGCCGCCCACCGACCAGGTGCCGGACGGAGACAGCGACGTCGCCTTGTAGTTGCCCTCGGGGCCCGAGGCACCGGCCGTGGCGGCCAGCACGGTCGCGCCGCCGGCCGACGTGTCGGCGGCCTGGGCGAAGGACGCCTTGACCGCGCCACCATGAGCCTGGCTGTCGGCGGCCGCGACGGCGACGTCGGCCGTGAGGGTACCGGTCTTGGTGTCGTTCGAGGTGGCCAGCGCCGTGGCCGTGCGGCACTGCGGCTGATCCGGGGTGGTCAGCGCGCATGCCGGCAACTGGACGAAGGTCAGGCGGGAGCCCCAGTCCGCGCCGAACGACTCGCGGAAGGCCTTGTAGTCCAGTTGGACACGCGCCTTGTCCGGGGCGGCGCTGCCGGCCACGGGCTGAAGATGGACGAGGAGTCCGTCGAGGCCCACGGTGGCCGCTGCGGTTCGGTCGGACAGCGCCACGCGGACCTTGGGCTGCTGCCCGGCTGCCGGGCTCGCTCCGACCGACGTGACGGTCAGCGGCAGTCCCGGCGCCTTCGCCTGGGCGGACTGCTGTTGCGCTGCGGTCGGGGGCAGGGCGATTTCGGCCTGCCCTTCCTTCGGCCATGCCGCTGCGGGAGGCGCGGTCGGGGGCTGGGCGGCCTTCGAGTCCGGGCGTTCCGCCACGACCCGGGACAGCGGAACGGACTCGGTGTGCTGGACGGGCGGGAGCTTGAACTCGTTGCCGGCAGCCGCCGCGATGGCGGGTATCTGTACGGCAGCGGCTATCAGGGCCGTCGCAGCCATGGGCGCGAGTTTACGGAGCACAGGTCGTGTTATTGCCTCGGAACGGCGCTTTCGCGGTCCCGGCGATGCGCCCGTGTCGGATGGATACATCCGCTTCATTCCTCTTGGTCGTCTTGTGCGGGTGCGATCACACCCGGCGGGACGCTACCAAGACCGACGGACGGAACGGGTACCAATGGTCTGTCAAAACTTGCACCTGACCCGTCTTTTATCTCTCTTTCATAACTCATCCACATCCCGGCCGACACTATTCCGAACTAGTGCCGCACCATAAAAGACCGACTTGTCCGCTGATATCCGACGGGTTGACTGACACTCCGTGACATGTGATCACGATGTGGTATCCGATTTCTCCGTCCTGCGGGGCACAGCCGCCGGTATGCCCCCTGGGTCGTCACTGCCCGCTTGCATGATGAGGGCGTCTGCGAACCACAGAGAAAGAGAAGGGGATGCATCATCACAACGCCCACCGAATAGGGCGAACCGCCCGGAAGTCAGTGGCCGCACTGATCGCCGCAGCCGCCGTCAGCTTCGCCACGCTGGGCCAGATCCCTGCCCACGCCGACACCGGAAGGCCGTCCACCGCTCATCAAACGAACACGCCTGAAGAAGCCGCTGTTCTGAAAGCACGTCAGAGCAAAAAGTCCGTCGATGTCACGGATCGCCAGGACGAGTCCACCGATCTCGTGGCCAACCCCGATGGCAGCTTCACCTGGCGTCGCCACGCGAGGCCGGTCCGCGCCAAGGTCGACGGACACTGGCAGGCAGCCGACGCCACCCTGGAGCGCCGTCCGGACGGCAGCATCGCCCCCAGGGCCTCCGTCTTCCCCATGACGTTCTCCGCCGGCGGCAACGGACCGCTGGCCACCATGGCGAAGGACGGCAAGTCGCTCGCCATCACCTGGCCGGCCGCGCTTCCCCAGCCCGAACTGGACGGCACGACGGCCCTGTACCGGGACGTGCTGCCCGGAGTGGACCTGAAGATCCTCGCCGAGGCGGACGGCTTCGCCCACCATCTGGTCGTCAAGACCCGCCAGGCCGCGGACGACCCCCGCCTGGCCCAGATCACCTACGGCCTCAAGACCACGGGCATCACCCTGAACAGCGGCCCGGACGGCCAGATCGCCGCATCCGACAACAGCGGCCGTGCGGTCTTCACGGCAGCGGCTCCGCGCATGTGGGACTCCCACGCCCCGGCCGACGCACCGCAGCCCACCACCGCTGCCCCCTCACCGATGGCCAAGGTCGCGCTGGCATCAGCCGCGCAGTCCGCCGACAGTGCCCCCGTACCGGACCCGGTCAGCCCCGGTGTCGCCGAGCACGCGCCGAAGACGATGACCACGCATGTCAGCCCAGACTCGCTGCGACTGACTCCCGACCCCGGGCTCCTCCACGACCCGAACACCGTCTTCCCCGTGGTCATCGACCCGACGTTCACCGACGGCTGGCGCAACCGGTGGGCGGTCGTCTTCTCCGCCACACCGGACGCCGCCTACCCCAACGGGGACGGCTGGCACTCGGACAACCCACCGGACGAACCTCGCGTGGGCTACAACGGCAGCGGCAACACGCGCTCCTACTTCGAGATGAACACCCGCGGCCTGGCGGGCTCCACGATCCTGTCGGCGACCTTCCATGTCGACGAGACCCACTCCTGGGGCTGCGACCCAGCCGCGGCGGGCAACACCGAACTGTGGGTGACCGGCCCCATCAACTCCACGACACCCACCTGGAACCGTCAGGCCTCCTGGGACCGGATCCTGGCCGCCCAGGCCTTCGCCCACGGCAACCCCACCTACTGCCCCGGAGTCCAGGGCCAGGACTTCAGCACCGACGCCCTGCGCGAGGCCGTCCAGGGAGTCGCCAACAGCGGCGCGGACAGCTTCACCCTCGGGCTGCGCACCCCTGACAACTACCTCGGCAACCACAACAGCTACAAGCGCTTCAAGAACAACCCGTACCTGGAAGTCACCTACAACCACCCGCCCTCGCTCGACGACTACGCGGCCTGGGAAGGCCAGTGGACGCCCGGCAGCAGCGGCAACGTCAACGTGCCGTGCGTCAGCGACCCCGCCGCCTGGCCCACCATCGGACGCAACGACATCGTCCTGACCGCCAAGATCTCCGACCCCGACGGCTATGTGAAAGCCAAGTTCGAGGCCTGGGACCACGACAGCGGGCAGGCCTTCCCCCCGGTCTGGGCGGAGGCCCCCAGCGGCACCTGGGCCATCACGAGGATCAGCGCCGACAGCCTGCGTGACGGAGGCCGCTACAAGTGGCACGTCCAGGCCGAGGACGGCCTCGCCGTCACGGGCTTCGGCCGCGACTGCGGCTTCAACGTCGACCGCACACCACCGACCAAGCCGACCGTCACCGCCGCGGACGGCCACAGCATCGACGTCGGCGAGGTACCGCCGCGCACACAGCGCACGCTCAAGTTCGCCTCCAGCGACCAGTTCGGCCTGAAGGGCTTCTGCTACTCCCTCAACAAGCCCCTCCCTGTGGTCAACCAAGGCTGCGGCGGCACCTGGGCTGACGCCGGTCCGGACGGCACCGCCACCGTCTCCGTGACCCCCACCATGTGGCCGACCAACCGGCTCACAGTCCAGGCCATGGACAAGGCCGGCAACCTCTCCCCCTACGACGGAACGGACGGCGGTCCCAACTCCAGCACGACACTGATCACCACGGCCAAGAACCACTTCGTCCACGACGCCACCGACCCGACTCTCGACGGTGACCGGCCCGGCGACCTCACCGGCGACGGGTACGCCGACCTGGTGGCCGCCACCAGCACCGGTGACCTCGTCCTCTACCCCGGCCGCGGCGAGGGCACCTTCGACCAGCCCCGGACCGTCGCCACCCCTGGCTGGTCCGGAGCCCTGATCACCCACCGCGGTGACTTCATCAGCCAGACTCCCGGCCAGACCAAGGACGGCTACGAGGACTTCCTGGTCAAGCAGGGCAGCAGGCTCTACCTCTACCCCGGCAACGGCATGGGCGCCCCGGACGAGTCCCGGCGCACCGAGCTGCTCCACCCCGGCGGAGGCGACTGGTCCAGTACCAGTCAGATCGTCGCCGCCGGCAACCTCGACGGCAAGCCCGGCAGCGACCTGATCACCAAGGACGGCGACGCCCTCGTGCTCTACAGCGGCACCGACGCCGGACCGCTCGCCGCCGAAACAGGCACCACCCAACTCAAGCCGGGCGTCGTCATCTCACCCGCCGGCTGGAGCGACTACGACGTCCTCGCCCCGGGTGACGTCAACGGGGACGGCATCCCCGACCTGCTCGCCCGGCGCAACACCACCGATCCCGGTGACGGCGACTACGGAAACATCCGGCTGGTCTTCGGTACCCGCAGCGCCGACGGAGGCGGGTACCAGGTCGGCAACCCGGCCACCGGCGCGCTCTACGCCAAGGGTTTCGACCCGCAGCACCGGCCGCTGATCACCTCACCCGGCAACCTGTACGGAAGCGTCACCGACAGCGGCCGTGGCTACTCCGTGTTCACTCCGACCCCGGGACACACCGTCGGCGACGTCGTCGCGGCCACTCCAGCCGATGCCACCGCCACAGTGACGTACTACACCGCCGACGGGACCGCGCAGACCACCACCTGCCCCACCGGCTGCCTGCTCACCTACCCGGGCACGCCCACCGGGCTCGGCGTTCCGCGTCTGGCCTCCCGGGGCGACCTGCACACCACCACCGCGCTCGACGGCGGGCAGAGCCTGCGGAGCCCGGCCACCGCCATGACGCGTGCCGCCAACGGCACGCTCGTCGCGGTGAAGGTCACCGCCGACGGAAGCCTGTGGGCGACCAACCAGGTGAACACCACCGCCGGTTTCCGCAACTGGTACGCGCTCAGCGGCCAGGGCCGCCACACCGGCGACCCGGCGCCCATCCTGTCGCCGGCCGCCGGAGGCACCGTCCATATCTTCGCCCGCACCCGCACCGGCCAGATCGTCGACTACGCCCAGACCAGCCCCGACGCGTCCTTCAGCCCCGCCGTAGCGGTCGGCAGCTCCGCGCCGGTGTTCGCCCAGGACCCCGCCGTCAGTCTCGCCACCAACGGCGGCATGATCGTCACCGCCGTCGACACGGCGGGCGACCTGTGGGCGACCAACCAGTCGGCCGCCGGATCGCCGTTCGCGGCCTGGAACAAGATCAGCATCGCAGGCGGCCTCACCGGGCGAACCGCCTCCGTGCTGTCCCCCGGGGCCGGCGGCACCACCAACGTGTTCGCTCGCACCACCAACGGGCACATCGCCTACTTCGGGCAGAGCGGCCCCACGAGCGCATTCGGCACCGGCACCTACCTCGGCGGCAACTCGCCCGTCTTCGCGGGCGACCCCAGCGTCACCGTGGCGACGAGCGGCGGCATGATCGTGGCCGCCATCGACGTCAACGGCGACGTCTGGGCCATCGACCAGTCCGGCCCCGGAACCGACTTCCGCAGCTGGTACCGGATCAGTCTCAACGGCGGCACGGGCGGTGCCACCAGCATCGTGCTGTCCGCCGGAGCAGGCGGCACGGTCAACATCGTCGCCCGCACCGTCAACGGACACATCGCACTGTTCGGTCAAGGCGGCCCGACCACCGGATTCAGCGCCGGCGCGTACCTCGGCGACCCGAGCATGATCTTCGCCGGCGACCCCCGCGTCATGCTCTCCGACAACGGAGCCATGATCGTCACCACCACCGACGCAGCCGGCACCACCTGGGCCATCGACCAGCCCGCAGCGGGGGCAGACTTCCGCTCCTGGTACCAGGTCTAACCACCAACCAGAGGAACGAAGCCGGCTGACCTGGCGGAAGACGCCAGGTCATCCGGCCTTCTCGTCTCCTCTGTCATAGGACCCGGCCGTGCTGTTCCCCGGCCATCGGCACGCCCACCGCCGGTACCGGACCGGCGTCTTCCCGGTCGCTGAGCACACCCACAGCGCACACGATCAAGCTTCCCATCGTGCCATGCTGCCTGGCCCTGCGGGTGAGGTCAGATCAGCGTCCCTGCGCGCGCTCCAAGGTGTGGGGGTCGAAGGGTTCGTCGTTCCAACCGTGGGTGGAGAAGCCCCGTCCGCCGGAGAAATAGTGCGTGAGGGCGGCGTGGGAGGGCGGGAACATCGGCAGCGGCAGGGCGTCGGCTGGGGACCAGATGACGTCCAGGTGCTTGTCCGGCTCGGTGTTCGTCAGTCCGCCGTGCCAGGCGGTGGCGAGGAACACGGACAGGAGGAACGGGCCCGTGCCGTCCCAGCTGGCCCGGACCTGGACCGTGTGGACGAGCCGCAGGTGCTCCGGGGCGACGATCAGCCCGGTCTCCTCCCGGAGTTCGCGGGCGGCGGCTTCGTCCAGGAGCTCACCGACCTCGACCTTGCCGCCGGGGATCGTCCACACCGGTGTCGTGCTCCACCTGGTCGCGGCGTAGTGGACGGTCGCGACCACGCCCCGGTCTCGGTCGTGGGCGATCACGGCCACGACCTGGCGAAGGCTTTCCACGTGCTACCTCCAGGAAGGTTGTTCGGGCGGTCGGTGCGGGGTGGCGCAGCTGCGCCGGTACGGTGCGGGCGTAGCCGATGATCTCCTCGTCGTGGTGGTCGAGGGCCCAGCGCGGGGTTGGTGCGAGCTCCCCGCCCGCCGACTCCGGAGACGGGCACGCCGCCAACGAGATGGACCTGGAGTGAAGCTTCGCGTCGGAGGGGCCACGCGCGTCACGATGGTGACCCCCATCAGCACGAGGAGGACACCATGAGCGGCACGATCCCCCCGGGCGCCCGGGGCCGGTGGCGCGACCAGCGCGGCCGCGACCTGCGAGGCCCCACGCGGGTGCCGAAGCACCCCACTCTGCCCCAGCCGGGCCAGATCCCGGCAGACTCGGAGAACGAGGAGGAGACCATGACGCCCCAGAAGGGTCCGGGTGGCGACGACAACAACGGGGTTGGCGGCGCGCCGCCGACCCCGCCCGACCCGGCCAACCCGCCGCCGTCGAGCGGCAGGTGCGGAGTGGAGTCTGGCCGAACACCCGGATCCGGTACGCCGAACGGCTGACCCCCGCAGGTGTGGGGAGGAGGCTTTCCGACCTGCGGCGTAGCGCGGCCTTTGCTGTTTCTTGGCCCTGCCGCGTAGCTGGCAAGAGGGCAGGCTTGGCGGGCTGTTGTGGTGTCAAGGAGCGCGCTCCATCGTGCCATGCCGTTCGCCGATGTGGGTTGCGGGCGGAGATCGGCTCTCTTGACGAGACGTATGACCAAGGGGCGGCGCCAACCGCGACTGGCCGCTTCTACGCCGGCGGGTCCGGTTTGAAGGTGCGGGTGCGGTGCCAGGGGCTGATGTGGCCGGTGTCGGTGACGGTGATGTAGCCGCGTTCGTAGAGGCTGTCGCAGCCGAGGCTGCAGGCGACCATGGCGATGGTCGCGAAGTCGCGTTTCTCGTCGTCGGTGCAGATGGCGCGCTTCGTGATGTGGGCGGCTATCAGGAAGCCGGCCGGCAGGGTGCGGCCGCAGAGGGCGCACTCCTCCGTGGGACCGGGGAGGAGGTGGCGCTTCAGGGCGGCTTGTTCTCCCCGGCGGGCGCTCGTCGCGGTGCGTTCGAGTTCGCCGTCGTAGGCGGTGGCGGTGGCGGTGGCGGTGGCGGCGTTGGCGTCGGCCTGGGGGTCTGGGGTGGTGTGTCGGCGGAGGAGGCTTCGAGGGTGAGGTAGGCCTGGAGGGTGTCGCTGTCGTCCTGGTCGAGGATGTAGATGCCCTGGATGTGCGCTCGGGTCTCCAGGTGAGTACCGGCCCGGGAGGCCTGGGCGGGCTCCAGCGGCTCTGCGCCACTCCTGGGCGGTGGCCACGGGAGCTGACCGCACCACCAGGCCAGCCCTGTCCGGGGCCGCGACCGGACCTGCGCCGTTGGAGAGATCCTCCACAGGAACCGGAGATGCCCCGGCCAACGACGCAGGACGCGATCGCCGGCCTGAGATCAAAACATCACGTTGTCACCGTCCTGCTACGGGCGTCCGAGGGAGGAACCCGTCCGATGCGGTTGACGTCGTGGACCACGGAATCAGGCAGGTGCGGTCGGAGGAGTGGTCGTTGATGGATTTCAAGGCGCGTATGGGGAACCTGGGCAACCGCTCGCGGGCGGCTCTCGCCGTGGCGGTCGTCGTCGTGGCGGCGAGCGCCTGGGTCGTTCCGACGGTCACCGGGTCGACCCCCACCGCCGACCGGAACGTCACGCACGGCCAGGACGGGACCGCCGACGGCCACGGCGCCCAGGACGGCGGCGCCCAGGACGGTGGCGCCCCGGCCACTGGCGGCGGCGCCGCACAGCAGGGGGGTGTGCCGGAGGGCATAGCCCACGCCTCCGAGGCCGGTGGCAACGCCGTCAACATCACCATCGACGACGGCCCCGACCCGGTCTGGACGCCGAAGGTCCTGGACGTGCTCAAGCGGTACGGGGTGAAGGCGACGTTCTGCATGATCGGGCCGCAGGCCAAGGCCCACCCCGACCTGGTCAAGCAGGTCGTGGCCGCCGGGCACCGGCTCTGCGACCACACCGTGGACCACGACACCACCATGGACAAGAAGCCCGTCGCCTACCAGGAGAAGGAGATCCTGGACGCCAAGAAGATGATCGAGCATGCCGCGGGCGGCGGCGCCCAGGTGCAGTACTACCGGGCCCCCGGCGGCTCGTTCACCCCGGACAGCCGGCGCATCGCCGCCGCGAACGGGATGCGCCCGCTCGGCTGGAACGTCGACTCCAAGGACTTCGAGAAGCCCGGCACGGCCGCCATCGTCGAGACGGTCAAGAAGGAGCTCTCCAACGGCCCGACCGTCCTGTTCCACGACGGCGGCGGCGACCGCCAGCAGACCGTGGACGCCCTCGGTCAGGTGCTCGGCTGGCTGAAGGCCCAGGGACGCCCCACCGGCTTCCCGGTCCGCACCACCCCGTGACACCTCGTCCGCCCGTGAAGCCTCGACGCCCGGCCCTTCCCCGACCACAGCCGCCCCGCCGTTCGGGCAATCGTGCCCGCCGCCAGGGCGACGCCGAGAGGCGTCGACCCGCCGGACCAGGCGTCACCCTGCCGCTCCGCCCGGCCTGGGACCGGCCAGGCAGGCCATCGGCGGTCACGGTGTCGCGTCGGGAGCGCCCTGCGAGCCGGGGCGTGCGATCCGTTGTCAGAGGGGCTTGGCAGGATGCTCCCCATGCTCGCCATCCGTCCTGACCAGCGCCGTGACAACCGGCCCGCCCGGACTGCTCCTCCCGACGTTGAAGAAACGGGCACCACGTCCCGCCGCCTCGCCCAGGACAGAGCCAGGCAGCAGCAGGACCGGCAGAAAGTAATCGCCTTCAACTCGGAGGGCGCGAGGTTCTTCACCAGCGTGAAGCAGTAGGCCTCGGCCAGGTCGGGGAATCTCTCCTCGAACCACAGGTAGTCAGCAGCGGTCACCGTCATGACGCAGATCGTCGCCCATACATCCGACAGCGCGGCAGGAGAAGCGTGGGCCCTGTGGTCGGGAGCGGACCAGGCTACGGCGCGATACGTACGCGTCAGAGAGCAAGGTTGAGGATCGGCTGCTGTGGCCGCCTGGTTGGATTCCCGCGACTGCGGTGAGGTTGACGGTGGGCGTCGGCGGCCGCCCCGTTGGCGCGGGGATGAGCTTTCCGACCTGCGGCGAAGCTTGGGCTTTCCAGTCCAGACTGGGGGAACTTCACGGTCGAAGCCGACGTCCATCTCCGAGGCCACCCGGAACCGATCGTCCTTCAGCGCTCCCTCGTGCTCTGACGCCAGTGGGGCGGGACCTCTCCGGCCAGGATGGGGGAGGGGGCGTACTCCTCCGACTTGGGTGGTCCAGGCACCGGCTGACCCCCGCTGGCGCGGGGAGGAGCTTTCTGACCTGCGGTACAGCTTGGCCTTTGCTGTTTCTTGGCCATGCCGGACGGCTGGCAGGAGGGCGGGCTCGGTGAGCTGTTGTGGTGTAAAGGAGCTTGCTCCATGGTGTCACGCTGCCCTCGAGCCGGGCGGTCACAGCCAGTAGCTGTGCAGTTGGCGCGTTGCCGTGCCTCGCGGCTGCCACTGTGACGGTCCGGGTGGGCGGCGGTCCAGTTCACGCTCTCCGGCCAGATCCCTGGTGTGGCGTCAGAACATGCTAGGGCAAGGGCTCGTGAGTGTCCGAATCTCTGTGGCGTGACGTGTACGCACCTCGTTAGACTCCGCCAGCTCGATCACATGTGTGATCTTTTCGTGAGCATTACCTGCCCAAGCTGGGGGGGAACAGATGAACGTGCTGCCGATCGGCAGAAGAGTACGACGGAAACGAGGTCGAGGCGGCCGAGCAGCCGCCTCCGGAGCGCTGCTGTTGGCCGTCCTGGCCTCGATGGCGGGCCAGTCGGCGCCGGCCCAGGCCGCTGGGGCAGCGCCCACGGCAGCCGCCGCGCCACAGGTGAGCCCGAGCCCGACTACGAGCCCGAGCCCGACGCCGAGCAGCACAACCGCCACGCCGCAGGCGAGCCCGAGCCCGACCGCGGGCATCACGACCGCCACGCCGGACCACAAGGCCGGCCAAGGCCGAGAGGCGGGCCCATCGGCCGCCGCCCGCGAACTCAAGCAGGCCGACCCGAGCGGCCCGTGTCCGACGGCGCTGCAGCCCGGCACGGTCGCGAGCTGCACCCTCGAGCAGAGCGCGACTGCGGTCTTCAGCCTCGCCCTGCCGCAGCAGAAGGACCTGCTGCTCGCGCAGATCGTCGCCACCCAGGGATCGATCGTCCCGACCGTCGTCGCGCCGGACGGCACCACCGTGACCTGCGACGATCCGGTCGGTCCGAGCTGGGGCAGCAGTCAGGCCCTGCGGTGCGCCACCACTCAGGCGGGCACGTACACGCTGAAGGTCCGAACCGTCACCAGTTCGGCGACCGGCCTCGCGCTCTCCTACCTGCCGCTGCAGTCCACCACGGACTGCCGGACGGTGAACGCCGCCGACCTCGCCCTGGGCGCCCCGACCGTCTTTAGCGGCTCCCTGGCACTCGGCGCGGCCGGCGACTGCTATCAGGTGAAGTACCTCGCCGCCGGCGACGTGCTTCGCACCGATGCCACCCAGCCCGGTGTCACCCCCGTCGTCTACGACGCCACCGGCGTCCAGGTCTGCGACAAGTGGACCTACCCGGACTGCCGGCTCACCGGCTCCGCGCCGTTCCGGATCACCATCCAGCGCTACAACGGCACGGCCCAGGCGTACAACGTCTCTGCGGCGCGGCTCTCCCATCCGGAGGGCTGCACCCTGGTCGAACCCCAGGCCTTCGGCGACTCCCCGGACCTGGCCTCCACCGCACACTGCCGGACGCTTCGCGTCACGGACTCCGCGCGGTACAGCTTCGGCCCGGTCAAGAACGACGGTTCCGTCCCCGGCAAGCTGTTCGCGGCCGACGGGACCCCGCAGGGAGGACTCTGCCCGCAGGGCGCCTGCGACCTGACCCCGGGTGACTACACCTGGGCCGTCGACGCGTACACCGCCCCGGCCGGCGCCTTCGGCATGGCCTTCCACTCGGCCAAGGAGACCCGGGGCTGCGTCGCGACCGGCGACACCGGCCTGGCGACCGGTCCGGCCACCGGCACCTTCGGCGGGCCGGGCCAGCAGCTCTGCCTGTCCCTGCCGACCGCTTCCGGCAAGGGCGTCTACCTGCTCAACCGGACGCCCGCCGACGGCGCGCCGGTCGCGGCCCAGCTCCTCGACGCCACGGGCGCCAAGCAGTGCGAGACCAGCGGCAGCCGGGCCACCGTCTGCAAGCTGACCGGCACCGCCCCGTTTCGCGCGGTCCTGACCGGAACGCCGTCCAAGGCCTACGGGCTGGTGCTCCACCGCACCGAGGAGACCGCCGGCTGCACCGCCTGGCCGCAGAGCGGCTTCGACGGCACCTGGGGCGTCGAGGTCCCGCTGACCGCCGCCGCACCGCAGGCCTGCCTGAGTCTGCCCGCGGACCAGCACTCCACCGTCGAACTGGTCGACTACACCAACACCAAGAACCAGCTCAACGCCGACGTCACGGTGGTCGACGCGGCCGGAACCCCGGTCTGCACGGGCGTCTCGTACGGGAACTCGGCCAAGACCTGCCAGCTGGCCGCCGGCACGCCGTACACCGCGCTGCTGGACGGCTGGGGCGGGGCGGACGGGTACAAGCTCGTCCGGCACGACATCTCGCCGGGCGCGAACTGCCTGACCCCGGCCTCCACCAACGTCGGCGGCCCCGGCGTCTCCTTCGACCTGACCTCCGCGCTCGACGCCCGCTGCGTCCGGGTCACCGCCGAGACCAGTGACAAGTTCATGCTCGCCGTCCGGACCTCGGACGGCCCGAACGGTACGAACGCGCTGCTCAGCGTGGTCGACGCCCAGGGCAAGCCGCTCTGCACCCAGATCGGCGCCGCCTGCCAGCTCACCGGCGCGAAGTCGTACACCGTGGTCGTGCTCGCCTCCGGATACAAGGGCAACCCGATCCACACCATCGTGGACACATGGAAGGTGCGCACCGCCGCGGGCTGGGTGCCCGAATGCACCGCGAACCCGATCGCCGTCGAGGGCTTCCCGCAGCGCAGCGGAGTGCTCGCCGACGACTCCGCCGCCTACTGCGCGGTGATCGACATGAAGGCCAACCAGTCCTTCAACGTTGTCGGCACCAGCAGCGCCGCCGGGCCGAACGACATCCCGCGGCTGCGCCTGGTCCGGGACTCCCGGTGGACCGGCGACTACGGATACCAGTGCACCTCCAACTACGGGTCCTTCGGGGGCCGGTGTCTGTCCGACTCACAGGCCGAGCAGGCCGTGCTGCTCCTCACCAGCGCCACGGCCGGCACGCCGGTCGAATACAGCATGCAGGGCGTCTGCGACTCCGCCTGTCCGGTGCCGCGGCCGCAGACGGCACTGACCTCGGTCAGCCCGTCCACCGGCGCCGCCGGGACGAGGGTCCAGGCCGTGATCAAGGGCACGGGGCTCAACCTGGGCAGCAAGGCCAAACTGGTCGGCAACGGAGCCGCCAGCCAGCCGCTGATGTCCACACTCTCGGTGAACGCCGGCGGCACCGCGCTCGACGTGCTGCTCGACACCAACGGACTGGCGCCGGGCAGCTACGGCATCGCACTGGACGGCGTCTACGGGGTCTCGCTCCCCGACGCCTTCACCGTCACCGCCGCCACCACCCCGGCCAAGAGCCGCTTCCTCCCGATCGACCCGGCCCGTTTCCTGGACACCCGGGACGGCACGGGTGCCCCCGCGCAGAGGGTCGGCCCCGGTGGTGTGGTCAGTCTGCAGGTGGCCGGGGTCAAGGGCGTTCCGGCGTCCGGGGTCACGGCGGTCGTCATGAACGTCACGGCCGTCGACCCGGCTGAGCCCGGGCACGTCACGGTCTACCCCGACGGCGAGCCGCTGCCGGACGTGTCCAACCTCAACTTCGACACCGGGCGCACCGTCGCCAACCTGGTGACGGTGCCGGTGGTGAACGGCAAGGTCGACCTGCGCAACGCCTCCGGCACGGTCGACCTGCTCGCCGACGTCACCGGCTACTACACCGACAGGGCCACCGGATCCCTGCTGACGTCGATCGACCCGGCCCGTTTCCTGGACACCCGGGACGGCACGGGTGCCCCCGCGCAGAGGGTCGGCCCCGGTGGTGTGGTCAGTCTGCAGGTGGCCGGGGTCAAGGGCGTTCCGGCGTCCGGGGTCACGGCGGTCGTCATGAACGTCACGGCCGTCGACCCGGCCGAGCCCGGGCACGTCACGGTCTACCCCGACAGCGAGCCGCTGCCGGACGTGTCCAACCTCAACTTCGACACCGGGCGCACCGTCGCCAACCTGGTGACGGTGCCGGTGGTGAACGGCAAGGTCGACCTGCGCAACGCCTCCGGCACGGTCGACCTGCTCGCCGACGTCACCGGCTACTACGGTGACTCCGGATCGACCTTCTCGCCGACCACTCCGGTCCGGCTGCTGGACACCCGCAGCGGCATCGGCGCCCGGGCCGGAACGGTGGGCACCGGAGGAACAGTCAGTGTGCCGGTGACCGCGCTCGAGGGCGTGCCGGCCGCCGGCGTGACCGCCGTGGTCCTGAACGTCACGGTCACCGAGCCGACGGCGGACAGCCAGCTGACCGTCCACCCGCACGGCACCGCCCGCCCGGACACGGCGAACCTCACCTTCGTCGCCGGACAGACCACGGCCGGCCTGGTCGTCGTCCCGGTGGTGGACGGCCGGGTGACGTTCTTCAACGGCAGCGGTGACACACACGTGATTGCCGACCTGAACGGCTACTTCACGGCCTGACCCGCATACCCCCGAACGTCGTCGTGGCCCCCCCAAACCCCGGGCGGACGACCCCCCCCGTAGGAGGGACCCCCCCGCACCGAACTGGAAGCCCCCGCACGCCACCACCGCCCAGGCGCTGGAGGGCCAGACAA
>NZ_JBVHIP010000040.1:0-51297 GCF_055560495.1 Kitasatospora sp. NPDC023176 | reverse complement strand
CCGCGGCTCCCCACCCCCTGGTGCGCCCCCCCCCCCCCCTACCCCCCCGCCCCCCCCCCCCCCCCCCCCCCGGGGGGCGCCCCCCCCCCCCCGGCCCCCCCCCCCCACGACGCCGTTCGGCGGACCCGCCCGTCACGAACGTGACCGCCGGAGCACGCCTCCAGCGACCTGCGGATGCTGGCCAGTCCTCGGCTGATCCCTGCGGGTGCAGGGAGGACTGGGTGCCGGTCGAGCCGCTGGTCCGGTACACCGGTTGACCCCTGCGGGCGCAGGGAGGACATTTCTGAGCTGGGCTGATTCGGCGGTTTTGCTGTTTCTTTGCTATTGCTGCCATGCGAACGCGTCAGTGGCACAGCTGATCTGTTGAGGTGTCAAAGAGTCGACCCCATCGTGCCACCCTGCCAATGATTCCGTACCGAGCTTTTGACTGATCCAGGGCTGGACCGACCCGGTGGGTCCGCGCTGATGGGAGCTGACCGTGGACGCATGCGATGACGGCGAGCGTCCCCCGCCCGCGTTACCTGGTTGCCCAGTCTCGCCCGCCCGCCGTCCGGTAGATTCTGCGGCCTGCTGATCGGCACACGAAGCGGCTGCGGGCCGCAGGTTCGACACGGGGGCGTGGCATGCGGGGCGGACAGGGGCGGGATCGGCGGGTGGCGGACCTACTGGAGTGCTGGCGGGCCATCGAGTTGTTCAGTCCGCCGACGATCCCGGAGGTTCCCCGCAAGCGCCGTGCGGGCAGGCTCCGCGCCTCCGACGCGCTGGTCGTGGACCTCACTCCGGCCGCGGGCCAGGCCGCGCCGGTGCTGCCGTGGGATGCGGAGCACCCGGAGACCGCGGCTCACCTGGCGCCGCACGGGATGGTGTGGCGGCATGAGGTGTACGGCGGCGTGTTCGACCTGGAGCTGCTGCGCCGGGCGATGATCGCGGTGCTGCCGGAGGGCACCGAGCCGGATCCGGGGGTCCCGCAGGAGGAGTTGGAGCTGTCGGGGCGGAGTGCGGTGTTCGCGATGGTCCTGGACGAGCACGGGCGTCCGGTGGAGGGGACGTCGGTGGTGTCGGCGTGTGCCTGGGCGACGGGGCGCCTGTTCGATCCGGGGCCGTCGGCACCGGGTTGGCTGGACGGCTTCGAGGAACTGGGCGAAGCGTTCGAGGTGGCGGTGGCTCAGCTGGCCGCCGCGCCGATCGCGTACACCGCCGGGAAGCGTCCCGCCCCGGGCCCGTACGGGCTACCGGTGTTCCGGCCAGTGGGGCCGGTACCCATGGCGGAAGCGGGCCGCTCCTGGCAGCAGCTGCTCGCCGAGGTCCTGGGCGGTGCTGCGGTGGCGGCGGTCGGCGCGCTGTTCGGCGAGGTCGCGGGCGCCGCCGTCCAGGGGGCGACGGAGCCGCTGGTGCGGCGGGTCGCGGACTGGGTGGCGGCCCGCCGCCCGGCACAGGACGGCGTCACCGAGACCGAGTCCCAGGCGCCCGCCGACACCGCGGCGCCGGCTGAGCCCGCCGCCGTATCCGACACACCACCGTCCGCGGAAGCGGACACGGAAGCCCCCGTCGCCCGCCCCGTCGCGTTCGCCGACCTCGTCGCCCTGACCGCCCAGATCGCCCACCTCTGCGGCGTCCAGCACCACCTCGACCCGCGCGTGATCCGCGTCCGCAGCCACCTCGTCCGCCTCCCGCGTGACCCCGGGGCCAAGCCCGCCGCCAACCAGCCGTTCCTCAACAGCCTCCTGCCGCCCGACCTCGCCCGGGTCCGCGGCTCCCTCGCGGAGGACGGCGCCGGCCTCGGCCCCGCCCTGGACGCCTACCTGGCCTCGCGCCACGACCTCCCCGTCCACGCCCGCACCGACCTGCGTCAGGACCGCCGTACTGTCCTCGACGGCGTCTCCCCCGCCCTCGTGCCCGCCGGACGGTGGCCCGCCAAGGCGCGGCACCCCCTCGCGCTCAGCCAGCAGTTCGCGGTCGACCGCATGCTGGCCGACCGCGAGGGGACCGATGGCGGCCTGTTCTCCGTCAACGGCCCGCCAGGCACTGGCAAGACCACCATGCTGCGCGACCTCGTCGCCGCGCTCGTGGTCGAACGGGCCACGGTGATGGCCTCCTACCGGCGGCCCGAGGATGCCTTCGTGGGCCGGGCCTGGCAGGGCAGGGACCGCCAGGGACGTCGCAAGCGCTACGTTGCCGCCCTCGACCCCAAGCTCACCGGCTACGAGATCGTGGTCACCTCCTCCAACAACGGCGCCGTGGAGAACGTCACCGCCGAACTTCCCGGCGCCTCCGCCCTCGACGAGCACTGGCACGGCGGCCCCGACCACTTCTCCGACCTCGCCTCCGCCCTCCTCGACGGCGCGCCCGCCTGGGGCCTGGTCGCCGCCGTACTCGGCAACAAGGCCAACCGGACGAAGTTCGGCCAGCGATTCTGGTGGGGCAGCCTGCCCGAGAAGGAGGCCGACGCGCGTACCGCCGCCGGGCTACCGCCGCTGCGCGGCATGAACGCGATCCTCGGCGACTGGATCCCTCCCCGCGTCCCGAGACCGTCCCGGGCCCCGAAACCGGCTGACGCCCCGAAGCCCGCCCGCACGGCACCGGGCGAAGGAACCCAGCCCCCCGCCGGCCCCGCCCAGCCCGTCCCCTCCTGGCACGACGCCGTCGACGCCTTCAAGGCCGCCCGGACCACAGTCGAACGCCTGCGCACCGAACGCGCCCGCCTCGCCGCCGCCCTGGCCGACACCGAGTCCGGCCGCGACCGGCAGCGCGTCGACGCCCTGCACACCGCCGTCGCCCACGCCGACCAGCGCGTCGCGGCCGCCGAGGCCCGGCACACCGACGCCACCACGGCTGCCGTCACCGCCGGATCCACCGCCGCGGCCGCCGAAGCCGCCCACCAGACCGCCACCCAGCGCGTCCCCCGGGCCCGTGAAGCCCTCGCCGGCGCCCGCGCCGACCTGGCGGCCGCCCGCGAACGCGCCCACCACCACCGCCAGTACGTCGACGCCCTGACCGCCCGCCACGAAACGCCCCTGACCACCGAACCCGGCCTGCGCGCGGGCCTGCGCCGACTGCTCCAGACCACCGCCGAACGCCAGGCCGCCGAGCAGCAGCACGAACGCACCCAGGCCGAGATCCTCGACCTGCTCGTCCAGCAGCGCACCGCCCTGGAGGACGCCTACGACCACATCGCCCGCTGCGTGCGCGCCGAGGAACTCGCCGCCCACGACCTGCACACCGGCTCCACCACCGCACTCGCCGAAGCTGCCGCCGCCCTCACCCGCGCCCACGCCCGCGAGGACGCCGCCCGCACCGCCGAGTCCGCAGCCCACGACGCCGTCCAGCGGGCCCGGCACGAGGCGGCGGCCGCCCGACGCGACCTGGCCACCGCCACCGCCGCCATCGACGCCGCCCACCGCGACCTCCGCCAGGCCGCCACCACCCTCCCCAGCCTGCCCCTCGACTGGACCCACCTCGACGACGCCGAACAGGAACTCGGCTCCCCCTGGTCCGACGAGGCCTGGTGCACCGCCCGCAGCGACCTGTTCATGCGCGCCCTCGATCTGCACCGCGCCTTCGTCGCCAACAACGCCCTGCGGATCCACGGCACCCTCCGGGTCCTCATGGATCTCATGGCCGGCACCAGCGGCCCCGTCCCCGACGAACAGGTCGCCCAGGCCTGGCAGACCCTCTTCCTCCTCGTCCCCGTCGTCTCCACCACCTTCTCCTCCATCGGCAGCATGTTCGCCCGCCTCGGCCGGGGCAGCATCGGCTGGGTCCTCGTCGACGAAGCCGGCCAGGCCACCGCGCAGGCCGCCGTCGGCGCCCTCTGGCGCGCCCGCCGCGCTGTCCTCGTCGGCGACCCCCTCCAGCTCGAACCCGTCGTCACCATGCCCACCGCCCTCCAGCGCCGCCTCCTGCTCGCCCACGGCGTCGACGAGGAATGGCTCCCCTCCGCCACCTCCGCCCAGGCCGTCGCCGACCGCGTCAACCGCTACGGCACCTACCTGCCCGACCCCACCGGCAACGACGACGAGACCGTCTGGGTCGGCTCACCCCTGCGCGTCCACCGCCGCTGCGAAGACCCCATGTTCACCGTCAGCAACCAGGTCGCCTACGACGGCCTCATGGTCTACGGAACCCACCCCCAACCCTTCCCCGACGCCGACCACGACGGCCTCCTGCCCAGCCGCTGGCTCGACACCCCCGACCCCACCCGCAACGGCGACGACCCCTGGGGCGAACGAGACCGCCGCGCCCTCGACTTCGTCCTGCGCAGCCTCCACCGGCAACGCGTCACCCCGGAACGCGTGCGCATCATCGCCCCTTTCCGCGCCCTCGTCCGCGAGGCCCGCGAAACCTGCCGCACCCACCCTGGCTGGACGTTCGAGGTCCTCGAGGAGCGCTGCGCCACCGTCCACAAGGCCCAGGGCAAGGAAGCCGACGTCGTCATCCTCCTGCTCGGCGCGGGCCGCCGCGGCGCCCGCGACTGGGCCGCCCGCACCCCCCACCTCCTCAACGTCGCCGCCAGCCGCGCCAAACGCCGCCTCTACATCATCGGCGACCGCGCCCTGTGGGCCCCACTGCCGCATTTCGACGTCCTGGCCGCCGAACTGCCCGTCTACCACCACGTCGACGACCGCGATACCTGGCCCCTCGACGGACCCCAAGCACCGGCATCATCCGTGTAGTGCCCGCCGGAGCCATCCCAAGGGCCGGCCGCGAGACCGACCGAAAGACCCACCCACACCACTGCAGCGGGACGAGCCCCGGCGGTTCCGTTCGAGGCAGCCCTCAGAGCAGCTCCGTCACACTGCAACCCGCGTACCTGTGTTCACGCGCACCTGCGTGGTGACTTGCCAAGTCACCACCGCGCACACAGCTGCCCCCGCAGGTGCGGGGAGTCGATCTCGAACATGATCACGCCGAGGGCTTCCGGCTGACTCCTGCGGGTGCGGGGAGGAAGTGCCGTCGGCAGCACTGCCGGAGTAGCAAGCACGGCTTACCCCTGCGGGTGTACGGAAGACTCCTCCGAGCGGGATCCCCCGGTCGCGGGCCATCGGGCTGACCCGCGGGTACAGGGAGGACTCGGTCTGCGGGACGTCACCTCGCCGATCAGCCCACCGCCCCCCAACGGGTCCGGACGAGCGCGATACAGCGAGCTGAAGCCGACTGCGATGGCTGATGTCTGCGAGTGCGATGAATACAGCGGGCCGTGGGAATTGAGCCCGCCGTTCGACGACCGACCCTCGCAGCTGCGGGGAGGAAGCGTGACCTCGGCCGTGAGCGCGTGAAGGGGCGTTCGTTCGGCATAGGGAGTGGAGAACGGGTCTCTCCGGTACCTAACGGCCCGATTCACCGTTCAACACGGCAGCAGAACACCGCGTTCGCGGATGACGAGTTCTTCGCCCTCGGTAAGGCTCGCGTACGTGATGACCTCATCCAACAAGCGGAACGCGCCGCCGACCTCTCGGCGGGCGGTGACGATTCGTTCGGCCATGTCAGAACTGACATCGAGGACCCGGGAGATCGTCTGAGCGTCGGCGCTGTTCAGATCCAGCAGGCCGCCGTCATCGTAGCCGGTGCCTCGGCCTGGTCGGCCGATACCCAGTTCACGGGCCATGGCGGGATCATCCTGAACGATGCGACGCGCCTCGGCGCGCAGAGTTCGGGCCTGTTGGACGGCGGCGAGAGCACCACCGGGCTCTGGCGAGAAGGCCGGCATTGGTCGTTGAGTGCCATAGATCCGGGCCCGGTACGGAGACAGGAGGATCGGGGCGATGATCATCCCGGCGAGCGCGGTGAAACCTGCAGCAGGAGGAATGATGAGGCCGCCTGCAAGGATGACGGTGAACACAATGGCCAGTCGGCGAGCCTTCGCTGCGTCCCGCGAATGAGCCCGAGATAGCCGCGTGGTGGCGTGCCAGAACGGTGCGCAGGCGAGCAGGCCGATGCTCAATATCGGCGTAAGGACGTACCAGAGGCCGGGGCGACGTTGGGCGGCTTGGGTGGGGTGCTGACTCACGAAGGCAGCGTATCGATGACTGGGCGTCAGATGTGCTCGTACGGGGAGACCGGATTGACTTGCACCGAACTTCGCGGAGACGCCCGGCATCCACCTGATCTGGTATGGCTGACCCCCGCGGGTGCGGGGAGGAGGCAGGTGAGCAGCACCATGTCGAAGGATCATGTCGCCTTGGAATGGGGTTGCCGGGTGGGTCACTGTGACGGGAGCGACGGTGCAAAGGCTTCGGCGGTGTTGTTCCGAGGTTACTTGCAGACCGGCACGATTGACGCTGTACGGTGCCGAGTCATCGATGCTTCAGCGGACATGGCGACGCTCGGCCCCCAGCTCACCGAGGTGATCAGCCGTGCCAGCGATGTGCTGCTCGCCTACTACACAAGTCACGGCCTGCTCGACGACCGAGGCCCTCTCTACCTGGGCCTGACGCGGGCGGTCCCATCCCTGCTGCACTACACCGCGCTACCGATGAATGTCATGCGCGAGGAGATGGAGAACAGTCCGGCAGCCATCAGGATTCTGATCCTGGACTGCTGCTTCCCCGGTCGGGCCATAGAAGCCATGGCGGATGATCGGAGCCCGTACGCCTCGCCGCCTCGATGCCGTCGACCGCTCCTGACCTCAGGCTGTCCCACACAGCCGACCTGAACACCGATCTGGACCATGAAGACCGCCAGTACCACCGCGTCCGACTCTTCCTCGAAGGGGGTGACGACCTCGATTGCGTGAAGGGTCGTCTATCACCTCCATCCGACGTTCGCGGAGCCAGACGTCACCGTGACGGACCCGGAGACCGGGTTTGAGTTGGCGATCTCCGTGTGGGGGACCTTCACGGTCACAGCCGACGTCCGTCTACGAGGCCAAGCGGCACCGACGACCCTTCAGCGAATTCTCTACTCTTTACCACCGACCGGCAGGACTTCGCTTGCCCGGTCGCGGCGCTCCAGCCGCCAACGGGCCACGGGCAGAAAGCCGGGTGCCCCTTCCCGCCTGATCAGACGGGAAGGGGCACCCGAGGGAGTGTCAGCTGCTGGTCGTCAGCAGGCGGTTCGCCAGGGCATCGGCGAGGCGGTAGGCCTCGTCGGCCGAGAGGGTGCGGCAGATGGCGTCTGCCAGTTCCTCGACGTTGTGCCAGTCGACGCGGTCCAGGCCCGAGTCCGGGGCAGCCGTCGCCGGCTGTTCGTCCGACGGGGCCACGGCCCGCTGCTCCGGCATCGGGAGGGGCTCGGAATTTTCCGCGGAAAATCCGTCGGCGCCCGGAGCCGGCTCGGGGCTCGGCAGCGGAGTGGGGGAAGCGGGCTCCGGCCGGTTGGCAGCGGGAGTCGGCCTGACCACCTCGGCGACCGGCCGAGCGGCGGGCGCGGCGGGCTCCGGGGCCGGGGGCTGCTGCACCGCAGGCTGCTGAACCGCAGGCTGCGGAGCCGGCGCGGCAGCGGGAGCCTTGGCAGCCGCCTTGGCCTCCAGCTTCGCCGCGCGCCTGGCCGTCACCGCATCGGCGTCGGCCTGGAGCAGCTGCTCCAGCTCCGTCGTCTGCTCGGCCAGGGACATCTCCTCGATGCCCTTCACCGAACCCAGGCGACGGGCGACGTTGATGGAGACGCCCTCCTCGCCGCGCGCCTTGGCCCGCACCTGGCGCTGCAGCTCGGGGTGGAGCTTCAGCAGGTTCTTGCGGTGCGAGATCCAGCTCTGGGACCAGCCCTCCGCCTCGGCGGCCTCCTTGGCGGTCGGGTACTGCGCCACGATGAGCAGGACCGCGTTGGCCTCCTCGATCGGGTCGAAGTCCTTGCGCGCCATGTTCTCGTCGAGCGCCGCCCGCAGCAGGGTCGCCTTGGACTCCGCCACCGAGTCGTCGACGACGACCAGCAGTTGCTCGCGCCCGTACAGCTGCGCGGCCGCCCGACGGCGGTTGCCGTTGACGATGACCACGTCCTCCGGGCCCGCGCCCAGCACCTGCCGGTCCTCCGGCCACAGCCGGAGGTAGGCGGCCGGGGTGACGGCGAGGCAGCTCTGGAGCTGGCGGTCCTTGATGCTCGCCAGGTCGGAGAGGTCGCCCAGCTCGTCACGCGGGTTGCGCGGGTTGGGGAGGCAGCTGGCGGTGGGGATCCACCGGGCCGGGGAGTCGTTGGCGCTGTCCACGCCCGGGGCGTCGACGACCGCGTCGGCGGCCATCGAGGCGAAGGAGACGCGACGGCCTGCCATCAGCGACCCCCGTAACCGAGCTCGAGGGACAGCCGGAAGAAGTCCTCGCGGGCGCGGTAGGCGGTGCCGCTCTCCTTGTACTGGGTGACGACCGTACCCTCGGCCACCGCCCGGGAGTGGATCTTGTACCGGCGCAGGACGGTCTTGGCGTGCGGCCATCCCCGTGCGGCGATGTACGCCTCGGTGTCCTCGAGGTCGGCCCGGCCGTCGCGCGGGTCCCAGTTGTTGACGACGACCCGGTACGGGATTCCCATCGGCTCGATGACCTTCTGGATGGTCCGCGCCGTGGGGTCGAAGCACAGCGGCTCGGTGATCATCGGGACCAGGACGTCGTCCGCGATCTCCAGAGCCCGGCGCAGGATCTCCTCATCGGCCAGAGTGCCCGGCGTGTCGATGAAGATGTGCTCGTACTCGTCCTTCGTACCGAGGACGTCGAACGTGCACGCCGCCAGGTTGACCGTGGTGGTGGTCTTGCCGACGCCGCCCTTCTGGTTGGCGATCACGTGGATCTTCGCGCCGGTCTTCTTGAGGTGGACCAGCTGCTCTGCGTGGTCGTGCGCCGCCATGAAATCGAAGGGCAGATTGTCGCCCACCCGCTCGGCCCAGACGACCGCGGACCCCTGGGGGTCGGTGGACACGACAAGCACAGATGGCTTCATGATGTTCCGTTCTCTCCGTGGGCTTCCCGGGCGGCGTTCGCCCGGTACTGCGGACGCCCGCCGCTCAAAGCCGTGGGCGGCGGACTGGGACAGCATTCCAGACGATCGGCTCGGAGCTTGACGCGACCCGCGTGTGTTGGCACACAATGCCGGACGTGCTGGGCAGCCTTTCCTGAATTGGCGGACTGTTCGCAAGCGGACGTGGTGGTGACCGAGGCACTTGACCGCACTGCCTCGGAGCGACTGCCCCTTCCCGATCCGAGGACGCCACGGCCCCCGGGACTCGGACGGCCGAGCGCGCAGCACTGCCGGACGGGTCGTCGGCGTCGGCCCGGCTCTGCCGACCCCGTGTGGTTGCAGCCGGTCTCGTGGCTTCCTGCGGGGTCGCCTTCAGCTGGTCGACCGCGCCGTTCCCGGAGCCGGCCGGCAGAGCACGCGCCCAGGTTGGCGCAGGCGCGGCGGTGCCGTCGTGGAGTCAGGCGAGCGGGCCACCTCCGGACGTGCGGTGGCCCTGCCGCGGTCTGCCGTCCACCACCGGATCGCGGGGGCTACCAGGGGACGGTCCGGCCGAAGCGGTCCAGGTACGCCAGGCCGGGCGTGCCCAGCCGGGAGAGCAGGACGTCCACCAGCAGGGGGACGGTCTCCTCGATGGTGAACGGCGCGTCCGGACCACCCAGGGCGGTGCGGATCCAGCCCGGCGCCATGAGGACGAAGGCGCGCTGCGTCCCACCGTGCCGGGCCGCGAGGCTCCGGAACAGCATGTTCAGGGCCGCTTTGCTCGCGCGGTAGACCTCGCGGCCTCCGGTCGTGTTGTTCGTGATGCTGCCCTGTCCGGAGGACATCGCCCCGATGAGTCCCGCCGGGGACACCAGGTCCTCCAGGGCTTCGATGACGCGCAGGGGGCTGAGCGCATTGGTGACCATCACGTCGACGAAGTCGGTCGTCGCCACTGCGCCGATGGGCGTCCGCTCGTTGTTGGTGGTGCCCGCGTTGACGAAGAGCACGTCGAGCCGGCGGTGCGCGAGGCGTTCGTGCAGCAGGGGCAGGTGGGCGGGGTCGTTGATGTCGAGTCGCTCGATCGTCACCCGCCCGTCGGCGTGGTCCGCGAGTTCGTGCAGCGGCGTTCGGGCGGTGGTGTCGCGGACGGTGCCGACGACGTGCCAGCCCCGATGGAGGAACTCCGCCGCCATCGCGTGGCCGAGGCCGCGCGAGGCCCCGACGACGAGAGCGGTCGGCGGGTGTTGTTCGGTGCCACTCATGGACATCCGGTCATCTCCGTTCTTCGGGCGTTGGATTCCGGTCGGGCCCCGTCGAGGCCCGGGACCGGCGCAGGGAGGTGAGCGCTGCCGCGACCCCTCGACCCGTGCGCCCCAAGTGTTCCGTCCGCGCGGCGGCGCAGGCGAGCGAAGAGCCCTCGTTCGTACGATTGCCGACATGACAAGGGCGCTCATGACGGAATCCGCTGCACTGCAGCCTGACGACGTGCGAATCATCCGGGCGTTGCAGATCGCTCCGCGGGCGTCGTTCGCCGCGATCGCGACCGCCCTCGGTCTGACCGAGGGCGCCGTCAACCGTCGGTACCGCCGCCTGCGCGCCGACGGTGTCGTCCGAGTGGCCGGTGTGGTCAACCCGGGCGCCCTGGGGCAGAGCAGGTGGCTGGTGCGACTGCGCTGCCGCCCCGGCAGTGTCGCGGCGATCGCCGACGCGCTCGCCAAGCGGGACGACGTCAACTGGGTGTCCCTGGGCGCGGCGGGCTGCGAGATCACCTGCGCGACGCAGTCCCGGACGCGGGAGCAGCGCGAGGACCTCCTGGGGCGGCGGCTGCCCCGCACGGCCGCGGTGATCGACATCAACGCCTTCGCCATGCTCCGCCAGTTCCTCGGCGGCCGCGGCCACTACTGGTCCGCCCTGGAGGGCACGCTGTCCCCGCAGGAGGAAGCGGCGCTGGGGAGCGGCGAACCCCCCTTCACCGAGGCGCCGGTCGTCACCCGCGAGCCACTGCGCCTCACCCCCGAGGACGGGCGGATGCTCGACGCGCTCGGCGCGGACGGCCGCGCCAGTCTCGTCGATCTCGCCACCGCCGCCGGCCTCACACCGGGACGCGTCGCGCGACGCCTCGACACGCTGCTCCAGCAGCGGGTGGTCCACCTCGACGTCGAGATCGCCGCAGCGGCCCTGGGCTACCACACTCGCGCGAACCTCTGGCTGCGCGTGCACCCGTCGGCGGTGAAGAGCGCGGGCCGCGCGCTCGCGCAGGAACCCGGGATCGCCTTCGCCGCAGCCGTCTCCGGGCCCTGGAACCTGCACGCCGTGGCACACTGCCGGGACCTCGACGAACTGTTCGAGTTCACCTCGGACCGCATCGGGTCCCTGGCCGGACTGCAGAGCATGGAGGTCTCACCCGTGCTGAGGCTCGTCAAGCAGGCCGGCACCCGGCTCGTCGACGACCGCCTGGTCGAGCCGTCCGGCGGCTAGTTGCTCTGACCGGATCATCGGTGCCGCCGATGCCCGGCGAAGCGGGCGTGCGCCGGTAGGGGAGGAAGCCGTGACCGCGCGCGCCGCAGACTCGCCGGTCCGGACACGTTCTTCGTCGTCGCCCCGAGCACCGGAGCGGAACTGATCGGCCTCGCCGCCGGGATGAGCGGCCGCCGGGACGGCGGCACATGCCCCCACACGGACAACGTCCGTGCCCGGCGTCGCTACGAAGCCCCCGGCTTCGCTCTCACCGGTCAGACCGGTGGGTCCGACGACGGTGAGAGCATCGTCCACTCCCAGTGGATTCCCCGGCGGTTCCCCTGGCACCCGGGCATACGGACGTACTCGTCGGGAAGCGAGCGTCAGCTGAACGCCAGTGAGTTGTTGGCGTTCTCGTAGACGGTGTAGTCGGCTTTCTGGCCGTCGGGCTGTTCCTTGCCGTAGCCGCGGATGGTGACGGTGAGGTGGAGGACGTGGCCGTCGTGGACCATGTACTGCTCGATGGCCTTGTCGATGGGGTTCTGGGCGATGCAGGGGTAGGGCTCGTCGGCCTTGGTCGAGTAGTCGTATTCGATGACCGAGGCGTTGACGGCGCCGTGGTGGAGCATCGACTGGGGGGCGTGGATGGGTGTGATGAAGAAGGGGTCCGGGATGTCGTTGCAGTTCGGCGGCTTGCCCTGGCTGGTCTTCATGGTGTCGAGCCGCTTCTGTGCGTACGTCCGGGGGTCCTGGGTGTTCTTGCCCTCGTCGCGCAGGTCGATCTGGATGCGTCCGTCGGGGCTGGCCCAGGCGGCGTCGTCGCTGCCGATGGATGCCGTGTAGTCCTGGGGAACCGCGACGGCGAAGCCCAACGACTCCACCTGTTGCGCCTTGTAGCCGGCGGGGATGTTCGAGGGGCTCGGCGTGCCGGCCGGCCACAGTGCCCAGGTGGTGGCTGCGGCGATGACGGCCAGGCCCACGAGGGCAGCGGTCGCCGTGCGCCGTTTCGTGCCGCCGACGGCCGCGGTGGCGGCGCGCAGCCGCAAGGTCAGCGCGGCCGGGAGAACGGCCGTCGGGGCAGGCGTGTCGAGCGCGGTCGGCACGGGCTGAGTGGTCGCTGTCGCCGCCGCGAGCTGGAGCTGGGCCTGCGCGGCGGTCGGCCGGCGGGCGGGGTCGCGCTCCAGCAGCGACATGATCGGCACGGTCAGCACACCTGCGCGGCGCGGTTCGGGCACGGGGTCGGTGAGGATCGCGGCGAGGGTGCTCTGCGGGTGCTGCCTGCGGTAGGGGTGGAAGCCTTCGACCGCCTCGTACAGGAGCACGCCGAGGGCCCACAGGTCGGCGGGCGGCCCGGGACGCTGGCCGGCGGCGCGTTCGGGGGAGAGGTAGGGGACGGAGCCGATCACGACGCCCGTCTGGGTCAGGTCGGTGCCGCCGTCGATCTGGGCGATCCCGAAGTCGGTGAGGATCGTCTCGCCCGTGCGGGTGCGCATGATGTTGGCCGGCTTGATGTCCCGGTGCACCACGCCGGCCGTGTGGACCGCGGCCAGCGCGGCGGCGATCTCGCGGCCGATCCCGGCCGCCTCGCGGACGCTGAGCGTGCCGGCGGCCAGGACCGCCTCCAGGCTCTCGCCCTCGATCAGTTCCATCACCAGCCAGGGCCGGCCCTCGACGGTCTCGATGTCGTGCACCCGGACGATGTTCGGGTGCCGCAGGGCGGCTGCGGCCTGCGCCTCGCGTTCCATCCGCCGGAAGCGCTCGTCGCGTTCCCGCTCATCGACGCCGTCGGGGAGCACGGGTTCCTTGAGCGCCACCTGGCGGCGCAGCCGCTCGTCGGTGGCCCGCCACACCGTGCCCATACCGCCACGCCCGAGGCGTTCGTGCAGCCGGTAGCGGCCGCTGATGAGCAGTCCCCTCGTGGCGGAGCCGTCCGCCGTTCCCCCTGAATCGGTCATGCCGCATATCTTGGCGCAGCCCGCACGCCCGGCCAATTCCCGGCAGACTCCAGGCGACGGGGGCGGCCCTCTCCTCCAGCGCGCTCCAAGGCTCCCCCCACGAATGGTCGGTCTGGAGCGGGGGCTGGGAGCTTGTTCCTCACCGTCTTGCCCGGTGACGCGGGCGCGGTGGTGATGAAGGCGCCCTGTCCGTCCCGGGCTGCTGCGGGGCGGGCCCGGCCCTTGGCGACGGTGCCGAGCGCGTAGGTGCCGACCAGGGCCGCACCGGGGATCACCACGGCCTTCTGCTGTCGAGGACTCATCTTCTTCATCTCCCTCCGGTGTTGGTTGCCGACCACCATCTCACCAGGCACTGACAAACCGGGGCGGACCGACCACCGGGCATGCTTGTACGATTTACTAAAAAGGCGTGGACGGTGTCGGGTGGGAGACGTAGAGTTGCCCTAGCGTTTTGAGTGAGATGGATAAGCGTGGAGGTTGTGGGTGTGTTCGTGACGACGGGTCAAGCCGGGACGGCCCTGGGGTGCTCGATCCCGACGGTGAAGAAGCTGATGGCCACCGGCGTGATCCCGGGCGTGCGCGACGTCGGTCGGCAGGTGTTCCCGCTGGCCGCGCTCCAGCAGTTGCAGGCCTGCCCGGCCGCCGACCTGACCGCGCTCGGCACGCCCGAGGTCGCGGTGCTGCGCTCGGACGCCCCCGCGCGGGTCGAGGAGGCGGACCGGGAGTGGATCGGCTTCGGCACCGTGCTGGACGAGGCGCAGCTGCTGGCCGCGCTGTCCGGCTGGTGGCGGTGCGATCCGGCCCGGGTCGCGGCCGGCGCCGTGCTGCCGGTGACGGTGGCCGGGTTCGTCGTCGCGGTGCTGACCGGCCTGGCCGAGTGGGAGGGCGACGGCACCGTGGGCACCGCGGGGCGCTACCGCTTCCCGAAGGCGCGCCTGGCCGGCTACCTGACCGACCTCACCGCCCCCGCCAACGCCGCCACCCCGTCCGACCCCGAGGACGTCCGCCTCGCGGGCCTGCTGCTCGGCACCCGCCTGCCGTCGGTCTCCGGCGGCCCGATCGCCTACGTCCCCACCACGGCCACCGCTGACCGGCCCGCCACCGTCGTCGCCGAGGGGGAGTGACCCGCTGATGGACCGCAAGACGTACACCGCCGAGCTCGCCGGTCTGCGCGAGCTGCGTACCGAGATCACGGCCGCCGAGAAGCAGGTCGCGGCCGCGCAGAAGGAGCTGGACAAGCTCACCGCCCAGCGTGCGCGCCGGGTCGCCGGCCTCGCGGGGTACGAGGGCGCGAAGGCCGACGCCGTCGCGAAGGCCTCGGGCCTGTCGGTCGGTGACGTCGTGCGGATCGCTCCGCTGCTGGACCCGACCCCGGCCGTCGTCCGCGCGGCCAAGACCGCCGACCAGGCCGCGCCGGGGCCCGCCGAGGCGCCGAAGGTCGAGCCTGTCACCGAGCCCACCAGCGCGTTCGCTCCGGCGCTGAACCGCCCCGCCGCCGGACTGGAGCAGCCGACCCCGGCCCCGGCCGTCGAGGCGCCGACCGTCGAGGCGCCGGCCGAGGTCGAGGGCCAGGTCATCGTCGAGCAGCCGGCTCCGGCCGCTCCCGTAGCCGAGATGCCGAGTGAGGACGGGGACCAGGTCGTCGCCGGGCAGCCCGCCCGCACCACCATGGGCGCATCCGTTGCTCCGTTCGCGGAGTCCACTACTTCGGTCGCTCCGGTCGCTGCCACGCCGCGTCCGGTGGTCGAGGTCGGCCCGCGCGAGCTGCCCACCCTCCCCGAGGGCCCGGCGGGCGCCCGATTCGAGGCCGTGACCACCGGCCTGGTCTCCAAGCGCCCGAACTTCGTCCAGCAGGCCCGCAGCACGGTGTTCCTGGACGCCGCGACCGGCGACCTCGCGGTACGCGACCAGACCGTGCGGCTCGACCTCGGCGCCCGCACCCCGGGCGAGATCCTGGACGCCGTCCTGCACGCCGCGCCCGGGACGGAGCGGATCTACGTCACCGCCGGCGCCCCCTGGCACGACGGAGCCGAGCGGTACTCCACGCTCAAGGACGCGGTCGCCGCCTGGCTGAACACGCCGTCCGAGCGCTGGACCACCGCGGTCGGCTCCGGCCGGGACAAGCTCGCCGGCCACTTCGTCCACCAGCGCCAGCCGGTCGGCCGCTACGCCCCCGCCGCCGCGCCGGACGGCGGCAGCACCGAGATCCGTTCGATGGGGGAGTGGTTCGACCCCGACGGCGCCGACGTCGTCACCTGCCGCCAGGCGTTCACGCTGCTGTGGCAGGCGCTGCGCCGGCACTGGGACGACGCGGTCCTGATGGGCTCGCCGTCGCAGACCGGCCGGGACCTGTGGTCGCGCACCGTCCCCACCAGCGGCAAATGGGCCGGCGGCTACCCGGTGCTGTCCGAGGAGCTGCGCGGCCTGCTGCACGCGACCGGCGGTCAGGGCCGTACCGAGCTGGTCCTGCCGCCGCGCGTTCCGGAGCAGCTCCCGGCGCTGGTGGAGTACGACCGCACCTTCGCCTACGCGAAGCACCTGTGGAAGTCCCCGGTCGGCACCCCGCGCCGGATCACCGCGGCCGCGTTCGCCGCGATGACCGAGCAGGAGCAGACGAAGGCGCTGATGTCCTGCTCGCACTGGAACGTGCGGGTGACCGTCCCGGCCGGCTGGAACCACGTCGGCCTGCTTCCGGCCCCCGTCACCGGGGACCGCGCCTGGGTCTACCCGTCCGAGCCCGGGGCCGTGTTCACCACCTGGGCGGGCGGCGCGGAGATCCATCTCGCGCTGTCGAACCACATCGCACCGTGGCGGATCGAGATCCTCGGCGGCCTGCTGTGGGAGGACGGCAAGCCGCTGGACGAGTGGGGCAAGCGCCTCAAGGCCGCCTGGGCAGACCTGACGAACCTCTCGAAGGTGCACGGCGACGAGCGCCAGCGCCAGGCGGCCTACCTCGCCTCCCGCGCCGTCCGCAGCGTGCTGCTGTTCGGCCTGGGCGGCTTCGCCCAGCGCCCGCGCCTGGTCTCCGGCACCACCCCGCTCGGCGAAGCCCTTCCGGCCGGGGTGGAGATCCTCGGCCAGGACGGCGAGGTCGTCACGTGGCAGCGGCAGGCCGGCTTCTCCCGCGACCCGTACGCCCACCCGGAGTGGGCGGCCTACGTGTGGTCGGGGGCCCGCGCTGCGCTGCTGGACATGAGGTACCGGCAGGGCAAGGAGGTCATCGGCCACGCCGGGGCGCTGCACGCGAAGCCCGGCACGGTCGTGTACTTCGGCACCGACGGTATCGCGCTGACCGAGCGCCAGCCCTGGCCGTACCGGGGCGAGCCGGGCGACTACCTCCTCAAGGGCCATCTCACCGGCCCCATCGACCACCCGGCCAGCCAGGAGCAGTACCTCAAGCTGCGCGCCCAGGGCCGCGCCGAACTCGCGCAGATGGGAGCTGACCAGTGAGTCCGGCCGACCCGAACAACCCGAACGAAGCCGCCCGCCTGACGCAGGAGCTGATCGACCAGGGCTACACCAAGCGCCAGGTCGCCAGGATGCTCGGCCGCGACGCCTCGCTCGTCTCGCAGTTCTTCACCAAGGGCAAGGGCGCGGCGTTCGTGAACGCGCTGCGTCAGGTCGTGCGGGCGGTGCGCGGCGGCGAGCGCGACACCGAGGCGCTGTCCGGCATCGCCGAGGCGAACACCACCCGCCGGACCACGAAGACCGGGCAGAAGGCGCGGGTACGTGGGAAGGACGTCGTCGGCGAGGCGGGCGGCAGCATGGCCGGCCGGGCCGGCAAGCAGGCCATCCGCTCCGGCGCGAGCCACCTCGCGCCCGTGGTCCACGAGACCGGCCAGGCGGGCGGCCGCCTGGCCTTCACCGTCCGGATGAAGGCCGACCAGTACGTCTACAGTGCGGGCTCGGAGAAGGACTCCGGCGGTATCCGCCGCGGCTTCATCCCCCGCTCCGACGGCACGGAGGAGCGCACCTACGGCTCCGCCTCCACGGGCGGGTTCGACGCGGCGGAGTGGTCCCAGCGGGTCGCTGACCACCACGGTGACGTCACCGAGGCGATGCGGGCCTGGCTGGTGGAGACCGGCCGCGCGGTGGAGGACGCCGACATCGCCTACCTGGAGGTCCGCGGCTGGATCCCCGAGGACCAGCAGTAGCTCCGGTCGGCCCGTGACTGAGCGCTTCAGTTGGCCGGTGAGCGGTTGAACCGGCCGGTTGAGCAAAGACCCGCAGAAAGGATGGCGTGTGAAGACGCTGGTGGAACAGAACGTCGTGGAGGAACTCCAGACCGGGGGAGAGGAGGCGGTCCGCCTGTACGTCGCGGCCTGCGCCGAGCGGATGGCTCCGCTGTTCATCGGTCTGCGGACGGGTGAGACGGGCCGGGAAGCCGACGTGGAGCTCTACACGGAGTCCGTGGCCGGCCTCTGGCGGACCGACCGACCGCTGTCCGACGCCGCCGAGCGGGCACGCCTGCTGGACCGGTTCTCCGAGCTGCAGCCCACCGAGGACGGCATCACCGACGTCGTCGGCACCTCCACGTTCTTCGCCTGCCTGGTCCTGCGCCACGCCCTGCTGGCCAACGGCACCGGGAGCGCCGACCACGCGGTGTCATGCGGTCAGGCGGCGCTCACCGCGATCGGCATGCTGGACCGGAACACCGCGGGTGCCGCGTTCACGGCCGAGGAACGGCGACTTCAGAAGCTCTCGGTGTCCGGCGACGCCGCGGGGGTGTGGGACACAAGCGTGAGAGCCGGGCGGGAGCGCCTTCGCGCGGTGGTGAGCCGCATCGTGACAGAAGCCCGCTGAAACGGCCGCTCGACCGGCCGACTGAAGTGCTCAGTCACAGGGCGGCCTCTCCCCATCCATGACCTGGCCCCGGGGAGAGGCCGCCCGCCCCGACCCTCCCACAGCCCCGCCAGCCCCGCGCCGTCGTCTCAGCATCCGAAGGAGTAGCGCAGCCTTGGAGACCACCACCGCCAGCGCCGAGCAGGACGTGCCGGCCGGGCTGCGCGCCCAGGCCGTACCGCCGCTCCCGGCGCAGCCGTCCGGCACCACCGCGGTGAACCCGCTGCCGCTGCACTGGTTCCAGAAGGACGCGGTGGCGGCGGCGGTGCGGGAGGTGAAGGACGGCGGCCGGGCCACCGTGGTCGCGGCGACCGGATCCGGGAAGACGCTGATCGCGGCCGGTTGCGTGCGGCGTCTGGCCGCTCGGGGCCGGGTGCTGGTGCTGGTGCCGACGATCGAGCTGCTGGAGCAGACCGCCGAGGCGTGGTCGCTGCGGGGCGGTCGCCGGGGCCTGGCGGTGGCGGCGTGCTCGCGGGAGGAGGCGTTGGAGAGCGCGGAGGCCGGCGGGCGCGTCCACGCCCAGGTGACCACGCAGGCCCCGCGGATCGCGGACCTGGTCGCCACCGAGAAGGCCGGCGAGCCGGTCACCGTGTACGCCACCTACGCCTCGCTGGAGCGGATCGTCCAGGCCCACCGCGACTTCGGCCTGCCGGCCTGGGACCTGGTGGTCATCGACGAGGCCCACCGCACGGCCGGTTCGGAGGGCAAGGCCTGGGCCGCGGTTCACGACGACGCCCAGGTCCCGGCGAAGCGCCGGCTGTACTTCACCGCCACCCCACGGATCGCCGACGACCGGCGCGCGAAGGACGGCCTGGCCGACCTCGCCGACACCGGCAGCGACGGCGCGGAGAAGCTGCCCGCGCTCTGCTCCATGGACGACGAGACCGTCTACGGCAAGACCTGCTTCACCTGGACGCTCGGCCAGGGCATCGAGCACGGCTACCTCGCCGACTACCGGGTGCTCGTGCCGGTGGTCACGGACGAGGACCTGCGCGAGCTCCTCAACCTCCCCGCCGTCGCCGACCTGCGCTCCCAGCGCACCAACGAGGAACTCCTGCGCCTGGCCCTGCAGATCGCGGTGCTGCGCGCGGTCGCCGACCTCGACCTGCGCCGGGTCATCACGTTCCACTCGCGGGTGTCGGCGGCGCGGGAGTTCGCTAGCACCCTGCTCGACGCCTCCCAGCTGCTGGAGGACGCGGAGCGCCCGGAGCGGATCTGGGCGAAGGCGGTGGCCGGCACCGACCGCCTCAAGGACCGCCGGGCCGCCTTCGCCGAGTTCAAGGCCCACACGGGTGAGGACGGCGAGGAGTGCGGCATCCTCAGTAACTCCCGGCTCCTGACGGAGGGCATCGACGTGGCCGCCGTCGACGCGATCTGCTTCGCGGACCCCAAGAGCTCGGTCATCGACATCGTCCAGGCCGTCGGCCGGGCACTGCGCCAGTCCCACCGCCAGGGCAAGGTCTCCTGGGTCATCATCCCGGTCTACCTGCCGACGCCGGAGGTCGGCGACGACACGGCGGCCGCGGACCCGGCCGAGGTCCACGACGCCGGCGAGGCGGTGAAGGCCGAGGCCGACGCCGAGATCGAGGCCGGCTCCTTCCGCACGATCTGGCGGGTCCTGCGCGCCCTCGCGGCCCATGACGCCCGGGTGGTCGGCCGGATCACCGAGCTGCGCGCCGGCCGCTCCCAGGGCACCGCGCACACCACCGCGACCACGCCGGCCGAGGGCGAGGCCGCTTCGGTCGGGGCGGGCGAGCAGCAGCCGGCCCCGGTCGAGTCGCCGATCGAGTGGCTCAAGATCGACGCCCGCCGGCACGCCGCGAAGATCCTCCAGACCGTCAAGCTGCGGGCGTTCAACCCGCGCGCGGTCGAGTGGCAGCGCATGCACGCCGTCGCGGCGGTCTTCCACCTCCAACACGGCCACCTCGACCCCACCGACAAGACCAAGCACGCCGAGCTGATCTCCTGGCTCACCCGCCAGCGCCACCTCCACGGCCAGCACCTGCTCGACCCCGCGCGGATCTCCGAGCTGGACGCGCTCGGCATGATCTGGTCCAAGCACGCCAACGCCTGGGAACGCGGCCACGCCTACGCCGCCGCCTTCCACCACCAGCACGGCCACCTCGCCATCCCCGCCACCGCGAAGCTCGACGACTACGCGGTGGGTGCCTGGATGCGCCGCCAGCGCAAGGCCGACAACCTCACCAAGGACCAGGTCGCCAAGCTGGACGCGCTGGACGAGCTGTGGCGCCTGGAGCCGGACTGGAACCGCTCCTACCGCCGCCTGCTCGCCTACCTCGCCGCCGGCGGCACCCTCGACGGCCCGGCCAACCGCACCGGCGGCGAGGCCGACCCGGCGTTCCGGCCCGGCGCATGGCTGCGCAAGCAGGCGGGGGCCCGCGCCGAGGGCAAGCTGACCGACCACCAGACTGCGCTCCTGGACGCCCTCCACCGGCACACCGAGACCGTCGCCGGCTGACGGCGCCGACCCGTGGCTGTGCGGTCCGGGCTGGGACGACGTCTGCCACCCGCCTTGCGGGGTCAGCCGTCCTGTTGCCAGGGGGGCGCGGCCGTTGGGAGCACGTAGGGGTTGTGGTGGACCCCCCGCAGCCCGCCGTGGTCTCTGTCGCCGGAGGGGTCGCGTCGGTGCCTCCGCTCGCGCCTTGCCGGTGGCGCTTCGGTCGCCCTGGCCGGCACCGGGTAGCGTGGCCTCTCGATGATCTCGGGGGGCCGTGTTGATCGTGTTCGTGGGTGGGATTTTCATCGGGCTGCTTCTGGCGGCCGGTACGGGCGTGGGCTACCTGCTCGGCCTGCGTCGGGTCGGCCTGCCGCCGGCACCGGCGCAGGCGGCGGGCCCGCCTGCGGACGCACTGCCCGGGGCCGTCCGCGCCGGTGCACCGTCCGCCGCTCTTCCGACCGTTCAACCGGATGCCGCCCTGCCCGCCGTCAAGTCGTCCGCCGCCCCGACCCCGCGTGCGCGGCGTGCGGCCCGGGGGCTCGGGGAGGACGACCTGCTGGCGGTCGAGGCCCTGCGGCTGGACCTGGGCGCCGCCGTGGCCGCCCGCACCGCCGATGCCGACCCCGCCGAACGCACTGCCCAGCGCCGGGCCGAGGCGGCGCTGGCGTCCGCGGAGCGGATCAGGGACGGCGCGGGAGAGGCCGAGTCGTTGAGTTCGGTGCTGGGCCAGGGCCGTACCGCCCTGGAGGAGATGCTGTCCAGCCGTGCCGAGCGGCGCGAGGCTGCCGCGATGATCGCGGAACTGCGCGAGCGGCTGGAACTGCTGCCGCCGCAGGACTGCGCCCCGCAGGAGAGCGCGGACCCGGACGGCCCGGCACCGGACGGCCCGGCACCGGACGGCCCGGCACCGGACGGTGCGGACCCGGCCGCCGAGGCCGCAGAGGCGCTGCGCGACCGCCGCGCCGCCGAGGCCGCGCTGGAGCGGGCCGAACAGGCGGCCCGCGGCCTGGAGGCGGACCGCTCCAAGCGCGTGCTCGGCGCGGTCGGCAGCGGACGAGTGGCGGTCCTGCGCCTGGAGGCGCGGCTTGCCGGCCGGCGGGTCCCGCTGGAGCTGGTCTCGCCCGAGGAACTGGCGAAGGCCGAGTGGGAGCTGCGGGCGGGCGTGACCCCGGACCCGTACTGGTTCGAGGGCGCCGGGCCGGTCGAGGTCCCGATCGACCGCCCGGAGCCGGGCAGGGTGGCACTGCTCGACATCTCGTGCGAGAGCGAGGACCGCTACCTCCACCTTCACCTGCTCACCCGGACCCGGGGCACCACCGCCGAGGCGCCCTTCCACGAGGGCACCGACCCCTACCGCGGCCGGGTCCTGGTGCCGGCCGAGCGGACGCACGTCAGGATCAGGACCCAGCCCGAGGCGCGCTGGTCGATGCGGCTGCGGCCGCTCTCCGACGCTCGCGCGCTGACCGGCGCGCTGACCGGCAGCGGGCCGGAGGTGCTGCGCTTGCCGTCCGAGGGAGACCTACGCCTGTCCGTCCACCTTCGCCAGCCGGGTGAGAACGGCAGCGTGCAGCTGGTCTCCGCGCAGGAGTTGGCGAACGGAGTCCCCGTCGACACGTACGGGAACTTCGGGCGGACGGTCGCCTTCAACATGGGCACCTTTCGGCGCACCGAGGAGATCACCGGGCCGGGCCTGCTGGTGGTGGACACCCCCGGCACCTGGGAGTTGGAGCTCGATCCGGTGGTGCCCAGGAAGAAGCGCTGACGCCCCGTCCGTTCGGCCCCGGGCGGTTCGGCGAGCGGGACGACCCCGTCGTCGACGTGGTCAAGCCCGCTGCGGGCGATGACCCGGGTCCCCGACGGGCAGGCTTGCCCAGTACCCGTCGGCCCACACCGCGCGGGCTGGTCCTGCGCCTGCGGGTGCCCTTCGGCAGCCCGTGGTGTGGCGAGTCCGGCCGCGGCCCGAGAGGCGGGGCCGGCGCCGGCAGCGCCTCGGCCCGGACCGGGCGGCTGCCGGTCCGGGCCGAGGAAGGGGCCGGCGGGTTAGCGGAGGGCCTGTGCCTCGGCTTCATGCTTGAGGTTGGCGACCCAATGGTGGAGGGAGTTGTCGAGGGCTGCCTGGAGCACTGCTTGGTTGGCCGTGACCGGCTCGCCGGTCCAGGACTCCTCGGTGTGGACGAGGACGCCGTCGCGGGTGGGGGTGAAGGTCCAGACGTGGACGGCGGTGATGCCTTGGGCGGGACCGCCCCAGACGAGGCGCCTGCCGGGGACGACCTGCTTGACGGTGGAGGTGATGTCGAGGCCTTCGGTGCTCCAGCGGAACACCGAGCCGGGGCGCAGACGGCCGGGGGTTTCCTTGGTCATGCTCTCGACGTTCGGCTGCCAGGCGGGCCAGTTCCCGACGTCGGTCTGGATGTTCCAGATGGTGCGCAACGGGGCGTGGACGAGGATCTCGGTGCGGGTGATGACGGGGGCGTGCTGGTCTATCTGCACGTCGCCCGGGTGCTTCGCACTCGCCTCGGCCGTCGCGGTGGGGCGGTCCGTGGTGAGAGCGGAGGCGGAGGTGGAGGTGGTCAGCAGGAGTGCCCCGATGACGGCCCCGGTGACGGCCCCGGTGAGGGCTGCGGTTCTGGCTGTGGTGAGCGTGCGCAAGTCTGTGCTCTTTCGTGGGAGGTGTGGGTCTGCTGGGCGTCCCCGGGGCGGTGGCCGTCCCGGTGTTCGTCACAGGGGGCCGTCGGGGATCCAGGAGCCGTGGATGCCGGCGGTCACCCGTCGCGGGAGGTGGACGGTGGCGATCCGGTCGAGGCCGGCGGCGTCCAGGACGAGCAGCTGGGAGGCGTCCTGCTTGAGGTCGGAGACCACGGTCAGGAGGTAGCCGTCGTCCTCCCGGGTGCCGCCGGCCGCGGGCACGAACACCGCCTCGCTGGGCAGCCGGGCGTCGCCGACCTGGCGGACGCGCCGCGCCCCGGTGCTGCGGTCGTACTTGACGACGCCGTAGCCGCCGAAGCCGTCCTGATCGGGGAAGGAGATCGCGTACTGGTAGCGGTTCTCCAGGCCGAGGTAGTCCTCGTTGAGCGTGGGGAACTCGATGGGCAGGTCGTCGATCACGAGCTCCTGCACCCGGCCGGCGGCCAGGTCGACGATCCACCGGCGGTTGTAGGAGCGGGCGTTGGGCTCGCTGCCGCGGCCGGGGGCGCCGACCCACCAGTTCCACGACAGTTGGAAGCCCTCGCGGTCCACGGTCGGGCCCTCCAGGACGATGCGGCCGTCGGCGTCCTCGTAGGCGTTGGCGACGTGCAGCATGTTTCCCGGCTCGATCGGGAACCAGCGGACGGCGGCGGCGCCCTGCGGCCCGCGCGGCATGACGCCGATCCGGGCGGGTTGTGCGTCCTGCCAGGAGTACGGGATGCCGGAGTGCTCGGCGGGGTCGAAGGTGACGGTGCCCTCGACGAAGACCACGTGGTTGCGGGTGACGGCGAAGTCGTGCTTGAGGGAGGCGGTGGCGCCGGGGATCTCGGCGCTGTGGGTGACGTTGCCGTCCGCGTCGGCGCGGTAGTACGTCAGGAACGGCGGGAAGGGCGAGGAGCCGAAGAAGTGCAGCTCGCCGGTGAGCGGGTCGCTCTTGGGGTGCGCGGTCATCGCGCTGCGCAGCTTGCCGTCGAAGTCGAACGGGCCGACCGTCTCCAGGTCCCTGGTGAGTTCGAAGGGGAAGTTGGCCTCGCACAGGGCGAGCAGTCGGCCGCCGTGCTCGATCACGTGGGTGCCGGCGGTGGAGGCGGTCAGGTCCGGGCCGTTCTCGGTCAGGTACGGGGCGCCGTCCAGCGCGGGGGTGCGCACCCAGCGGTTGCGGTACCACTCGGCGCGGCCCTCGCGCAGCCGGACGCCGTGCACCATGCCGCTGCCCTTGAACCAGTGGGTGGGGGTGACGCCGGGCTTCGGGTTGTGGCTGTTGCGGACCAGGCGACCGGTCAGTTCGGGCGGCAGGGCGCCCTCGACGGTCAGCTCGGTGGCGGTCAGCTCGTCGGCGACCGGGGTGTAGTGGCCGGTCAGGAAGGGCTTGTCGGTCATGGTCGGTTCCTCGGGGCCTCGGTGCGGTGGTGTGGGGAGCGGGCCGGGCGGCGGAGCGACCGGCGCGTGGCGGTGCGTCAGGCGCGCCGTTCGGCGCGGTTCTTCAGGCAGGCGAGCCAGTTCTCCAGGGAGGTGCGCAGGGCGGTGCCGAGCTGGTCGGCGTCGGCCTCCACGGGGGCGCCGCTCCAGGACTCCTCGGTGCTCACGAGCACCCGGTCGCCGGTGCGCTCGAAGGTCCACACGTGGACGCCGTCGATGCCGTGCGCGGGGCCGCCCCAGACGATCCGGGCGCCGGGTACCAGCTCGTGGATGGTGGAGGTGATGTCCAGCCCGTGGGTGCGCCAGGTGAACGTGGTGCCCTCGGCGAGCGGGCCGTCCAGGCGGGCTTGGTCGATGTCGGTGTTCCACACCGGCCAGTCGCCGATGCCGGTGTGCAGGGCCCACACCCGGTCCAGCGGGGCGTCGATCTCGGTGGACAGGCGGACGATGACGGGCGCGGCCTCGTCGATGGTGGTCATGGCGGTGTTCCTTTCGGTCGGTGTGCCGGGGGATTGGTGGTGGATCGGGTGGTCAGCGCCGGCCGGGGACGACGCTGCGGGGAGCGGGGTCCGGGGTGGTGGCGGCGGTGCGCCGGGTCAGGCGGGCCGCGAGCAGGGCGGTGGCGGCCAGGACGGCGGCGGAGGCGGCGAAGGCGGTGCGGTAGCCGGAGGTCAGTGCCTCCAGGTGGGGCCGGTGGTCGGTGGCGTGCGCGGTGACGGTTTCTGCGACGGTCGCGAGGACGGCGAGCCCGACGGCGCCGCCCACCTGGCGGGTGGTGTTGACCAGCCCGCCCGCCAGGCCCGCGTCCGTCCCGGCGACGCCCTCCACGGACAGGGCGGTCAGCTGCACGAACGCGATGCTCAGTCCGATTCCGACGAGGACACCGGGGCCGAGGACGTCGGTCAGGAAGCCGCCGTGGGCGCTGATGCGGGAGAGCCACAGCATCCCGGCCGCCTCGGTCAGCAGGGCCCCGACCACCACGGCCCGGTGGCCGACCCGCCGGGCGAGGGCGGGGGCGAGTGCGGCACCGGCCATGTTGGCGCCCGCGAGGGGGAGTTGGCCGAGCCCGGTGGTCAGCGGGTCTTCGCCGAGGACCTGCTGCTGGTAGAGCGGAAGGAAGTAGAACAGGGCGATCCACGTCGAGCCGAACAGGGCCATCAGGAGGTTCCCGGCCGCCACGTTCCCGCCGGCGAACAGGCGCGGGGGAACCAGCGGGGCCGGGACGCCGCGCTCGATCCGGAGGAAGAGCAGCGCGAGTGCGGCGGCGGCGGCGAATGCGGCGAGGACCCGGGTGTCGGTCCAGCCGACCCGGCGGGCCGTGGTCAGGCCCCACACCAGGGCGGTCAGGGCCAGGGCGCTGGCAGCGGTTCCGGCGAGGTCGAAGCCGGCCCTGTCCGCGGGGGCGGCGGACGGGACGAGTATGACCGTCGCCACCAGGACCGCGACCGTACCGATTGCCACGGCGTGGAAGATCCAGGGCCAGCCCCACGCCTGGGTGAGGAGCCCCCCGAGGACCACTCCCGCCGCACCCCCCGCACCGGAGACCGCGCCCCAGAGCGCGAGTGCCCTGTTCCGGCCGGGGCCCGGCGGACGGAGGCCCATGGCCAGGGCGAGGGCGGCGGGGGCGATCGCCGCCGCGCCTGCGCCCTGGGCGGCACGGGCGGCGATGAGGACACCGGGCGAGGAGGCCAGCGCGGCGGTGGCGGAGGCGGCCCCGAACGTGCCCAGACCGACGAGCAGCACCCGGCGCCGGCCCAGCAGGTCGGCGGCGCGCCCGCCGGCCAGCAGCAGCGCGCCGAAGGCCAGGCCGTAGGCGTTGACCACCCAGGTGGTGGCGGTGTCGGAAAGGCCGACGCCGTCACGGATCTGCGGCAGCGCGACGTTGACGATGGAGGTGGCGAGCATGACGGTGAACTGGCCGGCGGCCAGTACCGCGAGGACGGCGCCGGGAGGCGGTTTGCGCATGCGAAGTCCTGACGAGCCGGTGGAGGACGGGGAAGGCGGCGGCGTTCCGCGCCGGGCGGGTGCGGCGCCCTTCAGCGCGGGGCGCGTTCGGCGGCGGACTTCAGGTGGAGGAGCCACTGGAGCAGGGACTGGTCGAGCGCATGCCCGATGCCTGCGGGGTCGGCTCGTACGGGCACGCCGTCCCAGGACTCCTCCGTGGCGACGATGGTCGCTCCCGCCCGAGGCGTGAGCGTCCACTGATGGATGGCGGTGATGCCCTGGGACGGGCCGCCCCACAGGATCAGGCGGGGTGCCTCGAGCGCGTACACCGTGGAGGTGATGTCCAGCCCGGCGGTCCGCCAGTGGAACACCGCGCCCGGCGTCAACGGGGTCAGCGCCCGGGCCTCGGTGATGTCCGGCTGCCAGGACGGCCAGTCGGGAACGGAGGTCAGCAGGTCCCAGACAGCGGTGGCCGAGGCACTGATCGGCAGTTCACGACGGGCGACGACCGGAGCGGCCCGGTCGATCCCCGAGGGCGTGTTCTTCATGGGGTCGAGTCTCGTCCGACCGGCCCCGCCCCTTCATCGGCGAAAGTCACCTAGGCGACTGCCTAATCCCCGCGTAGACGGCTACCGAGACCGGGTCGTCCGGGGCCCCGCGGGTCGTGCGGAGCCCGGCGGGTCGTGCGCCGAGGCACCGCGGAACAGTCCGCGCCACGGGCGCCGGAGGGCGTCCCCCCTGGGCGGGTACCGGGGGACCGGTCCCCCTCCTGCCCCCACGCACATGGTCGGTCGGACGGGCGCGCTACGTCGCCTGGCCGAGGACGGCGGCGAGCTGGCGGCGGGAGGTGATGTCGAGCTTCTTGAAGACGCTCCGCAGGTGGGCGTCGATGGTCCGGGGGCTGAGGAAGAGGCGGTCGGCCACCTCGCGGGAGGTCGCACCGGTCGCCACCAGCCTGGCGATGTTCAACTCCTGACCGGTCAGCAGCTCCATCACCCCGAGCGCGGCGGACCTGGCCTGTTCACCGGCGGCGACCAACTCGGCTCTGGCCCGTTCGGCGAACCCCTCCGCCCCCATCGCGGTGAACAGCTCGTGGGCCGCGCGCAGAACGTCGCGCGCCTCCCGTCGACGGCCGTCCCGGCGCAGCCACGCCCCTTGGTGGAGCAGGGCCCGGCCGTGCCACAGCCGCAGGTCGGCGGCGTCCAGCCGTGCCACTGCCTCGGCGTGGAGCGGCCCGGGGTCGTCGGACAGCAGAGCGGCGAGGTGGGCGCGCACGCCGAGCGCCCAGTCGGTGCCGGCGGCGCGGGCGTGGTCCGACAGCCGTGCGAACGCCTCGCGGGCCGCGTCGTCCTCGCCGCAGCGCAGTGCCGCTTCGACCAGTTCGGGCAGTGCGAGGCTGGAGACCCCGACGTCACCGTCCGTCAGGGCAAGCCGGGCCGATGCCAGCGCCGCGCGGTGGTCGGTGGTTCCGTTGGCGTAGAGGGCCGCCGCCGCGTGGGCGGTCGCGGTCAGCATGCCCTTGTGCCGCGCGTGGGACTCGGCCAGGACCCGGGCGATCAGCGGTTCCGCCTCGGCGGCTCCGCCGCGCAGCGCGGCGGCGAACAGGCGGCCGTACCAGTGACGCGGGACTCCTGTCACCTCGGCTATCGCGTCGGCCTCGCTGTTCAGGGCGGAAGCGGAGAGCAGGTCACCGCGTTGGACGGCAGCCATGGCCTGCATCCAGAGCCCGACCGGGAGCGTCATCAGCGTTCCGCCGGCCCGTGCGGCGGCAACGGCGCGGGTGGCGATCCTGTCCTCCAGGGCGACGTCCCACAGTTCGATGGCCAGCAGGGCTGCGAGGGACAAGCGCCCGGTCCAGAACGGATCGGTGACGTTCGACAGCAGTTCCAGCAGCCTCGGGACCGCTGCCAGGTCGTCGTCGAGGTAGGCGACGAGCGCGTCCAGCAGTTCGTCGGCCGTGGTGCGCTCCCCCGCCGTGACAGGGGCCCGCCGGGCTGCTTCGAGTGCGTCGCGTGCGGCTGCGGAGGCGCGGCCCACGACAAGCCCCGCCTGCAGGGCGTCCAGCAGGTGGAGCCGGGCCCGGTCGGGATCGAGACCGGCGGCCTTGATGAGATGGCCGACCGCGTCGGCCGCGCCGTCCCGGAAGAATGCCGCCCGGCCGCGCAGGAGTTCGGCCTCTACCCGGCCGGCGCCGTCGATCGCGCCGTTTTCGGCCGCTTCGACCAGCGTGATCGCGGTCTCGAAGGAGCCGGCCTCCAGCGCGGCTCGGGCCGCGGCGAGGCTTCGGCCGGCCCGTAGGCGCGGATCGTCCGTGAGGGCCGCTGCCTGTTCCAGGAAGGCGGCCTCGGCTGCGGCACCGCCCCTGCTCCGGGCGCGCTGCGCGCAGCGCAGCAGGTCGGCCGCGACGTCCTCGTCAGGACGGGGGGCAGCCTGTGCCCGGTGCCATGAACGTCGGTCGGGCGCCGTCAGCGGATCGGTGACATCGGCGAGTGCCGCGTGGACGCGGCGGCGCTCGGCCGGTGACGCGGACGTGTACACCGCCGAGCGCACCAGGGGGTGCCGGAACCGGGACTGCCCGCCCAACGCGATCAGGTCCGTGGCTTCGGCCTCGGTTCCGGCCTCCGGCGGCACGTCCAGCACGTCGGCGGCCCGCCACAACAGGCCCGGATCCCCGGTCGGCTCCGCGGCCGCGACGAGGAGCAGCGTGCGTGCGCCCTCGGAGAGTCGGGAGATCCGCTCCTGGTAGCTACGCTCGATGCGGCTGGCTGGCGAGACCGGAGCGGGCAGGCCGAACCCTCCGGCCAGACCGGCGGGGCCGAGCCGGCGCGGCAGTTCCAGCAGGGCGAGCGGATTTCCGCGTGCCTCCGCGAGGATCCGCTCGCGGACCCGCTCGTCCAACGGGCCCAGGAGGCTGGTGGACAGCAGGGCCCGGGCCGCCTGGTCAGGCAACCTGGACAGCGTCAGCGACGTCAGCCCTTCGAGTTCCGCGACGGTGTGCGGCTCACGGACTCCGAAGACGATCGCCACCGACTCGTCCGCGATCCGCCGGGCCACGAACGCCAATACCTGCGCCGACGCCCGGTCCAGCCACTGCGCGTCGTCCACGACGCACAGCACCGGCGCCTCGGCGGCGGCGTCGGCCAGCAGGTCGAGCAAGCCGAGGCCGACGGTGAAGCGGCTCGGTGTGCCACCGTCCCGCAGCCCCATGGCCACAGCCAGGTCCTCCCGGTGCGCGCAGGGCAGCCGCTCGATGCGGTCGTGCAACGAGCGGGTGAGCTGGTGCACCGCCGCGTAGGCGAACTCCGCTTCGAACTCGGCCCCGTTCACCCACAGCAACCGCACGCCCGCCAGCCCTTCGGTGGCATGGCGCAGCAAGGTGGTCTTCCCGATACCGGCCTCGCCGCGAACGACTGCCGCCCCACCCTGCCCCGCTCGCGCGGTGGCGAACAGCTCAGCGAGAGCGACGCGTTCGGTGGGCGGAAAGTACTGAGAGCCGGTCACGGGAGCCACTCCGGAATCATGACATGCGCCCTGAGCTGGACGGATACCGGGACCGAAAGCTGTCCCGAGCCCTTCGTACCCGGGAATGCGACCGGATGGGCGCTCCGACCCCGACCGCGACACCCGACCTCCAGCACGCGCTGCGCGCCGAAGGTCACCGGTGCCAGGGCCGGGCCGGGCCGGTGGCGTTGGCCAAGCGGCAGCAGGCGGTGGCGACCTGGCGCGCGATGCCTGGGGCGGTTCCTGGCGGGCCGGCACGCGGCACGACCACGACGGGGACGGCTGGCGCGAGTACGACGACGCCGTACCGGGCATCGCCACCACCCTGGAGCTGCTGGCCGAGTACGGCCTGCTCGGGCCGGTCCGGTGGCGCTACGACCGCGCGCCACTTCGAGGTGTGCACGCTGGCCTACCTGGTCCAGGAGCTGCGGACCGGGGATGTGGCGGTGATCGGTTCGGAGTCGTACGCCAACCTGCACGACCAGTTGTTGTCCTGGGCCGAGTGCGAGCCGCTGGTCGCCGGGTACTGCGAGCAGGCCGGGCTGCCCGCCACCGCGCAGGGGTTCACCGCGGCGCTGAGGCGGAAGCGGACCGAGGTGGCGGCGAAAGTTCAACGAGCTGCTGGCGAACTGCCTGTCGAGGAAGTCGGCGACGGGGCGGGACCGCCGGTGGGCGGCGAGTTGTCCGCGCCGGTCTGCCAGCCCCTCCGCAGTTCGGTGCGGAGGGGCTGGTGTGCCGGCCATCTCGTGTGACGGGGACTTGTTGGCGTCTTTGAGCGGCTTCGATGTGTTTCCGCACGCCTTGGGTGGTTCGGCTGTTACACCGTGGGAGCGGGGATGTAGGAGAAGGCGCCGGGCAGGGTGGTGGTGCCTCCCGCGGTGGTGACCGTCAGGTCCGCGGCGCCGGGGGCGCCGGGTGGCGTGGTGATCGTGACGGTGGTGTCGGAGACCACGGAGAAAGGCACGGGCGTCCCGGCCAGCGTGACCTGATCGGTCGTGGCCAGAGCGGTGCCGGTCACGGTCGCCGCCGTGCCGCCTGACACCGGGCCCTCGTTCGGGCTGACCGCGGTGAGGGTCGGGGCGGCGGTGTAGGTGTAGGTGAGGACGTCGGCCGTTCCTCCCGCGGTGGTGACGGTGACGGGCACGGTGCCGGCCGCGCCCGCGGGTGCGGTGACGGTGAGCTGGGTTTCGGAGGTGCTGGTCGGGCGGACCGTGGTGGTGCCGAAGGTGACCCCGGTCGCGGTGGTGAGGCCGTACCCGGTGATGGTGACGGTGGCGCCGCCTGACACCGGGCCCTCGTTCGGGCTGACCGCGGTGAGGGTGGGCGGGCCGATGTAGTAGAAGGGCGCCGTGTCGCTGGTGCCGCCGGGGGTGGTGACGGTCACGTCGACCACGCCGGTGCCGGGCGGGCTGATCACGGTGATCTGGTTCGGTGTGTCCCCGGTGATCGTGGCCAGTTTGGATCCGAAGTGGACAGCGGTGGCGCCTGCCAGGTTGACGCCGTTGATGGTGACGACCGTGCCGCCGGTGGTGGGTCCCTGGTCGGGCGCCACGCCAAGGAATTCGATCACGCTGACCGTGCCGGCGCCGTTGTTGGTCACATAGGTGGCCTGCCCGTTCGGGGTGATCGCCGCACGGGAGGGCTGGGTGCCGACGGTGTAGGTGGCGGTCACGGTGTTGGTGGCGGTGCTGATCACGCTGACCGAGTTGGACCCGAAGTTGACCACCCAGATCTGCGTGCCGTCGGGGCTCCTGACCGCCCCGGCCGGGCTTGTGCCGACCGGGATCGGGGCGCCGGTGACCGTGTTGGTGGCGGTGTCGATGACGCTGACCGTGCCGCTCCCGTTGTTGGCCACGTAGACCCGCGTGCCGTCCGGTGTCACCGCCACCCCGATGGGGCCGGCCCCGACGGGAACGGTTGCCGTCACGGTGTTGGTGGCGGTGCTGATCACGCTCACCGCGGCGCCGCCTTGGTCCGACACGTACACCCGTGTACCGTCCGGCGTCACCGCCACGCCATTGGGTGCGGCACCGACCGGGATGGTGGCGGTGACCGTGTTGGTGGCGGTGTCGATGACGCTGACCGTGCCGCCCCCGTTGTTGGCCACGTACACCCGCGTACCGTCCGGTGTCACCGCCAGCTCGAACGGGCTGCTGCCCACAGCAATGGCCGGACCCGTCAGGGCGTTGGTGGCGATGTCGACCACGCTCACGGATCCGGCGCTCGCGTTGGACACGTACGCCCGAGTCCCCGACGGTGTGATCGCCACGCCCACCGGGCCGCTGAACCCGGAGATAGTGGCCACGGTGGCCAGAGCGGCGGTGTCGATCACACTGACCGTGCCGCCCCCGTTGTCAGCCACATAGGCGAAGCGCCCGCTCGGCGTGAAGGCTATACCAATGGGCCCGGCCCCCACTGTCACGGTGGGATCCTCGGCCGCCCACGACAGCATCGGACGGGTCGGCGCGTGCAGCACTCGCATCAGCGTCTCCTTTCGGTCGCGCGGGCTCCCCGCACCGTCCCACCGACGGGACGGTGCCAACCCGGCCCGGGCGACACTCGACAGGCCGCTGAACTGCCATGGCCTGCCTCATCCCGCCACCGGCACGGGATGGGCAGCCCACCAGGTAGTCGCGTCAAGTCAGCCACACACAGTCAAGCCGCCACCACCATAAGCACCATCGTCCACCCGAACGGCCGAGCGCGCCGGTCCATGCCGCCTGCCCCACCGCACGAAGGACGCCCAACGGCTCGGCGGGCGCGGGGCCTTCGGCGCTGTCGCCCGCTGGGCGCTGTTCGGATTTCGTAAGCACCGGGGTGCTCCTCCCAGGGCTCCGGGAGCGCTTCGATGGACGTGTGGAATCCAAGCCCCCCGGCACTCGCCCCCGCTACGACCTCCAACTGCCGCCCCCGCCGCCGTTCCTGCGACGCGGACCGTTCCGCGACGGCGCGTTCCGCTCGCCGCTGCACGAGCCGCGTACCGCCGTCGTCATCGGCCGGTGGCTGGGCGCCGCGCTGATCGTCTGCTTCCTGACCGGCCTGACCAGCCATCTGCTCCAGAACCCGCCGCACTGGCTGGCCGGCCTCCTGCCCTCCCGCCCCGCGAACGGCTACCGGGTCACCCAGGGACTGCACGTGGTCAGCGGGATCGCCGCGATCCCGCTGGCCGGGGCCAAGCTGTGGACGGTCTACCCGCGGCTGTTCGAATGGCCTCCCGCGCGCAGCGTGCTGCACGCGCTCGAACGGCTGTCCATCGCCGTCCTGGTGGGCGCCACTCTCCTCGAGCTGTTCACCGGCCTGCTGAACACCCTGCAGTGGTACGTGTGGCCGTTCCCGTTCCGGCAGACCCACTTCTGGCTCGGCTGGCTCGCCATCGGCGGGCTGCTGGTCCACATCGCCGTCAAAGCCCCGCTCATCGCCCGGCACTGGAGAAGGCGGCGCGCGGCGCCGGTGACCGGGCGCCGGGCGTTCCTGACCTCGGTCACCGCCGCCGTGGGCGTGGTGACCCTCACCACGGCCGGGCAGGCCGTGCCCTGGCTGCGGGGGTTGGATCTGCTGGCCCCGCGCCGCCCCGATCTCGGCCCCCAGGGCCTGCCGGTCAACCGGACAGCCGCTCAGGCCGGGACGACCGACGTTCCCGCTGACTGGCGGCTCCAGGTCGAGGGCCCGGAGCCGTACCGGCTCACGCTCGCCGAGCTGAGCCGGCTGCCGCAGCACGATGTGGTGTTGCCCATCGCCTGCGTGGAGGGGTGGAGTGCGAGCGCCCGCTGGACCGGCGTCCGGGTGGCGGACCTGCTGGCGCGAGCCGGCGCACCGGCGGGCTCCGCCGTGCGCGTCACCTCGCTGGACGCCGGGCCGTACGGGGTCATGGTCATGCCCGCGCAGTACGTCGACGACCCGCTCACCCTGCTGGCTCTCCGGGTCAACGGCGAGGTCCTGGCCCCGGATCACGGCTTCCCGGCCCGGATCATCGCGCCTGACCGACCCGGCGTGCTGCAGACCAAGTGGGTCGCCAGAATCGAGGTGATCTGATGACCGCCTGGCTCCGCGGCGCCGTGCTGGCCGCCGGACTCGCCCTGACCGGCTTCGGCCTGTACGGGCTGCTGAACGACGTCCACATCACCGACCCGTGGGACGTACTGGCCTGGGTGGTGGGGGGCCTGGTGGTGCACGACGGCCTGTGGCTGCCGCTGCTGTGCCTGTTCGGCTCGTCCCTGGCACGAGGACCGGTCCTGCGCGGCTGGCTGATCGTCGCCGCATCCGTGACCGCGATCGCCCTGCCCGCCGTGCTGCGGGCCGGGGCCGACGACGCCAACCCGACGGTGCTGCCGCTGCCCTACCAGCGCAACTGGCTGCTCGTCCTGGCGGCCTCCGCTGTGCTCGCGCTGCTGGTCGCCCTCGTTCGACGATGGCGGCACCGGCCCGGGTCAGGAAGCGGCCGGGCACCGCGCGAAGACCCGTCGTAGGACCGTCCAGCACCCCCGGCGGCGGGTCGAGGACACCCGCCACGGAGCGGTCCGCCGTCCCCGCCGGCGTGAAGGCGGTGCGCGGCCGCGCCCCACACACGGGCCGCCCACCACTTGGTTCAACGTGGCCCGGCACCCTCGGGGTCCACCCGCCCGGTGCCGGGCCTCAGTGCGGCCGCGCGCCCGGTGGCAGGATCCGGGCGACCAGCCGCAGCGGTGGGCTGTGGCGGAAGGTGAGGGTGAAGCCCACCCACTGGCCGGGCCCCAGCGGGGGCGGGGCGGCGATCATCAGGTCGGCGTCCTCGGGGGACATCGCCAGTTCGCCCCGGGCGGGCACGGTAGGGCGGCGACCGGCTGATCCTCGCCCTCGCAGCCATCCACGCCGCCCGGCCCGGCGCGATCCGCTGCCTCCAGCTCGACGACCTCGACATCGGCGACCGCCGGCTCGTCATCGACGGCCGCGTCCGTCCCCTGGACGAGCTCACCCTGCAGGCCGTCCTCGCCTGGCTGGAGCACCGGCGACGCCGCTGGCCCGACACCGCCAACCCGCCCACGATCGCCCGCGCCCACCAGCACGCCGCCGGGGCGCGTAAAAGGGGGACCTGCAGAAGGAGCCTCCCGGTGGCGTCGACACCGAGCCCGACGACCACGGCCTCGGACGCTCGCGTGGCGGGCTGACCACCAAGGTGCACCTCGCGGTCGAGCAGGGACAGAAGCCGCTGTCCCTGCTCGTTACCGCGGCCAGCGGCACGACAGTCCGCAGTTCCAGCCCGTACCGGAAGGCATCCGGGTGCCCCGCGTCGGCCCGGGTCGACCGCGCACCAGACCGAACAAGGTCCGCGCCGATAAGGCGTACGGCTCTCGCGCGAACCGCGCCTACCTGCGCGGCCGAGGCGTCCCTTGCACGATCCCGGAGAAGTCCGACCAGGTCCGCAATCGCAAGAAGCTCGGCTCCCGAGGCGGCCGACCGCCCAAGTTCGACAAGGCCGACTACAAAGAGCGCCACGCGGTGGAATGCGGGATCAACCGGCTGAAGCGCCACCGAGCCGTAGCCACGAGAGATGACAAGCTCGCCGTCCGCCATGAGGCAACAGTGCTGGTCGCAGCCATCAACGAGTGGCTATGACCGACAGCCTTCCCAGCACCTCGCACGGCCCCGGCTGGCCCTCCCGGGCTCTTATTGAGTCGGATGCGGGTCACCGATCACGCGGGATCGTCAGGCTCGACCACCCGAAAGCGTTCGGCCACGACGAGCGTGTCGTCGTCAATGACGGGGATACGACCCAAGAACTCGCTCACGCCATCGCTCCGGAAGAACTCTTCGTGGGCTGCCCGCCACTGTGCCACGTCGGAGTAGCCGCGCCCCTCGGCTCGCGCGAAGTCGTCGTCGATCTCCTTCATGGGAACGACCCGTACGTCGACGAGCTCGATCGTGACGGCCGGACGACCCTCGGAGTCGAGCACCGAGAACCGCTGGCCGGTCTGCGGCACCGCCTCTCCGGCGTGCTCGTAGATCTCCAGGAGGCCCGTGAGCGCGGTCTTCTGACCGCTCAGGATTGCCGCGACGCCACGGTCACGTTCCGGACCGGGAAACGCGAGTTCAAGAGTCGGAAGGTCGTCATGTCCCATCAGGAGATGGTATGAAGCCCGGTCGCGATTGATCAATGGCTATCGCTCTGCTCACCCCGATACCCACAGCAAGCACTTTCACAACACGCCCTAATCGCCGCTGACCGACGGGTGCCGGGCCTTCCAGGCGCTGATCACCGGCTCGGCCAACCCCCACTGCTTGTCGGAGACAAACATTCGACCCGTCGGCCCGGCGGGGGCTGCCACCAGCCGCGCCCGGTGCCGCGTCCATCACCACGAGGACGTCCGGATCGCTGCTATGCCAGTGCCCGGCCGCGCGTAGATCAACAGTTCGTCGGATTGACCCCCGGGCCCGGGCGGGTCGATGCTCCGGGAATTCCCCACTCGGTTGAAATCACAATAACGTGCGCATCGGCAGCGGAAATGGTCCGCAGGACCATCAGCTCGCCAGGACGGCGGCAGGGATCCGGCCCCCTTTCACCACACTCCAAGACACAAACGCTCAGGAAAATACCCAGTCCGTTGAAATTGCGACTTGCAGCGATGGCGAGAGGCATCGGCGCAGGTCGAAGGCCGGTTCGAGGCAATCGGATGATTCCGGAGAATGTGGCATTACTTCCCGGAAATGCCGGGGAACTATTCGAATCGATCGGGAGCACATCGCTCCCACTCTTTCTCCTGGCATCTCAGTGAGGTAGAAGCATGCGTACTCGTAGGTACATAGCGTCCTCGGTGGCCGCTGGCGTTGTGGTGGCTCTGATGGCCGGTCCGGTTCCGGCGTTCGCCTCCGGCAGCGGCTCGACCCCGGTGACCATCCAGATCACGGCCGGCACGCTCGACATCACCGTGCCGACGAGCACGGCGAACCTGGGTCTGGTCAGCGTGAGCGGCAGCCCGCAGACCGTCAGCAGCCAGCTCGGAACGGTCTCGGTGACCGACGGGCGGGGCGGCACGGCGGGCTGGACCGTGGTCGCCAACGCGGTCGACTTCACCGGGCCGCAGAACATCTCGGTGTCCGCCGCCGGCTCCAGCAGCTACACCAGCCCCAGCGCCGCGGTCACGGGTACTGCCATCGTCACCAACACCAACCTGGCCCCGCTCTACCCGCCAGGTCCCGTCCAGGTCGCCACCGGCGTGTCCGGCATCAACAGCGCCACCTGGAACCCCACCATCTCCGTCACGCTGCCCGCCAACGCCCTTGCCGGGACCTACAGTTCGACGATCACCCACTCGGTCTCCTGATCAGGTCCGATCAGCAAAGGGGGATTTCCACCGTGCGCAGGCTCATTCCCGTATCGGTGCTCACGGCGAGCGTGTTCGCGGTGGGCGTCGGCACCGTCCGCCCCGCGGTCGGTGCTGGCGTCCTGCCCCAGGGGACGCCGGCCGACCAGGCCGGCAGTGTCGGCGTACGGCTGGTCGACATCCCCGCCGACCTGGCCGACGACCCACGGGCCCGGCAGTACGTCGTCGACAACCTGGCGCCGGGCACGACCGTGCACCGACGCATCGAGGTGACCAACAGGACCGCGTCCCCCCTGCGCGTCAGCGTGTACCCGGACGCAGCCGACATCTCGCACGGCGCCTTCGTGGGCGCCGCGGGGAAGACGGTGAGCGAACTCACCTCCTGGACCACCATGGAGAAGGACGACATCGACATTCCCTCCGGCGGCAGTGTCCGTGACACGGTGACCATCGCCGTCCCGAAGGACGCGCCTCCCGGCGAGAGGTACGGGGTCATCTGGGCACAGGTCGGCGACGAACACAGGAGCGGCGTCGCCCTGGTGAACCGCACCGGTATCCGCGTCTACCTCTCGGTGAACGGCGACAACCCCCCGGCAGCGAAGTTCAGCATCGACAGCATGACCGCCCAGCGCGACGCCACCGGGCGAGCGATCGTCCTGGCGCAGGTCCACAACACCGGCGGTCGGGCCCTCGACCTGACCGGCACGCTGAAACTGTCCCAGGTGAAGGGACGACTCAACGCCGGCCCCTACGCCGTTGACCTGGGCACCAGCTTGGCTCCGGGTCAGTCCGAACCGGTGGAGGCAGTCGTGACCGACCCGGTCGAGGACGGGCCCTGGAATGCCACCTTCGAGCTCAAGAGCGGACTCCTCGACGAGACGTACCACGCCGTGATCACCTTTCCGCACGCCTCAGGCGCCGGCCCTGCCGTCAAGGCGCAGCTCGACACGACCTCCACCCGCCTGCCACGCCTCACCGTCGCGCTGATCGGCCTCGCCGGCCTGCTCACCGCGGTCCTCGTCGCCTTCGTCGCCCGCGCCAGGCGGTTGAGGCGTCGAGCAGCCCGGTGGCCGGAGCGACGGCGCTGAGGAGGGGGCTGTCAGGACCCCGCCCTGGCCCGCTACGGCGGCACGACCGTCGGCCAGCTCGCCGATCTGCCCCCGGCCACCATCCAACGCATCGCCGGTACCAGCACCGGCCGCCTCCTCCACCAGGGCGCCCACGGCAACGACCCGCGCCGCATCGCCCCCAGCGGACCACCCGTCAGCATCGCCGCCCACAGGAGCTTCGAACGCGACACCGTAGACCCCGACGTGCTCTGACCGCATGGGTTCACGGGGTTGAGGCGGGCGATTGACGGTGCATCAGGAACCAGCCCCTGGCGGTCCGCGGTGCTGGACGGCGAGCGGTTGGGAGCGACGTTCAAGGGATGGCGGGCATCGGAATCTCTGGCGGGTGACAAGTCGCCCTCTGGTAGCTTCACCTCAGTATCGAAGTACCGCTCCCGCCCCCTTAACGTGCCGTGATCCGTCCCTCACGGGAGGCACACCGTCATGACTCCACCCGCCGCAGCCGCGCCGCCTCCGCCAGGAGGCACACGTGTGCGGACCACGATCCGTCCCACGGTCTGCGGTATGGAGGCGGCGATCCTCCGGGAGCGGTCGTCGTCGTCATCGGCCGCCGGCAGGGCGTCGGCCGATGAGCGCCGTCGGAGAGCTGCCGCACCAGCGGTACGTGGAGGCGGTTGCCCGAGCGGACGGACCCACCAGCCCGTACGTGCCGCACGAATGGTCCACCAGGCAAGGGCCTGACGGGCTGCTGTCGGCCACCTTGCGCTACACCACGGCGTGGCCGCACGGGCTGGAGTTCTGGTGGGACCAGCGCGAGGGCTGGCGGTACGTGTGGATGATTGCGGACGGCCGCAACGTCGTACATGGTCCCGAGCCGCTGCCCGTGCCGATCCTGGCCTCCCCCGCCGCCGTCATCGGGGTACTGTCCGTCCTGCTGGCCGACCCCGACTACCAACTGCCCATCCAGTACGAGCTCTGGGAGCACGCCACGGACCTGGCCACCGCGCTGGGTCTGGACCTGACCGCCGACCTCAGCCGCCTTGCGCGCTTCACGGACTGACGGCGCGGTCAGCCGGTCCGCGTCCATTGAGGCTCAGTGCCAGCAGGGCTCCGGGTGTCCTGGCGGGTCAGGCTGCGTCGGTGAGCGGGCGGCCTCCCCAGCGCAGGCCCTTCTCGCTGCGGATGCGCGCGCGTTCGCGGCGTTGGGCGGCGAGCACGTCGGGGTGGCGGGCGTTGGCGTTGCGCCAACGCAGGGATTGGTGCAGTTCACGGGTCTGGACTGTGTGGTTGGGGTGGTTGGGGTTGGCGAGGGTGAACGGCCGCAGCGGTCCGAAGTGCGCCTCGATCGGGTTCGCCCAGGACGCGTTGGTCGGGGTGAAGCAGAGGTGGACCTTGTGGTCGGTGGCCCAGCGGCGGATCTTCTTCCCGTTGTGGGGCGGAGAGGTTGTCCAGGATCACGTAGACCGGGGCGCCGTCGGGGCGGACTGCCCGGATCGAGCGGAGCGCGGCCAGGGTGTTCAAGATGCCCTTGCGCCGGCGGTTGACGACCCACAGGGTGTCGTCGCCGGTGGAGTAGCAGCTGTGTAAGTAGGTGACGCCATGGGTGCGGTGGTATGTCGCCGGCAGCCGGTCGTGCGTCCAGGCGGGATGCCCGGCGTAGCGGGCCCGGCGCCACTTCTGAAACACGCCCTAGCTGGGGCTGGTGGGCGTACTCGGCGCGGAAGACCTCGCGGAGGCGGTCGGTCTCGGTGTCGAGCTTGCGGCTGCGTCCCGCCCGCTTGAGGGGGGCGGCGATCTGGGCGCGGGTCAGGCGCGCGGCGCGGGCCGGGGCCGGCCGCCAGACGCAGGAGTTCCCCGGCCTCGGGTCGGCAGAGGCCGTTCTGCCAGGACGCGAAGGCGTCGAGGGCGGCGGGATATGTCCCGCTGTTTCCCGCTCTGGGGTGCCCGGGCATGGAAGAGTGAAGGGCGCGGTGTCAGCCGCCAGCAGCGCGGTACGTCTGCACGGCTGCGGCGAGGATCTTCTCCGTGTCGGACGGCGGTTTCTTGTCCGCGACCTGCTGCACCATGAGGATCACATCCCCCATGCGGACGAAAGCGGTTTCTCCGACGAACGGTTTCGGGTCACCGGGGTGGGTCCACGTGGTGCGGAGCAACAGGCTGTCGTCCGCCGAAATCTCGGCCGCCGTGGCGGACGCCGTCTCCTGGGTCTGCCCACCGTCCAGGCTCGTGGTGGTGTAAGAGGCGCAGCGTTGGACGGCGCCGCGAATCGAGGCCATGACCGCGGCCGCCTGCTCGGGTGCGTACCGGTCGAGCGACTCCTGACCCAACCAGCCCATGTCCTCGTCGCCGACCGGTGTCCGCTCCAACCCCACCGCCACGTCCTCCGCGGGTAGGGCGTGAGTCGTCATGAAGGACTCGACACCGAGTTCGGAGCAGGGCATCGACGCAATGGGGATCGTCGACGGGGTGTGCGGAGCACCGGTCGTCGTCGAGTTGACGTCCTCCGTGAGGAGCTGGAAACCCTGCGGCAGCTGGTCCCGTGTCAGTAGGCCATCGCGGAGCCGCTCCAGGGGCACCCGACTGGAAACAGCGGCTGTCCCCGGACCGGCCGGCGGGTCGACTGAACAGGCCGACCCGCCGAGAACCGCCAGAACGACCCCAACCACCGCGCGATGACGCGCGCGCACTGATCCACCCCCAGGATTCATGATCGCGTCGTACTCTCCCACACAGGCAGTTTCGGGCACTGACGCCCCCGGGCAGGTACGTAGCTGTGTCCGGCCCGCCGGCTGCCGGTGAGTTTCGCCCCGCACGGCTGGTGAGTTGCGCGTCGCCGAAACTCCCCGTCGCAGGCCATGGGCGCGACTGCGATCCGTGGAGCAGTCGCAATCGCACTTGGGTCCGGCCGCTGGTCGCGTGCTGCGATTTGTCCGGTCTCACTGATTCACGGCGGACGCGGCTATGTCGAGCTGCGGATTGCCAGGTTTGGTGAGACGGATTGGGGATGTCGAGCTCAGGGATCATGGCACTTCTTAGCTGGCGCCACCTGGCATGCCGGGGACGGCGATAGCCGGCCAGGCACCGGATGTTGGCCTACAGGGCCGGCTCCACGGCTCCGGCCACCTGGTAGGACGAGCCGATCTCGCGGCAAGCCCGTTCCGTCGCCGCGAATGCCTCCGCGTCCCGCGGCTTGATCCGGTTCGGCGGACGGCAGTCGACCACCGGCCCCGAGCCGTCGGCACGGCGGGAGAACCAGTCCGGCGCGCGTGTGATCTCCGCTTCCCGCCCTCCTGCCAGAACAGCCACAATGGCTGCGACGCGAAGCCGGTGACCTGCTGGTCGAAGTCCAGCGGCATCGCGTGGTCGCGCTCCAGCCACGACTCGTAGCCGATGTGCCGACCGGACGTCGAAGACCACCACAGCCCGGGATGGTTGCGCTGCCCTCGCCAGGAGGGAAACGACCGTACCGGCCGTCCATCCTCGAACCGCACCCGGCAGCGTCAGCCAACGCCACGCGGTGTTCGCCGCCGTCCCGGTCGACATGCGCGACCTCGAACCCCCGCACTACCGCTGGGGCCCCAGCGGCAACACTCCGAGCAACCGTCACGCCACCACGATGATTCAGACGCAGAGGCCCCTGTCCGCCAACTTCGCCAACTTCACCGACACGAGTGGCGCACGCCTGCTGTCCCCGCAACTGATCTGCGGAATCCTGGGCGGCCGGCTTGTCGCCGTCCGGAGGGCGGGCGCGCGGTGCCGTGGCGTCGGGAGATCAGGTGCTGAGCAGGTCGGTCGAGACCGCCCAGAGGCGCTTGGCGAGAGCGGGATCGAGTGCCCACTCCTTGACGCCGTGCGGATGTTGCGCGAGGTCGGCGTCGTTCGCCACGGTGTAGGCCTCCTGCGAGTCATCGAGGTAGTGGCCTCCGGAGTGGGCGAACTGCGAGGCGACGGCCGCGACCATCGTGGTGGCGGCTCCCTGCTGGAGCGTCTTGTACGTGAAGACTCCGGCGGCCTCGGCCGCATCGAGTGAGCGCTTCTGTTGCGCGGTGAAGTTCCGCTGCAGACCCGTCGCGACACCACCGGGATTCACCGCATTGGCGACGATGCCATCGGACGCCCACAGGCGGGTCGCCTCCACGGCGAACAGGGAGTTCGCCGTCTTCGACTGGGCGTAGGCGATCTGCGGATCGTAGCGGCGCCGCTCGAAGTGGAGGTCGTCGAAGTCGATGCAGGAACGCATGTGCGCCGTCGAACTGACCGAGACGATCCGTGCCCCGTCGCGCTCGGACGCTCCGAGGGCCAAGGCGTCGTGCAGGCCGACGGCGAGGGCGAGATGACCCAGGTGGTTTGTCGCGAACTGCAACTCCCAACCTTCGCGGGTTCGTTCGAGGCCGCCCGTCACCACGCCCGCGTTGTTGATCAGCAGATGAAGCGGGCCGCTCCACGCCTCGACGAAGGACGCGACGCTGGCCCTGTCGGCGAGGTCCAGCCGGACAACCCGTGGGCGGATCCGTCCGGTCGAGCTCTCGATCGTTGTGGCGACGGCGTCACCCGCGGCCGTGTTCCGCACGGCGAGTGTCACCCGTGCCCCGGCCGCGGTCAACGCGCGAGCCGTCTCGACCCCGATTCCGGAGGAGGCTCCCGTCACGATCGCCCGGACACCGGTGAGGTCAACGTCCTGCACCACCTCGGCGGCCGTGGTGGCGGCGGTGAAGGACGTGGCGAGAGGTTCGCGAGCTGCCATGGTGCCGATGCTATACACACTTGACTGAAGTTGTATAGCGAGACTCCCGCCCTCTACGATCGCCCCATGAACAGCCCCGAGGCCGGCCCCCTGGCATCGCCGACCGCCGAGACCGACCGTCGGACCACGGTTTTGGACTCCGCCCTGGCCACGTTCGCTCGATTCGGCTACCGGAAGACCTCGATGGAGGAAGTGGCGCGGGCGGCACACATCTCCCGCCCAGGGCTCTACTTCCTCTTCTCCTCGAAGGAGGCCCTGTTCCGCGCTGCGGTCACCCAGGCCTTGGAACGCGACATCGCGGCGGTCGAACACGTCCTGAGCGATGTCGACCGCCCGCTTCCGCAACGTCTCCTCGAAGCCTTCGACCGATGGGCGGGCCGCTACGTCGGCCCGATGGCCCGCGATGTCGCCGTGGTCGTCGAGGACAACCCCGACCTCCTTGGAGAGATCGCACAGACCGCTCCACGGCGTTTCGAGGAGCTGATCACGGATGCGATCGCCGTCGACTCAGGCCAGAAGCGGGCCGCCCTCGTAGCGCAGACGATGATCAGCACATCGATCGGCCTCAAGCACCAGGCCCAGTCGCGGGAGTTCTACCTCGAACGCCTGAAGGTCGCCATCGCACTCCTGGTGAACTGAAGACAAGCGGCACGCCGCACACCCGGAGTTGGCACCTACGGTCCTAGCGAACACTCGGCCGACGGTGGCAGGAGCGACGAGAACGCCGCCTGCGAAGCGACACCAAACTGCCTGGGCGAGGCAAAAGCTCGCACGCGGCACACGATGCGGTGAGATCCCGAGAACACGGATGAGACCGAGTGAGAATCCACCATCTGCGGTGCGACAGGACGCGCCCCTACTGGTGGCGAGCGCACTGGCTGGCGACCTTGGTGACAGTTTGCGTGGCGATGTGACAACTATCGTGGCTCGGTGTCCTGTGACACCGAACCTTAAGCGTGTGCCATCGAAGGCTGATCGGGCGGGTATCTACGGGGGTGAGTAGGTCTGGTAGTTGCCTTGCAAAGGATGAGGCCGCTGCGTGGGCTACGTCTGTCCCGGTGCCCGGCCATCAGCAGACGGCGGCGACCGCGGCAGAGGTGTCGTCCAGGTCGGTCATCGCCCAGGAGAAGTCGGCCGGGTCCTCGGGCTGATCGGCAACAGCGGCAACTCCACCACGCCGCACCTGCACTTCCGGGTGACGACCACAGCCGAGTTCTTCCCGACCGACAGCCCGCCGTTCACCTTCCAGCGGTTCCGCGTCCTCGGACAGGTCGAACCCCGGATCTGGGACGACAACCTGGGCCGGCAGCCGACCGGCGTCCTGCCGATCACGCCCTCGCCGTACGAGGGCCTCCACCGTGCGCAGTATCCGCTCGACCGCGAGGTCCTGGACTTCTGACCGGGCTCCGGCCGCATCCCGCTCCGGCCCGGGGACGCATCAGGCGGCTCAGAGGGTGTCGGTCGCCGCGAACTCCCCTGCCAGGCCTGCGCGGGCCAGCGCCCGGACGATGGCCGGCCGGTCCAGCGGATCGTCGTTGCCGTTGGTCTGCCCCAGGCGTTCCAGCAGCCTCTGCGGCTCCAGCCGGTACGCCTCCGCGTCGGCCAGGAGGCTGTCCGCGCTCTGCCCGTCGATCGTGTCGTCCAGGTGGTTCGTCAGATCGCCCAGCACCTCGCTTCGGTCGATGAAGGAGCTCATACCGCAGTCCAGGCCGTCGTCGTCAAGGCCGTCCGGGTACGGCGCCCGGGCCCAGGCGCCGTTCTCGTACCAGTAGACGCAGCCGATCTCGTGCCCTGCGAGCCGGTCCCGCAGTGCCTCGTAGGGCAGCCAGTCCGGGCCGCCCGCCAGCACGTCGATCGCCGGCTCGTACCACTTGACGTCGCCCGCCTCGTCCTCGCCGTAGAGCACGAACCGGCCCTCGCCCGCCTTGGACATGACCCACCAAGTGCAACCGCAGTCGTCCCAGTGCAGACCCTCGTCATCGATCCACCGGCCGGTCCGGTAGCGCGGCGGGCGCTCCTCGTCCTCGGTGGTCGCCTCAAGGGCGGCGAGCAGCGCCCAGCGTGCCCACAGCTCCTCGGCCGGCGGAAGGTCCTCCGGCAGTCCGGGCCGGTGAACGGTCATGTGTGCCCCCTTGTGCGTTCGGACGGTGATCTCCGCCAACGATACGGTCCGCCGCCGACAGGGCCGCCCACGAGGTCGACCGGCTCCGAAAAGCACGGCGACCTGCCCCGGCCCGCGCCGCTCGGCCCATGCCGCGTTCAGCCCCGACGGGCATACTCTCCTCATCGACAAGGCCGGTGACGTCTACAGCGGGGAAAAGGGCCGGGCCTACCTCATCGACCCCGACATCGACCGGGTCACCGCCCGCCTCTGCGACCTGGTCGGCGCCACCATCACCGCCGATCAATGGCACCGCTACTTCCCCGGCACGCCGTACCGCCCGCCGTGCAGGTGACGGCGGGCGGCGGACCGCCTCTACCTGAGAGGCCGGAGCAGGCGGTACAGGTGTCAGGCGCTCATGGCTTCAGGGTTTACTGGCGGTGAGGTCGGCGTCGACGCGCGTGCGGCGCCGCGTCCCCCAGAGCTGCTCTTCTTCGAACTCGCCTACGACTGAGGGCTTGGCGGGCACACGTTGGCGGCCAGTGCCCCACGGCCGCTGTCATTCGACTGGGAAACGATCATGTGGAGCATGGGAACAGGCTCCGTTCAGCGCTTGAGTAGGCCCTGATCAGGGAGTTTCGTTGGTGTCCCCTGCGCGAGGAACCGACCCTGGCCGAACTGGAGGCTCTGCTCAAGATCCCGGTCGACCGGCTGCTGGGTGCCCGCGACGCCGACGCGCTCGCCCGAGCGAACGAGCGTCGTCAGCGGCTGCTCGACGGCATCGAGGTGGCGTACGAGATCGTCACCGACGACATGATCGAGGAACGACTCGACCGCCCGACGGGTCTTGCGTCCCTGCTCCGCCGTGCGGCTGAACTCGGTTTTCTGGCGTTGTCTCTGGGGGTGGGGTGGCGTGAGACTGGCCCGGGAGCCGGGTCTTCGCCTGGTTTGCGGTCGGACGGCTGAGGAGAGGTTCCGCTTGCTGCGGGTGCCCACTCTCGGCGCCGCGAGGACGAAGGGCTGGCAGCATGGGGTCGGCGGATGATCACGCGTCGGTGCGCGATGTCGCGGGAGGGGTACGGGACCTGCTGCGTGACACGGGGGCGTACGCGGACAACAAGTGGCGCCGTGGCCTGCGGCAGGGCAGGCAGAACAATGTGCTGTTCGGGGTGGCGCTGCGTGCCGCGGAACGGCGCGGGCTGGGATATGGGCTGACCGAGCTGGAGGAGTCCGTGCTGGACATCCTGGGCGCGGTGCTGACCGACCAGGAGATCGCAGCGGCGGGGTCGGAGTACCGGGCGACGGTGAGGGACCTGGGCGAGGTGCCGTTGCTGCCGCCCGTGGTCACGGCCAAGCCGGTGGCTGAGGGCTTCGGGCTCGCCGATCTGATCGCGCACCTGCCCGCGATGCGCCAGGAGAATGCGGGCCGGGCGAACTGCGCGCAGGTCGACCTTGCCGCGGTGGCGGCGGGCCAGCCGGTCGACAGCACCGCCTTCACCGCGGCCCTGGGCGATGTCGGATTCGGCGTCACGGCGTTGACCGGCCCACCGCCGGCCGACCCCGACCGGCTCAATCCGACCTACAAGGCGACGTTCCAGTTCGAGAGCTTCACCTGCAGGCGTGCGGTCGGCGACCAGGGGGGTGGCCGCGACGAAATCTACTTCACGGCCGCCGCACGGTCGGACAAGACCACCGGGGGTACCTACCAGTCGCTGGAGTTCGGTGCGGTCGTGGAGGGCGACACCCGCACGTTCCGTGCGGACAGGAAGTTGGTCTTCGAAGGCCCCGCCGGGGAGTTCGTGGTCATGCTCGTCCAGGTGTGGGAGGCCGACCAGAGCCCCTCCGAGTGGTACGACAAGCTCTTCACGGTCCTGGAAGCGTGGCTGAACCGACCCATCTGGGTCGAACTCACTTTGACCATCCTCAAGGGCATCACCGGCGTCGGCGGGGAGATCATCGATGCCGTCGAAACGGTCCTCCAGATCTTCGTCAGCCTCAAAGAGGTACTCAGGGACCTGTTCCAGAACGGTGACGACCTGTCCTGCGAGCGGATGTTCGTCTTCGACCGCCATGCCCTGGTGACGCTGTACAACCGCAAGGACGCCGTCTGGGAGTTCAACGGCGACGGCCACCACAGCCTGCAGGTCAAGTACACCGGCGACCGGCCGGTCTTCCCCTTCGGCGCCTTGGAGTACGTCACCTGGGACCCCGTCCGCTCCACCTGGAGCGCCCCGGTCACGCTCGGCTGGGAGAGCTCTTCACCGGCGGAGCTGTGCTCGTTCCAAGGCAAGCTCCACTGCATGTACATCCGCCACGGCGACCGGGCGGTGATGTGGAGTGTGCTGGAGGACGGCGTCTGGCGGGTACCCGTCCAGGTGAGCAACAACTGGAGGAGCGACTACAGGCCCGCCCTGGCCGAGCACAACGGAAAGCTGCACGCTGTCGTCGTCGCGCTGGAGGGCTACCTGGTCACCAGCCACCTCAACGGCAACAGTTGGCCCGCCGTTGACGTGAAGGCAGAATCCGAGGATGCCCCCTGCCTGGTGCGCGTGGATACCAAACTGCGGTGCCTGTACAGGCAACCCCCCGGAAGTCTCTGGGAGGTCTTGTACCTGAACTTCGACGACTCCAACGGAACATGGCTGCACACCGGTCAGGGGACAGGCATCAAAACCCACGACCAGATGGGTGCGACCGATCGCCTTGGCCACATGGTCGTAGCCTTCCGCGACAGCCAGCAGAGCGGTAAACTCCGCCTGCTCTACAAGGACCTAGCCGGAGGGGAGTCCACCCCTCAGCCGATCCCCTCGGGCTGGAGCACTCCAGACGGACCCGCAATCGCAACAAACGCGAACAACACCCTCTGGTTGGCGGTCCGCGGGGGCGACGGGAGGATCGTCGCCGCACAAACCAATGGGGATGGGGGGTACTGGTACAACCGGCACGATGTCACCCACGAGCCTGTCATGGCCGGCCAGCCCACCCTCGCCCCCCACAACGGCGTGATGCACCTGATGTACCGCCGCTGACCAGTACCTCCGGGGCGCGTGATGCACCCATCGGTGCCCCGGCTGGCACGAACCGTGATCGCCTGGCCGTCTCGGGCAGCGGCGAACGAGTCCTGCGCTGGCTCGCGGGCGTCCTTCGCCTGATAGGGGATCCACCCGTCCGCGCTAGGGCCTGTCTGACAAATGATCACCTGACGGGCTCACGGAGCCAGAGAACCAGGGACGCCAGGACGACTCCGGCGCGGTAGCGGTCGGCGAGCTCGTCGAACGTGGTCGCGATCGCGCGGAACTGCTTGAGGCGTACGAATCATCGTTCGACCACGTTGCGGTCGCGGTAGACCACTTTGTCGAAGGCGGGCGGTCGGCCGCCGAGGCGCCCCCGGCGTCGGCGGTTGGCCTCCTGGTCACGGCGCTCGGGGATCGTGGCAGCGATGCCCCGGAGACGCCCGCCAGATCCGACGTGGTGGGCCGACGAGCGGTCACCCGAGGTAGCGTCATGGCCGGCCACCTCGCGCGGCGCCTACAGCTCGGTCCACCAGCACGCCCGCCCGCCCCGGCCGCCGAGCGGGTGCCAGACCGGTGCGGACGGGCCGCGCTGGACCAGGTCCTCGATCCGGGCGGCGTCGGCCGGGACGGCGGTGAGCAGCTCGGCGGTGGCCGGGTTCTCCTCGGCGGCCAGGCGCAGGTCCGCCACCGCGCCGCGCACCCCGGCGGCCGCCGTGCCGACCAGGACGACCAGCAGCTGCGGGAAGGATCGCCAGCGCCGCTCCCACGCCCGGCCCCGGCCACCCGGGCCCGACTGCTCCCCAGGGCGGCGCAGGCCGCCAGCTGCGCCGCGGTCTCCTCGGCGCCGACCCCGGGGCGGTGCCGTTCGACGAACGCCCGCAGCCGGTGCCGCTCCTCGCCGGTCCCTGCGGTGTACGCGAGCTCGGCGGTGGGCCGGTACACCCCACCGCCGGCGACCGACTGCTCCGAGTCCTCTTCTTGCAAGAGGGGTGCTTCTGGCTTCAGGGCCGGTAGATGCACTCCGTGAGCGTTGCGTGCTTCTTCCAGCCCAGCGTCTCATACAGCGCGCGCCCGGCGGCCGTTGCGCCGAGAACGCCGAGAACGGCGCCCTCCCGCACGGCGTGGTCGGCGAGCGAACGCATCACGAAGCCGCCCAGTCCGCGCCGCCGGTGGGTCTCCTCTGTCACCACCCGGTCCACGACCACGGCCTCCCCAAGGGCGGCCATCTGTCCCTTGGCAGCCTGCTCGCCTGCCGCATCCAGCACCCGGATGCAGGTGACGGCTCCTATGGTCTCGACAGTCGTGGTGTACCCGTCGGGTGGGGCCGGATGTGTGGCCGTCAGGTCAACGGCCATCAGATGTCCGGTCTCCTTCCAAGCCACCACCCATCCACGGGGCAGCCAGGGTTCGATCTCCTCCGGTTCCGCGGGCATCTTCATCCAGGTCCGCGGTGCGGACACGGAGGCAGCGGCGCTGCGGACCAATGTCTCCTTGGCCTCGGGGAGAACATGACGCCCCACTTCGTCGGGGTTGTCGGCCACCTCGATGTAGTACCCCCAGAGCTTCTCGACCGGCGGGGGCGTCCGTCGGGACACTGCCCAGCCCGCCACCCAAGTCCTGACTATGTCCCCAGCCATCAAGCCCTCCCGAAGCTGTGACCCCACCATCGGCAATGTAATAGCCATTACTGCAGGGCACATATTACGTCACCTGAGGCCGACGGCACCTGCTTCAGCCGACGCTCAACTCGCCAACTGAAGTGCTCAGTCACAGCGGACCCGGTACCACCCCACCCCAGCGAGGAGACACTCCGCCGTGGACACCACGACCACCGCCGCCGGCCTGGCCGCCGCCAAGGCCGCGTCCCGTCCCAGCAGGCCGTCGGCGCGCCGGTGAACCCGTTGCCGCTGCACTGGTTCCAGAAGGATGCCGTCGCCGCCGCCGTGAAGGCCACCAAGACGGGCGGCCGGGCGACGGTGGTCGCTGCGACCGGATCCGGCAAGACCCTGATCGCGGCCGGGTGTGCCCGGCGTCTGGCGGTGGGGGGCCGGGTGTTGGTGTTGGTGCCGATCCCGCCGGTACGGACGGTGCCGACAGCGAGGGTGCGCAGCAGCTGCCCGCCCTGTGCTCGATGGACGACGAGACGATCTACGGCCCCACCGTCTACACCTGGACCCTCGGGCAGGGCAGCGAGCACGGCTTCCTCGCCGACTACCGCGTCCTGGTCCCCATCGTCACCGACGAAGACCTGCGCGACCTGCTCAACCTCCCGGCCGTCGCCGACCTGCGCTCCCAGCGCCCCAACGAGGACCTGCTGCGCCTGGCCCTGCAGCTTGCGGTGCTGCGCGCGGTCGCCGATCTGGACCTGCGACGGGTGATCACGTTCTACTCCCGGGTGTCGGGGGCGCGGGAGTTCGCCGCCGACCTGCCGGCGGCCTCGGAGCAGGAGGTCGACGGCGTCGGTTGTCGTGGGTGTCCACGACGGGCTCCGGTTCGTGTCGGTCCCGGCCGGTGAGGGGCGGAAGGCTGCCCGCGCAGGCTGATGGCGGGCCCTCACTGATCATCACGATTCGAGCGTGAGGGGCCCGGCCAATCCGCCGTCGCGGCGGGACCTAGCGGGTCACACAGGCGGCGTGAGCTGGCACACGACGACGAGCTCCAAGCGGGGGACGACGTAGTAGGCGAGCAGGCCGCCGGCGACGTCGAGGTAGCGCATCGGCTCGCCGCTGCCCTGCTAGGAGGTGCCGTACAGGTAGAGCGCTTCGGCGGCGCGGACGAGTTCGGCGGCCTGCTCCTCGACAACGGTGAGGAAGCCGCCCGGGCATCCGGCAGTGACGTGCTGCTCGCTGGGGAGGGGTTCGCCGACACTGCCGATAGCAGGGAAACACCACGAGGGCCTGTGCCCGCACGAACGTGCGGGCACAGGCCCTCGTGGTCACCTCGGTGGCCC
>NZ_JBVHIP010000039.1:61167-82834 GCF_055560495.1 Kitasatospora sp. NPDC023176 | reverse complement strand
TCGCGGCTGCTCGCCAAACTGGGTGTCGAGCGTCGCCTCCAGGCCGCCGTCATCGCCGCCCACGCGGACGAGTCCGGGCAGCACCACCAGCGCCCGCACTGAGCCGACAGGGCCCGGACGGGAGCCCGGGTGGGCCGGCACGTGGGGGCGGGGCGCCTCGTGGCCGGGCTCGGGTCGCGGGATGGCGAGGAGGGTCTTGCGGGTGATGCGCAGGTTCTCGCTCTCCGCGTCGAGCTCGCCGAGGCGGGCGGTGAGGTCCTCGATGTGCGAGCGGAGCTGTCCGGCCTGTTCGACGAGTTCGTGCTCGCGGGCCTCGACGTAGGCCAGGACGGCGCTGATCTGCGGGGTGTCAGTCGCGGACCCGCCGTTTGACCTGCGGAACGAAGCCCGTGTCGGCCGGATTGCGCTCAACGATCTCGACGTCGAGGCCGTGGTCAACGAAGCTTTTCTTGAACCCCTGGTCGACCAGGGCCTTGCGCACCGTGTCCGTCTGTGCGGCCACGCCGTCCAGCAGGGCTCGGCCCGCAGCGTTGTCGTGCGCGGAGGCCGCCAGCACGACGACCGCGATGACAGGGCCCAATGTGTCCACGGCCAGGCAGTGATGACAAGCCAGACATAAGGTCGCGTACCGGACTCTGACGTCATGGAGGCGGTCATGACCACTCGCCTCGGCGAGGCTCACCACACCGACGACCCGGACGAGCAGAAGCGGCTCTCCACCCCCTGCCCGGCGCCGCGCCATGGGCCGGTGGCTCCCGGCCCCTGTGGGTGCGCATCCGCCCCGTCGAGGTCGTCGGCCGCCGCATCGGCACGGGGTGAACGCTTCCCCGCCGACGCACCCCGGCAGCGGGCGTCCGCGCCGGCAGTCCCGTCGGCCGGCCGGCGGCGGGGACCGGTCCGTTCGGGTCACCGCGGGTGCCGACGCGCACCCGCGGGGCGAGACTGACGCCAGATCCCGTCCGCAGTCCGAAGGGAGTCGCGATGGCAGCGGCACCGGCGACGTGCGTCCTCGCGGCGCCCGTCGACCTCGATCACCCCGGTCACTACCTGCACTGGGGAGTGGTCCAGATCTCGGTGGCGAACCTGGTGGTCATCGGCCTGATGGTGGTGGTCTTCGTGGCCGCGCTGCTGCTCCCCTTCCCGCACGGGCGGCGCGATGACGAGTAGCTGGACGGGGGCGCTGCGGCGGTACGCCCTGCGGAAGCTGCCGCCAGAGAAGCTCCTCCCGGAGGCCCAGCCGGCCTACATGTCGTCGTGGATCTACGTCTTCGGCGTGCTCACCGTGTCGGCCCTGGTGGTGGTCCTGGTCTCCGGTGGGCTGCTCGCCCTGATGGGCCCGGCCTGGTGGCACGTGTCGAGCGTGGGCAAGTACGTCAACAGCGTCCACCTGTGGAGTGTCGAGCTGTTCATGGCGGTCATGGTGATCCACCTGTGGGGCAAGTTCTTCATGGCCGCCTGGCGCGGCCGGCGGGCCCTGACCTGGATGACCGGCGCGGTGACCTTCCTGGCCTCGATCGGCACCGCGTTCACCGGCTACGTGGTGCAGCAGAACTTCGACTCCCAGTGGATCTCCGGGCAGGCCAAGGACGCGCTCAACGCGGTCGGCGTCGGTGCCTGGTTCAACGTGCTCGACTTCGGCCAGATGCTGATGTGGCACATCGTCCTGCTCCCGCTCGTGGTCGGGCTGCTGACCGCCTGGCACGTCGCGCTGGTCCGGATCCGCGGGATCGTGCCACCGATCGGGGCCACCGGGTCCAGAGACGAGCGGTGAAGGCCTCCCGGGTGCCCGAGTCGGACGCCTTCCCCACCCGCCGGTACGACCTGGTCAAGGAGTTCACGGTCGCGCTGGTGGTCGTCGCCCTGCTCAGCGCGGGGCTGGCCGGCCTGTTCTCCTCCCCGGATGAGACCCCGGTCACCCTGGCGTCCTGGTCCACGGCGGCGCCGAACGACTTCACCGCGACGGCCGTCGCCGAACTCGCCGGCTCCAGCACCTCCGCGCAGTACGGTCCGCCGTACAACGACGTCCCGGGCGCCGGCCAGAAGATCGGCCCGGTCGGCCTGCAGCGGGCCGCCGGAGTCCGCATCCCGGTCGACCCGGCCGAGGACTTCGTGCTGCGGCCGCTGCGGGAGTCCCCCGAGCCGCCGGAGGCCGCCGTCGCGCTCACGCAGTGGAACGCGGCGTCGCCCGACCGGCGCCAGACCTGGAGTTCGGCCTACGCGGACGCCCTGGGCAAGGCCCCGGACGGCGACCCGGCGAAGGTCGCCCCCGCTGACTACGGACCGGTGCCGGTGCTGGTGGCACGTCTGTTGGCCCTCGCCCAGGCGGGCTCGCTGGACGGCCAGTTGCTGGCCCGGGGCCGCTTCTACCAGACCGACTACACCAAGCCGATGCTCTTCCTCTCCGACGGCTCGTACCTCTCGGACCGGGCGACCGGGCAGCACCTGACCGGCAGCCAGTGGGGGATGATGAACGAGACCGGGAACTACCCCGGGCAGGCATGGCTGTGGCTGTACACCTTCTGGTACCAGATCGACCCGTTCAAGACCTCCAAGAACGCGGACGCCGAGGTCTGGGCGATCATGGCGGTGCTCAGCCTCGCGCTGGTCCTCGTGCCCTTGATCCCCGGCATCCGCTCCATCCCCCGCTGGACGAGGGTGTACCGCCTGGTCTGGCGCGACCACTACCGCACGCGGCGCTGACGGCGCCGGTCCCCGGCCGGGGTGGGATCGGATGCCGGCGGTCCCGGTCGGGTCACACCCCCGCGACGTGGGCGAGTTGGCCGACGGCGGCGGTGACGGCCATGGCGAGACCGCCGCCGATGAGGACGCGTAGGGTCGGGCGCAGGAGCGTGGTGCCGGCGGCGCGGGCGGCGAGCACGCCGGCCAGGGCGAGGCCGCAGAGGGTGACGGCGACGATGAGCCACAGCCGTGCGGTGGTGGAGGCGGCGAGCAGTCCGAGGAAGGGGACGAGCCCGCCACCGAGGAAGCTGGCGGCGGAGGCGAGGGCGGCCTGGACGGGGTTGGCGGCGGTGTGCTCGCTGTGGCCGAGTTCGTCGCGTAGGTGGGCCTGAAGCGGGTCGGCCTCGTGCAGGGCTTCGGCGACCTGTCGGGCGAGGTCGCGCGGCACGCCCCGGCCCTCGTAGATGGCGGTGAGTTCGGCGAGTTCGGCCTCCGGTGCCTCCGCGAGCTCGCGCGCCTCCTTGGCCCGGTCGGCGGTCTCGACGTCGACCTGTGAGCTGACCGAGACGTACTCCCCGGCGGCCATCGCCATCGCGCCCGCCGAGAGGCCCGCCAGGCCGCCGGTGACGACGGTGGAGGTGCTCGCGCCGCTGGCGGCCAGACCGACCATGAGGCTGGCGACCGAGACCAGGCCGTCGTTGGCGCCGAGGACGGCAGCGCGAAGCCAGCCGGTCCGGCTGGCGGCGTGGCTCTCCTGGTGGGGGTTGAGCCTGTCGAAGAAGGTCATCGGGCCGGGTGCTCCTGTCCGGTGCTCGTGATCAGTTTCATGCCTGGTCGGCGGGCTGTCGCTTCGGGGCGGCCGTCGGGGGAGCGGGCGACTCGGTCGATGCGCAGGACCTCGCGGCCGGCGGCGGTCATGGAACCGGATTCCGCCGCTGTGCCCATCTCGTTCACTTCCGTGCCGTGCCGTGCCGTGTCGCGGCCGGATCGCCGCTCACCGCCATCGTGCCCGGAGCCGTGGCCGGACCGCTTGGGCCGAACAGCCCTGACATCGATGGCGATGCGATCACCTGCGCGGGCGGACCGGGACGGCCGATCTCCTCCTCGCCGCGGGAGCGGCCCGTTGGTCCGGACCGAGCCGCCAGGGTCGCCGGTCCGCCCATAGGCCCCCGGCTCTTCCGGACCACTTCGTAGGGGGCGGGCAGTTTCCGGACGAGGGCGGTTGGGCCGTGGTAGTCGACGGGTGTGTATGTGCGGACGGGACCGTCCCCGGTCAGTGGCCGGGGACGGTGGAACCACCGGTGACGTCGCAATGCGGCGGGGCGGGTGGTGCGTCGGCGGGAGCCGGTGCGCGGACCGGCCGACCGGTCAGCGTGCCGACGCGACGAGAGCGGCGGCGTCGGGGGAGCTGAGCGGGGCGAATCGGCCCAGCGCGGGGCGGAGTCTGCTGTCGAGGCTCCAGGTGGCTCCGGCGGAGGCGTGCAAGAGGGCGAGGGACGCGAAGATGTAGGCGACGGAGGGGCCGAGATCGGTGATGCCGTCCTTCGTCCAGGGCAGGTGGAAGGCCTCGGCGGCGGACCAGATGCCGAAGGAGAAGATGGCGCTGCCGATGAAGACCAGGTTGCTGAGCACGCCGAAGATCAGGCCGAGGGCGATGCAGGTCTCGGTCAGGGCGGTGCCGACGGCGAACAGGCCGGGTTGTGCGTCGGCGATGCCGTGCCACAGGGCGATCCACTGGTGCAGGACCGGGGCGTGGATGGTGGCGGCCTTGCCGAGTTCCTTCGTCACGGTCTGGCCGTGGATGAAGCCGGGCAGCCACTTGAAGGAGGCGTCGACGGCCCACAGGAGCCCGAAGGTGATCCGGACGACCGCGGCGCCGTGCAGTCGGCGGAGTACGGCGTCGGTGGCGGGTGGGGCAGCAGCGCCGGCGGCGGTGATCGAGGTCATGGGGGAATCCCTTCCGGTGGGGACGACATTCGGTGAATGTCTGGTTCATGACATGCGAATGGAAAGTGCCGAGCCCTGTCCGCGCGATCGCGGCGCTCCAGGAGCATCTCGGAATGCGGCGGCGTGGGCGTATCGCGGACAACGTGATTCGGCGCCGCCAAGTGTGACGGATGGTCAGATCGGGGGCCAGTGCCCGGATCCTCTGAGCTTCCTCTCAAAAGGCTCCCGGGGCCTGCGCCCCGGGAGCTTCGCGGTCCGGACGGCGGTCCGAGGGGCCCTGCCGTGCTACCGGGGTGCTATGCACCGGCAGAGCGAGTGGGCTGGACAGATCCCTCGCACAGTGAACGGGAGCCTCCGGTGGGGCTACCTCACGCCACTCGAGATTCGGCGGCGGCACCGGCAAGGTCACACCCTCGCGGCGTAGACAGAGAGTGTCCAACCGCAGGGTGGAACTTCAGTCGTCGCCGTACTCGTCGGACAGAATCGCCATCGGCAGGGGGTCGACGGTGTAGTAGGTCGTGCTGGCGTAGCGCGTCGCGGCCAGGATCGCGAACAACCGGTCGGCGAGCGCATCCCGCGCCCGCTGCACCGTGTTCCTCGGGTAGGTCATCGATTCGTGGCCGAGCGTTACCTCGACTTCTCGTGCGATCACCACGGCCTTGTCCACGAACCTACGGTTGGCTGCCGCGCTCCTGCTCGCCCACTCACGCTCGAACGTCATTCGACGCTTGTGACTCCTCCCCCGCGTGAGCGTGGGGGCTTCTCGCCAGGCCGGGTTGGCACCGTACCGGACCAGCCCGGACCAGCCCGGCCCGTACAGCGTTGATCGCTCCCACCGTGCCGGCGTGCGCGGTGTGGCCGCAGGACCGACAGTGGAACTTGCCGCGGCAGGCGGTCCTCCGATCCCCGCCGGCCTGGGGGACGGGGGAACGGGCGAGCGCCCGGCCGGGGATCCGGCCGGGCGCTCGCCGGTCATCCGAGGTGTCCGGCAGCCCGGGCGCGGGCCCAGGCGATGAATTCGTCGGCGACCGGGTAGTCCGTCTCCACCTGGCTGGCCAGCTCTTCGAGTTCGGCGGGTGACGCCTCGTCGACGTGCAGCAGCATCCGGGCCCAGCCGGGCGGGCGTCCGCGGTGGAACGCGAAGCCCGGTCGACAGATCTCCGCCCACAGCTGTTCGCGGTCGAGCAGCCGCCGCATGGCCGGGAGGGTCGCCTCCCGCAGGACTTCGGCCACGGCCCGGCCCGCGGTGTCGGGGTCGACTCCTGCGCCGTACGCCCAGTCCGCGTCGAGCGGGCCGACCGCGTGGGGGGTGAAGGCGACGTTTTCCGGTGGCGTCACACTCCACTGGACGAGGGCGGCCGACGCGTCCGGGGCCTTCTTCCGGGCGGACTCCCAGCTCTTGCGGTAGCTCCACGCCCAGGACGTGGCCGGCACGACGAACGCCTTGACCGTGAAGACCTCCATCGCAGGGTCGAGGTGCCGGGGCCGGAACTCCAGCAGTGCGTGGTCGCCGTTCTCGTGGGCCAGACGGTACAGCAGGCCCTTCCGGGTCAGGCCTGCTTCCTTGGCCACCGGCGCCACGTACCGGCGGGTCCATGTCTCAAGGGACATCATCTGTCGTCTCTCCGTCGGGGAATCGTCCGCGGAACCGTCCGCGGAACCGTCATGCTGCCAGGGCGAACATCGCCCGCGTCACGGCCACGGTCGTCGCCGTGCCCGCGGCGGCTCCGGCTTCGGCCGGGGCTCCCGCGACGACCCCCGCGATGACGAGGATCCCGGCGGGGATCAGCAGCGCCGAGTTGTTCACCCCGGTGTCGGACAGCGGGACGGTTCCCAGGCCCGGCTGATGCGCGGTGCCGGGGTAGCGGCCGGGCGCCGGGCCGGGGGTGGCGGTGGGCACCCGTGCGGCCTGGGACTGCTGGCTCACGCCGGGGGCGGGCATGTTCTTCTTCATTTTCTGATTGTCCGGCTTCCCGTAGATCACCGCGCCTTCCGCCGGACCGACCGCGATGTTCCCGTCGGGCACGTCGTAGGGGCCGCCGATGGTCCACCCGAGGACCGCCTTCTTACCGTCCTCCTCCAGCTTCTTCACGTACCACTCGGCCTCCGGCACGGCCTTGGCCGCTTCACCGGCGGACTTGACCTCCCACACGTAGTAGACGTCGCTCTTGGGGTCGTGGCCGAGGATGTCGACGTTGCCCTTGTTGCAGGTTGTCAGCGAGGGGTTGTACAGGCACTTCTTGCTGGCGTTGGGGACGTCGACGTTCTGCAGGACCTCGAAGTTGGTGGCACCCATTCTCGTGGCCTGGTCCTTGATCTCGCCGGCGGCGACCCGCTGCGCGTTGTTGTGCGCGCTGGTTCGGTCCATCGGGTGCTGGACGCCGAGTTGCTTCATCGTCGCCTTGAGGTCCTTCTTGAACTGGCGCAGACTCGCCCACAGTCCGTCGAGGAAGTTGCGCCCGGTCGGGTCGCTGAAGGTCAGGGGGTTGTTGTCGCTGTAGGTGTACGCCGCCAGCGACTGCGGGTCGGACGTGGTGATCTCCGGATCGACGCTGATGAAACGCCCGGTGGACGGGTCGTAGTCGCGGGCACCGAGGTGGGTGAGTCCAGTGGGCTCGTCGGTGCCGCCGAGGAAGCCCCGGTGGCCGGCCCAGTCGGTGGGCGCGGTGCCGCGGATGCCACCGAAGGGGGCGGTGCGGCGCTGGGCGACGGCGCCGGTGGTCGCGTCGATACCGATCTCGGCGGTGCCGTGGTGGTCGGCGACCTGGAAGGTCAGCTTGTTGTCGTCGGTGCGGACAGCGGTGGCACCGCCCAGCGCGTAGTAGCGGGTGGCGGTGGGCTTCGCGGCGCCCTTGACCAGGTTGAGTTCGGTGGCGCCGAGGTAGAGGGTCCAGTTCTCGGCGGCGGGGACGGCGGTGTCGCGGGTGTGGCCGATCAGGCGGTTGCCGCCTGCGTCGTAGAGGTAGTCGGTGCTCCGGGTGGCGGTCGTGGTGGGGGCGGTCGTGGGGGTGACGGTGTCGACGACCTGGCTCAGCCGGCCCTCCACGTCCCAGGTCAGTGTCTGGTCGCTGGTGCGGGTGTCGGACGGCTTGAGGTGCCGGCCCGTGGTGTTGCCTGCGTCGTCGTAGTCGTAGCTCTCCGGTATGGGGGTGCCGTTGGTGCCGGTGACGGTGCTGGTGGACGTCAGGGTGTGCGGGTGGGCCGCGGTGGCGGCGGGGTAGGCGTAGGTGGTGGTGGCGTTCTGTGCGGTGTTACCGGCTGGGTCGTGCCGGGTTTCGGTGGCCCGGGTGCCGTTGGTGTTGTACGTCCAGCTGGTCCAGTACGGGGCTGGGCCGCCGAGTTGGGCGCTGCCGGGCGCCGGGCAGGTGCCGGTGCCGGGAGTGTAGGCCTCGGTCAGGCGGGCCAGGTGGTCGTACCGGAAGCACTGCCGGTCCGTGCCGGACCGCGAGGTGTCGGTGACCGAGGTGACGTTGCCGGCCTGGTCGTAGGTGTAGCCGGTGGCACGGGTGGCTCCGGTGATGCCGTACTGGTCGGTGCGGCTGGAGGCGAGGCGCTGGGTGCCCCACTCGTAGGCGTTGGTGACGTACACGTCCTTGCCGGCGGTGCCGTTGCCGAGCGTGGACTGCAGCGGTTTGCCGGTGAGGCTGTACGTCTGGTTGGTGAGGTACTTGCTCAGGCCTTCGACGGCAGTCTGTCGGCGAAGCGCGTCGTACGTCATGGCGACGGACTCGGCGGGCAGGTTGCCGGCTGCCGGGTAGCTGATGCTCTGCGGCAGGCCGTCGAGGCGGTAGATGCTGCCGCTGACGTAGGTGCCAGCGAGGCCTTCCTGGCCGGGGACGGACGGGACGGTGACGGTCGTCCGGGTGGAGCGGCCGAGGGTGTCGAACAGCGAGTACGCGGTCCTGTACTGGTAGGTGGTGCCGCCGACGGTGCTGTAGCGGGTGCTGGAGGCCAGGACGCCCTTGTTGCCGGACGGGTCCCAGGCCTGCGACGTCAGCAGGGTGCCGGTGGCCGATCCCTCACGGGTCTCGGTCAGGCGGCCGAGGTTGTCGTAGACGCTGGCGATCACCCTGCCCCGGCCGTCGGTGGTGCTGGTCAGCTGGCCTCGGTTGTCGTACGCCCTGACGGTGGTTCCGCTGTCGGGGTCGACCGCCTTGGTCTGCCGGCCGAGCTGGTCGTAGAGCCAGGTCCAGGTCGTTCCGGACGGGTCGGTCAGTCTGGTGAGCTTGCCGGCGGGGTCGTAGCCGTAGCTGGTCGTGTCGTAGGCGCCGGTTGGGGTCCCCGACGTGTACTGGCGCAGTTCGGTGGTCCGGCCGGCCGCGTCGCTGATGGTGGTGGTCGGGGTACCGCCGGTGGGCGGAGTGACGGTGACCCGGTCGCCGCCGTACTCGGTGGTCGTGGTGGAGAGCGGGGTGCCGACGCCGTTGCCCGCGAGGGCCGTGCTGCTGACGATGCGTCCGAGGCCGTCGTAGGCGGTGGCGGTCTGGGTCTCGACCCCGGTGGTGTCGTCGACGCTACGCAGGGTCGTGGACGGCGCGCCGGTGGCGTAGTACGGCGTGTAGGTGAGGACGGTCTGGCCGCGCTCATCGTAGAAGGTGTCGGTCAGCACGCGGCCGCCGTTGTCGCCCGGGGACTGGGTCTGTCGGGCTCGGCCGAGTCCGTCGTAGAGCGTGTAGCCGGTTTGCTGGGATCCGTCGCTGTTGAGTGTCTTGGCGGCGACGGCGACGATCCTGCCGTCCGCGACGGTGTACTCGAACTCGAGGTTGGGGAGCTGTCCCGTGGTCTTCGACCGGTTGGGCTGCCAGACCTTGAGGGTGCGGCCGAGGGCGTCGTACTGGATGTCGGTGCGGCGGTTGTTGGCGTCGACGCTGTCGGTCGTCAGGCCGCGCAACAGGTCGAGGTCGGTGGTCGTGGTCCGGGCGGTGGTGGCGTCCCCAGCCTTGGCAGGCGGGGTGGTCACCGCGGACCTGGTGGGCCGGCCGATGGCCGGGGTGTAGGCGGTGGTGGTGGTCCGGGACTCCGGCGAGGCGGTGGTGACCGGGCCGGTCGCGCCCGTGACATCGACGACCGTGGTGGAGGCCAGGGTGGTGGCCGTCAGGGTGCGTCCGTAGACGTCGTAGGCGAAGGCGTTGTCCAGGAAGACGGCGCTGTTGCCGGTCTGCGACTTGAGCGTCTGGGCGAGCGTGACGTCGCCCCTGGTGGGTGCGGCGCCGTACGCCTGGCCGTCGTAGCGCACGCGCTGGTCGGACAGGACGGCGGAGGTCCCGTCGGCCCGGGTCTGCCGGCTGACGTCGCTCCCGCAGCCGGCGGCCACGGTCTCGACGCGCATGATGCTGGACAGCAGCCAGGCAGCGGTGTTGTCGGCGTAGGTGGTGCGGGTGCACGTGTCGTCGCCCGCGACCGCCACGTCGCCCAGGTCCTCGACCACTGTGGAGCGGCCGTAGGTGTCGCGGGTGGTGTTGGTGCGGGTCTCCCGCCAGGCGGTGCCGACGCCCTTGTCGAGCGAGGTGAAGGAGCGGGTGACGGCGGTGCCGGTGATGTCGGCGGTGGTGGTGCCCCAGTCGCGGACCCGCTTGGCGGTCTCCTGCTTCCAGGGGGTGTTGACGGTCTTGGTCAGAACCGCGCCGCCGGGCTTGTCGTACTGCTCGGTGCGGTACTCGTAGCCGGACCAGGCGTTGTCGTCGGCGAGTGTGGTGCCCTGGCCGTCGTCGACGGTGACGGTGCGCTTCCTGGACTTGTCGGCGGGGTCGGAGCGGTCGCCGTCCATGCCGCGCAGGTAGTAGTGGTCGGCCTGGGTGGTCATGCCGGTGACGCCGCCGGTCTCGACCCGGGTGCGGGCGTAGCCGCGCCACTGGGACCAGGTCTTGAGCTTGTCCTTGGTCAGGCCGTCCTCGTCGTCGAAGTGCCAGGCGGCGTCGCCGAGGTAGGTGTAGTGGGTGACCATGTCGGGTGCGCCGCCAGTGCGGTCGGTGACGATGACCGAGTCGACGACGTACTTGTTGAACCACTCCGTGGTGACCGGGCTCTCCAGCGAGGCCTGGTACATCTGCGGGAAGCAGCGGGTGGTGTTGGACTGCGGCGTCGGCAGGTTGTTCCAGTCACAGGCTGGCGCCGAGTAGTTGACGTCGAGCTGGCCGCCGAGTTCGTCGGTGACGGTGCCGAGGCGCTGCTTGATGAACGGCATCCGGCCGTCGCCGACCTTGTCGAGCCGGTTCGCCAGCTGCTTGTAGGCGAAGGTGGTCCTCGGCAGTGCGACGGACGGGGTGGTGGAGGAGCCGGTGTGCTTGATCGAGTCCAGCAGCAGCTGGTAGTCGAAGTCGGCGGTGCCCCACTTGTGGGTCAGGTCCCAGGTGTCGATCGCGGCGTAGCTGCCGTCGGCCTGGAGCGTCCTGGCCGTGACCTGGGTGAGCCGGGTGCGGGTGAAGAACGTGGGAGAGTACTGGCCGGTGCAGTCGGTGCCGTCCTTGCAGTTCTGGTCCCACGGGGTGTCGTACCAGTACTGCCGGTTGGCGTCGATCTTCGCTGGGTCGCAGACGCCGGCCGTGGTCTCCAGGCAGCGTTCGGCGGTGGCGAAGTCGACCCGGCCCATCGGCTTGACGGTGGCGGAGTAGAGGTCGCCCTGCTGCTGGCCGTACTCGATGTGGTCCAGGCGGCCGCCCCGGATGTACGGGGTGCGGTCGGTGGCCTTGAGGTTGCGGCCGTAGTTGTTGGTCTCGGGGGTGTACCAGTAGGTGATGTCGTTGCCGTGGGCGTCGACGACCAGGTCGAGGTTCCACCGCCAGCCCTGCTGGCACCAGGAGGAGGCGAAGTCGGCGCCGTTGCAAGGCTCACCGGCGTTGTTGCCGAACACCGGGACCGTGTAGACCGACTTGGTCTCCGGCTTGCCGGCCGACCAGTTCGGGAGGCGGTTGTAGCCGAAGTAGTAGCTCGTGCCGTCGGGCGTCGTGGCCCGGAAGTACTCGCCGTCGTTGTCACCGTTACCCCGGGACCCGTCTCGCAGGCGCACGACCTTGGTGGCGTCGTCGTCCTTGATGCGCCACTCGTCGCCGGAGACCGGGATCAGCTCGCCGGAGTGTCCCGCGAAGCTGATCGTCGCGTTGTCCGTGCCCCAGCACAGGTCGCCCGGGCTCGCGGAGCCCGTCTTCGGCGCACCGTCGTCGGCGCACGCCTTGTAGCTGCGTTCCACGAAGCCCGGCGACAGGTCGAAGCCGTCGCCGACCCAGGACGCCTGGTTGTTGCTGTTCGCTGTCCGGCCGTCGATGGCGCCGGAGTTGTAGGACAGGGCGACCTTCGGCGTCAGACCGCCCGGCATCGCGGTCAGCGGCATGTCGTACGACCAGGTGAACGACCCGCTGTTCAGTGCGGTCGACCAGCTCGACGCACTGGACAGCGGCGTCGCCTTGTAGTCACCGCTCGGTCCGGCGGTACCGGCGGTGGCGGCGACCACCGTCGCGCCGGGCGCGGCGGCCAGGCGCATCGACCCGGCCGGGGCCGTGGTCAGCGCGTCCGCGGCGACGGTCTGCTTCGCCGGGTCGTTGCCGCCCGGCAGCGGGGTCTGCACCCTGCACTCGGGAAGGTCGGGCGTGGTCAGCGCGCACGCGGGCAGGCGCACCAGCTTCAGCCGCGAGCCGAAGCCGGAGCCTGCCGCCTGGGCGAAGGACGAGTAGTCGACGGCCAGCCCGCTGTTCTCGTCGGCGCCGGAGACGGTCATCAGCACGCCGTTGATCCCGGCCTTGACGGCGGCGTCCTGGCCGAGCAGTTCGACCTTGACCGTGCGGGGGGCGCCCGAGGACGAGAGCGCGACCGGCAGCCGGCCGGCCCTGACCGCCGTGCCCTTCTCGCCGGGCACGTCGACGGTGGCGCTGCCCGCGCCGGGCAGCGCGCCGTGCTGGCCGTCCGTCCGGCTGACGGTGGTGTCCGCCTTCCGGCCCTTGGTCTTGGCGTCGGAGCCCTTGACCGGCTTCTCGGGTGAGACCGCGGTGGGCTTGGCGTACGGTTCGGCGGCCGCCGCGACGGCGGCCAGCGGCACTGTCGGCAGCAGTGACCCGACCAGTGCGCCCGCGATGACCGCGGACACCCTGGTGCGGGCCGACCGCAGCGCCGACCTCTTCCTGCTCATGAGTGGAACAACTCCCTTGGGAGAAAATGGATATGACGGAATGCGAAGGAGATATGACGGACCACGGGCCGGGCGGCAGTCAGCCGCCCGGCCCGTGGGGGATCAGGGGGTCAGACCCCGGTGGAGGTGTCCGGCACCGCGTTGTAGTCGGCGAGCTTGACGATCTGCGCGGGGCTCAGCACGCCCTGGTACAGCCAGACGTCGTCCAGCTCACCGGAGAAGTACTCACCCCAGGCGCCGCCCGCCCTGTTCCGGCCGAACTGCAGGCCACCGCTCGCCTCGTAGGGCTGCGGGGCGCCGGTCGAGGAGACGTGCGGGATGCAGCCGGCGGAGTTGTCCGGGCAGCCCTGGTTCTCCGGCTGGCCGTTGACGTAGAGGACCAGCCGGTCCACGAAGGCGTCATAGCTGACCGCCAGGTGGGTCCAGTCCGCCGCCGTGCCGTTGACCGCGGTGTGCGCGGTACGGGTGCGCACCGCGCCGTCGGGGTCGTCGGCCCGCACCTCGGCCTGCCACTCGCCGATCTGCTGGCCGTTGGTGTCAGGGCCGAGCGGGTGCCAGCGCACGGTGACCGCGCTGTTGCGGGTACCGGCCACCGACAGGACCGTCATGTCCCGGGTCGGGGTGCCCGCAGTCATCGCCCAGCCGGCCAGGGTGAAGCTCTGACCGGTGTGCAGCGGGCTCTTGGCGGCGGCCGCGTAGCCGGTCGTGCCGTCCAGCTGCAGGGTTCCGCTGGGGAGCAGGTTCCCGCCGGCGGGGTTGATCTTGGCCTCGCCGCCGAGCTCCGCGCCGACCTTGGCCGGGCCCTCGTCGGGGGTGACGGCCGGGGTGCCGGTGGCCGCGTCGAGCCTCCAGCGGCCGGCCAGCTGCGGGCGCTGCTGCACCATCGCGGTGGCCTCCGGGCCGGTGACGACGCGGTCGTAGATCCGGACGTCGTCGATGTCGCCGCCGAAGAACTCGCCGTTGGCGCCTTCCCGGTTGACGGCACCGACCTGGAGCGGGCCGGGGTTGGCCCACGGCGCGTTCTGGGTGTAGTCCGACTCGCCGACCAGGTATCCGTTGATGTAGAGGCGCAGCTTCTTCGCGGCGGTGTCGGATACTCCCAGCAGGTGGGTCCACTCGCCGGTGGTGCCGGCGAAGCAGGGGACGCCGTTGATCGGGGTGTTCGGGGTGCAGTCGGGCTGCCAGGTGCGCACCAGGGTGTCGGTGGAGGTGTCCTCCTTGTAGCGGCCGAAGATCCAGCGCTTCCAGTAGGGCGAGTAGTAGAGCGAGAACTCGTTGTTGTGCTGGCCGATCTGGGTGACCGCCATCTTCGGGGTGGTGTCGCCGGCGGTGGGTGCGGGCAGCTTGACCCAGGTGGAGACGGAGAAGTCCCGGCTGCCGTCCACCTGGGGGCGGGTGCCGCGCAGGTAGTCGTCCGTGCCGTCCAGGTGGATCGCCTTGTCGGCGATGCCGGGGCGGCCGAGCGCCACGCCGTTGTAGGCGGTGAGGTCGTCGGTCTCGGAGGTGCCGACAGGCTTGGCGTCGGTGCCGTCCAGGTGCCAGACGGCCTTGGCGGGGCGGCCGGTGGTGAGCTGCTTGTCGGCGGCGACGTCGGCGGCCTCGGCCTTGCTCAGGTTGCGGTCCCAGAGCCGGACCTCGTCGACCGAGCCCTTCCACGGGTCGGTCATGTTGCCGAAGAACTTGGCGCGGCCGAGTTCCAGCGGGCCCCGGACGTCCCAGGTGCCGGCCATGGCCGTCGGTGTGCCGGGCACGCCGTTGACGTACACGGTGCCGGTCCTGGCCACCGGGTCGTAGACGCCGACCAGGTGGGTCCACTGGTCGGTCACCACCGGGGCGTTCGAGGTCGCCGCTTCGAGGATGTAGTTGCTGCTGTCCTGGTTGGACGTCCACATGCTCCACTTGCCGGCGAGCAGGCCGACGGCGAAGCGGGTCGCGAGGGTGCCGTTCGCACTGACCGCCGCCCGGTTGCGGGTGGTGTCGGCGAGGTTGACCCAGGCCGAGACGGTGAAGCCGCAGGTGGTGTCCAGCACCGCGCCCCGGGTCTCGGCGTAGGCGTTGGGGGTGCCGTCCAGGGCGAGGGCCTGGCCGAGGTGGCCGGGCGCACCGGGGGTGGCGCCGGAGCCGAGGGTCGTCTCGAAGCTGCCGCCGGTGCCGGTGACGGTGGTGCCGCCGGTGTCGTCCATCGCCCAGCCTGCGCGCTGGGGCTGGCCGGCGAGCACGTTGAAGTAGTACGTCTCGGGCTGCGAGGCGTTGCCGGCGCCGTCGACCGCGCGCGCCGAGATGAAGTGCGGTCCGGCGGTCTGCGGCTGGACGCGCACTGTCCTCCCGGCGCCGCCGCTGGTGGCGACCTCGTTCGCCGCGGACGGCGAAGTGTCCAGGCCCCACTGGTACTTGACCACATCGGTGGCCGCCGACTTGAGGGTGAACAGGCCGTTCTTGCCGACGCCGTCGGTCCACGGCAGGGCCGCGGTGGCGTCCTTGGAGCCCGGGTAGGCGTCCGAGGTGATCGCCGGGCCGTCCGGCGCGGAAGTGTCGACGATGAAGTAGCAACCGGTCGGGTCGCCGTCGGAGGACCACGGCCCCCACTGGGCGCCGTCCCAGGCGCGGGCCTCCCAGTCGAGCTGGATGTTCTGCGGCAGGTTGGCCGGCAGCGGCCAGGAGAACATCGAGCCGGAGCCCTTGAACGTGTTGCCCGCCGGGGCGGCGTCCTCCGAGCCGGTGGACCACCAGCGGCGGCGCAGGCCGGTGCCGTCGTCCCAGCCGACCGCGAACTGGACACCGATCGCCTCGCCGTCCGGGTCACTGGCCCGGGTGGTGACCTGCGGCATCTTGTTGATCCGGATGCCCGGGTACTGGCAGACCGAGCCCGGCGACATCGTCATGTCGGACATCGGGATCTGGTTGGGCCGCAGGTTGTAGTACACCTGGAGGTAGGCGTCGTCGGTGAAGCGCTTCCAGGCGAGGGTGTCACCCTCGTTCTGCGCCTTCAGGCCGAAGGAGATGGTCGGCCAGCCCCAGTTCGCGGCGTCCTGGACCAGGTTCTTCACCGCGCCCGTCTCGCCGTACTCCAGCCAGCCGCCGGGGCAACTGCCGCTCCAGCCCTTGGCGGTGTTGATGGTCTGCAGGTAACGGCTCCAGAACCCGGAGGCGTTCTGCGAGTTCCAGTTCAGGCCCGGGGAGATGTAGCCGGTGTTCCACAGTTCGACCGGCCGGGCGTCGCAGGAGTACGACCAGCTCTCGTAAGTGCCGAAGGTGGCGGAGAGGATCTGCTTGCCGACGAACGGGTTGGGCAGCTGGAAGAAGGCCCGCTTGACGTCGGTCGGCGCGCAGCGGGAGGTGTCACCGCAGTAGCCGACGCCCCAGTCGTGGACGTAGGTGCTGTTGTACGTGAAGTGCCAGTACGCCTGGTTCGGGTAGGTGCGCGAGACGCCCGCCCAGTCGGCGGCGTGCGGGGTGTTCCACGCCGGGTCGATCATCACCGGGTAGATCGTGCCGGGGTCGTTCAGCATGCCCTGGTCGGGCGTCAGGACCATGGTGTCCTTCGGTAGCTCGACCTTGAGGCGGGTCATCTTGGCGCCCTCACCGGGCAGGTCACCGTAGCCGGCAGTAGCGGAGTCACTCCTGCCTGCGGTGGCGCTGGCGGTGGCAGCCGGGCCAGCGGCCTCGGCGTGCGGGACGGCCTGCGGGACGGCATTGGGCGTCTTCGGGGCGCCGGTCGGAGCCCCTGCCGGCGCGTCGGCAGGGGCGGCAGCCGGCTTGGAGGAGTCCCACATCACCGGGACGGGCGCCTCGAAGACGGTTCCGCCGCCGGACGGGTCCTTTGCCGTGAGGGTGCCGTCCGCTTCCTGGTTGACGGTCAGGCCGTCGCCGTGCAGACCGAGCCGGAGCTGTTCCAGGCCGGGGTTCTTGGCGGCCTCGGCGGTGTGCACCACGACGACCTGGGTGAACCCGGTCTTGGTGGCAGACAGCCGCAGGTCCACGTCCGGCAGGATCGACCGGTACTCGGCGGTCGCACCGTCGACCACCGGCTGGGGCAGCGGCTTCGGCCAGTTGAGCTTCAACGCCTTGCCGGCCCGGGTCATCGTGACCAGCGGTTCGCTGCCGCCGCCGGAGAACCGCAAGTCGGCGGTGGAGCCCTTGGGGGCGACGGCGCCGTCGGGCAGCCGCTGCAGCGTCGGGTCGAGGTCCACCCAGGCGCCGTTCTTGCGCACCCGCTTGGGTTGGACGTACGTGGTGGTCTTCAGTCGGCCGTCGGGCTGGGCCACGGTCTCACTGGACTCGCCGCGCTTGGTGAGCACCTCCACCGGCTTGCCGGTGCGGGCCGCCTCCTTGACGGCCTGGCTCTCGGCGGTGTCCTGGGTGCCTGTTACGCCGGGCGGCGGTGCTCCGCCGGGGGCAGCGGCGGCGGGCGCCACTGCGGTGGCGGCCAGCGCGACCGCAGCGAGTGCCGCGGCGAACACACCGCCCGACCGTCTTGCTGCTGTTCTCACTGTGCGTAAGCTCCAACTTCCGATAATTGGGCAAAAGTTCGAGCGGAGTTTTATGTAGACCTAAAAGAAATGTCAACAGATCATCAGAATCACATGAGAAATGGGCTGACATGTCGACCCGTCAATTCGGTTCAGCTCGGGCCAAACCGGATGAACCGCCCGGCGGCATGTGGGGCAGATCACGCCGCGGAGTGGTGGCCACGGGGCTTGCTTCGGGGCTTCGTCGGTGACGAACGGTCACGGAGGGTATCGCTGGATGGCCGCCAAACCGCCCGGTCGGCGACCCTCTGTCAGGTCGTCGTCGCTGGTCATCGATGTTCTTGGGGGCGGGAGCAGGCGCACACGCACGGTGACGGCGGCGGGACGAGGAGCGCCGCGATGCCCAGCCTGGACGCGGAAGGAGGATGTGCGGTTCCCGTGCGTGGTGGGCCGTGTGCATGCGGCAGGGTGCGGCATCCCGATATTGGGTGGGCAGATCAGCCGGCGGCGATCTCGGTCGGCGCCCCGAGCAGGTCCGTACGATGGTCGACCGGCTGGTGCGGGTCCTCGGTCAGGAGAAGCCGGCCCCGGTGCGCCGGCCGAGGCGGCTCTCGCGGATCTGTGGGCGCGTTCGGCGCCCGGCATGTCACAGCGGTGGCGGGCCCGGTTCGTCGCCGACTACGCCGATTTCGCCCTCGCCAGTTGCCAGGAGGCGGATCTGCGCCGCGCGGGGAACGTGCTTTCACTGGACGCCTACCTGACGTTGCGCCGCCGGACCATCACCCTGCTGCCCATGGCGGACATCCTGGAGCGCACCGGTCACGCCCTGATGCCCGATTCGCCCTCGGTGCGGGCGCGCATGCTGGCGTTGCGGCTGGCCGCGGCCGTCTTGACGCCACACTGACGCTCCCTTCCTTGCGAGCGACTGATGGTCTGTTCTATAAGTAATAGAGCAGATACACCCCAGGGAGTCACGCGTGATCCTGAGCATCGACCTGAGCAGCGCCGTCCCGATCTACCAGCAGATCCGGGACCAGGTCGTGGCGGCCATCGCGGTGGGCGAGTTGGTGGAGGGAAGCGCCCTGCCGTCGACCCGACAGCTCGCCGGCGACCTCGGCATCAACTTCCACACCGTCAACAAGGCCTACGACCTGCTGCGCCAGGAGGGACTGCTGCGGCTGAACCGTAAGAGCGGCGCCGTGGTCCAGCGGGACCCTCACTCCGGACCGCCGCCTCCCGGCTTCGCCGACGAGTGGTCGGTTCGGCTGCGGACGCTGCTCGCCGAGGCGGCAGCGCAAGGGGTGGACCCGGAGGCCGTGCTGACGATGTGCGGACGGGTCGTCGGTTCCTTCGGGGCCCGGCTCGGCGGGCGGGGCGGCGAGCCGCACGATGGAGAGCTCGACGTGGAACACAGAGGCCTAGGAGAGCCGGCATGATGTCCGGAACAGCTGTCGTTCAGGTGGTCATACCCTTCGTCATACTGCTGATGGCGTGGCTGATGCCCGCCCTCACCGGGCCGACCCTGCCCTTCGGGGTGCGGACCCCGCCGGCACACGCCAACGCCCCCGTGATCGCCGAACAGCGGCGCGCGTACCGCTGGTGGGTGGGGGGCGTCGGCGGCGCGGTGCTCGCGGCCGAGCTCGTATGCTGCCTCGTGTTCCCGAGCACACCGCTGTTCGCAGGAGCGTCGACGGCTATCGCGGTGGTGTCCACGGCCGGGTACCTTCGCGCCCGTCGCGCGATCCTGACGGTCAAGCTCGGCGAGGACTGGTACCGCGGCCTGCGCCAGGTGGTCGCCGTGGACACCACGCTGCGGACCGAGCCGGTGCGCTATCCCTGGCGGTGGGCCGCGCCCGCGCTGCTTGTCCCCGTGTTCTCCGCAGTGCTCGCCGCGGTGGAGTACCCGTCGATGCCGGACCGGCTGCCGATGCACTACGCCACCCACGGGGAAGCCGACCGGCTGGCGGACAAGTCGATCGGCACCGCCTTCGCACCGGTCTTCATCCAACTCGCGCTCACCGGGCTGCTCCTGCTGGTGACCCGGCTGGCACTCCGCTCCCGGGCCGCGCTCGACCCCGCGCGGCCGGCGACCAGCGCTGCGCGGCACCGGCGATTCGTCGTCCGAACCGCGGGCTCGGTCATGCTGCTGGGGGCCTGCGTCAACCTGGGCATGCTGGCCGCTGCCTGGCAGACCTGGCACGGCAACCTCTCCTTCTCCCCTGTCCCCGTGCTGGCGCCGATCACGGCAGGCCTGCTCGTCGTCGTCGCGATCGCGCTGCGCACCGGGCAGGGCGGGAGCCGCCTGGCGACGAGTGAACCGGACGACGCGGCGGGCGGGCCGGCGGACCCGCGGGTGGTGGCCCCGGACGACGACCGCTACTGGCGCGCCGGCGGGCTGTTCTACCTCAACCGGCAGGACCCATCCCTCTTCGTCGCCAAGCGGTTCGGCATCGGCTGGACCCTCAACTTCGGCAATCCCCGGTGCCTGCTGCTACTCGTGGGTCCGGCCGTCTTCATCACGGTCCTGCAGCTGATCGGCCACTGAGCTCCCGGAGCTCGAAGCCACACCCCAACTCACAGGAGAAACACATGCGTTGGAGCACCTTAGCGACCGCCGCCACTCTGGCCGCGGTCACCGTGACGGGACTGGGCACGCCCGCCGCCAACGCGGCCGCACCGGCCGCACTCGTCCCCACCGCAGACCGCGCGGTGCAGTTCACCGTGGACGGCACCACCGCCTACGGCACCCTGCACGTCCCCGCCCACCGGGCCGGCCACCACCTCGCCGCCGCCCTACTGCTGCCCGGCAGCGGCCCGACGGACCGCAACGGCGACGAGCCGCCCCAGCTCACGCCCGGGACCCTGGCACTGATAGCCGACACCCTCGGCGCCGACGGCGTGATGACGCTGCGCTTCGACAAGTACTTCACCGGCCGCACCGGAGCCGGCGCCTACCAGGGCGACCCCGGCCGGCTGGACCTGGCCGCCTTCACCCGCCAGGCCGCGGCCGCCTACACCACCCTGCACAACCAACCGGAGGCCGACCCGCACGCCCTGCTGGTCGTCGGCCACAGCGAAGGCGGACTGCAGGCGCTGCTCCTCGCCCGCACGGTACGGCCCGCGCCGGCCGGCCTCGCACTGCTGGCCCCGCAGGACGAGCGCCTGCTGGACCTCCTGGCCGCCCAGCTTGACACCCAGCTCGACCAGGCCGTGACGGCCGGGCAGTTGACCGAGCCGGTGGCCCAGGCGAACAAGTCTGGCATGGCCGCCGCCATCGCCAACTTCCGGGCCGGGCGCCCCACTGACACGAGTGCCCTGCTGCCGCCGCTCGCCTCGCTGCTGAACGCCCTGTTCGGCCCGAACAACGCCCGCTTCGTCCGCAGCGACGACGACGTCTACCCGCCGGACGCCGCCCGGGCGATCCGGCCCGGCACCCGCGTCACCGTCACCTGCGGCACCGCGGACACCAACGTGCCCTGCGCCACCACGACGCCGCTGCTCGCCGCACTCGCCCGCGCGCACACCACCGGCCCGGGACTGCGCACCCTGGCCGGCCTGGACCACTTCCTGCACCCGGCCGGCACACCGGTGAACGACCGGATGCTCGCCCCGGCCGCCGCGACGGCGCTGCACGAGTTCGCCCGCCCCTGGAAGTCGGCCGAATAGCCGACCCGCTCTCCGGCCGGTGCACGACAGGCCCCGCTGGGCGGCCCCGAGGGCTCCCGACCGGGAACTGCGAACCGAGGCGGCGCCGCAGGCCGCCGAGCTGCAGGCTCGTCCTGGCCGGCGGTGGCGCGGCCGACACGGCTACATCAAGACGCACTGGTACGGCGTCGAGGTCGGCCTGGACTCCTGGCTCACCAACAAGGTCGAGGGCGGCTTCTGGACCGGTGCCGGCATCTCCGGGCTGGTGGCCGCGCTGGGCGGCGGCCCGTACGCCGGAGCCGTCGCCGCCGCGCTCGGCGTCATCGCCGGCGGGATCCAGGTCTGCCAGCACCAGAACGGCTGGACCTACATCTACTGGGTCGGCGGCATCGGGGCGGGCGGCTTCGTCTGCAACCCCTTCGGGTAATCCGGTCCCCGTCGGACTCGGTGGATCTCAGCGGACGGATCGGCGAAAGGCGGACGCGATGAAAAAGGTGACGGCCGCGGTCGTCGTAGGCCTCCTGGCCCTCGCGGCCCTGATCGCCCTCATCGCGGAGTGGGACTCCTCCCGGAATGACGCAAACGTCCTCGGAGGGGCGGCGTTCACGGCCTCACTCGTGTTCTTCGCGCTCGGCTGGACGAAGACGAAGCGGAAGAAGACCCGCTGAACGATGGGGTGTCGACGGATCTGGTGGCGCCCGGCCCTACAGGCCGGGCGCCCCCCGGTGGGGTTCGAGTTCGGGGGTGTGCGGTCGGGGCCCCGGCTACGCGGGGCACCAGGGGGGTCGCCGGTGCCCCGGGGCGAGGC